>NZ_JBDPMD010000035.1:0-95470 GCF_039871875.1 Sphaerisporangium sp. B11E5 | reverse complement strand
GGGGGGGGGGTGAGAGGCGGGGCGTGGGGATCATCGTCGCTGTTCCGGAGGGTCACGGGGGTGGGGGTGTGCGGCGGGGCGGGCGGTCAGGAGGCCGGGCGGGAAACGACCGGGGAACGACCCGCGGACGGCCGGGGGGTGACCAGGGGTAGCGGTTCTCTAGTAAGAGTACCTTTCCGTCATTTTGCTCATTTTGCGCAATTCGCTCGGCGCTGCTGGGTCCGGTGCACGCCCACCGGACGGCGGTTCCCGCGGTGACGCGGGCCCCGTCCCATCCACCCCACGCGAGGAGGAGTCATGCGGGAGACCGAGATCGCACGGGCACGGGACGAGTTGGCGGCCCGCGGTTGGGCCGTGTTGAGTGACGCGCCCTTCCTTCCCCACGGGCGGCCCGACCCCGAGGGGGTGTTACGCATCGCCACCGGGTTCGGCAGGCCGTCCAGCAGGGACGGCGGGCGGGAGATCTGGACCGTAGCGCCGCGCACCACCAGACCCGGCGCGACGTTCTCGATGCGGGCGGGGGGCGCGGCGTTCCACACCGACGCGCAGTACCACAGCCGGCCGGAGGACGTCATCTGCCTGTTCGTGGTGCGGCCGGCGGCGGACGGGGGCGACACCATGCTGCTGACCGCCCGCGACGTGGTCGCCACCCTGCGGCGTGACCCGGCGGGCGAGACGGCGCTGGAACGGCTCGCCCAGCCCGTCTGGACCTGGACGCCCCCTGACGTCTTCAGCCGCAAGGCCGCCGCGGCCGTCCCTCCGATGCCCGTGCTGCCGGGGGACGGGACGGTGCGCTGGCGCAGGGACAACCTCGGGCCCCTGTGCCCGCCGCAGGCGCAGGCCGCCACCGTGCTGGAGTCCGGGCTGCGCCGGGCGCCCGCCACCCGCCTGAGCCAGAACCCCGGCGACGTGATCGTCATCGACAACCGCCGCACCCTGCACGGCCGCACCCCGTTCACCGACCCCGAGCGGCGGCTGCTGCGCGTGCGCCTCTGGGCGGACCGGTGAGCCGGGCGTGGGCCGTCGCCGCGGCCACCGAAGCGACCCGCGTGCCCGCCACCGGCCGTGAGGCCGCCGCCTGGCGCACCCGCGGCTGGGCCGAGATCGCCTTCGCCGGGCTCGCCCTCGCCGAGCACGCCGCCGTGCCTCGCACCCCCGCCCGGACGGGCCACGCGCCGGCCCCCGCCGCCGCGGCGGGCGCCGGCGGGGCCGTGCCCGGGCGCGGGGGCGTCGCCGCGCCGGACGGGGTGCGGGCCCCCGGTCCCATGGCGGGCGTGCCGGGGGCGGTGACCGTCCTGGCCGGGCCTGGCGGCGCGGCCGGGGGCGCGGCGGACGTCCTTCACGGGCTGGGCGAGGTGGCTTCGGGCGCGGCGGAGGTCCTCCAGGGGCCGGGCCGGGCGGCCGGCGCGGCGGCGGTCCTGCCCGGGCTGGGGGCGGCGGCCGGAGGGGAGGCGGATGTCCTCCACGGGGCGGCGGGCGGCACGGCGGCCGTCCTCCAGGGGCTGGACGGGGACGCGGCGGGCGTCCTCCAGAGGCTGGACGGGCACGCGGCGGCTGTCCTGCAAGGGCTGGACGGGGAACCGGCGGGCGTCCTGCAAGGGCTGGACGAGGACGCCGCGCGGGGGGCCGCGGAGGCGTTCCGGGGGCTGGACGAAGTGGTGCGGAAGGTCGGGATCCGCTACGCGGGCCGCCACGCCGCGCGGCTGCGGGCCCTGCGGGCGCTGGCCGGGCCCGTGCCGCCGTACTACCTCGCGACAGGACGCGCCGCCCAGCCGGGGGCCGCGTGTGTCGCGCTGGGGCGTTCCTCGGCCGTGTGGGACGCGTGCCGGGCGATCGGGGAGTTCTGTGACGCGGTGGCCGAGGCCTGCCCGGGGGAACCGTCGGGCGGCGGGACGCGGGAGGGGGCGGCGGCCGATCTGCGCTGGGGCGAGCGGCACCGGCCCTCGCCGTGCGGGATGTACACGATCGTGCGGGCGGATCGGTGCGCGGGCCTCGCGGGGCGGTGCTGGATGCGGCTGCCCACCCCGGGCGGGCCGCGGGACGTGTTCGTGGACGTGCCGCGCCGGGCGGCGCCGACGCAGGAGCGCATCTGGCGCGGGGTGCACGAGGGCGCCCACCTGGACCACCTCGCGGCGACCCCGCTGGGCGTCGAGTTCGGGTACGGGCTGATGGCCGCCGAGACCTACGCGATGGCCGTCGAGGTGCTCGCCACGGTCTCCTGCCTGCTGGCGGGGGAGCTCGACGAGGCCCGGTGGCTGCGCGCCGGACTGGTCGAGCGCATCGGCCGCCTGCCGGGGTACGGCGCGTGGCTGGCGTCGGCCGGACAGGTGCCCGCCGCTCTGCGTGCCGCCGCGACCGGTCCCTCGCCGGACTTCGCGCCCCTGCCGCGCCTCGCCGCGGTGTACGTGCGCGGGCCGCTGCTTCTGCTCGGGGGACACGACCTCGGGCCTCTCGCGCCGTATCTGCCGGCCTCCCTGACCGGGCCGTTGCTCGACCGGTGGGCCGCCGCCCGCGCGGCCTTCCCCGCCGCCGCGGCGCTGACCCGCGCGCCGCGGCTTCCCGGTCAGTAGTCGTCCCAGGCGGGGCCGGACTCGGCGGGGCGGGGGAGAGCGAACTGGTCGGCCAGCTCCCGGGCGGCCAGGTGCAGCGGGTGGCCGTCGCCGACCGCGGGGCGGCCGTGGGCCAGGGGGCGTCGGCACAGCAGCGGCGCGAGCAGGCCTTCCGCCGCGGCGGGATCGTGCGCGCCCCTCCGGGACGCCTCCTCGTAGGCGACGCGCAGCAGCACCGGGTGCGCCGGGTCGAGGCCCAGCCGCACCAGCTCGGCGGCGCCCTGCGCCGCGCCGCCAGGCGCCTCGGGGAGGTCGCCCCCCGAGTCGTGGCGCGCCCCCGCGGTCTCCGGGGCGCCGTCGGGGGACGTCGCGTGGTCGCGGCAGGCCAGGTGGCCGGCGGGCGGGCCGTCCAAGGGCGCCGGATCGTGCGGGGCCGCGGACGGGGTGCCGCTCTCGTGCCCGGCGAGGAGGGTGCGCAGGAGCAGGGTGTAGGCGTGGCCGGGAAGGTCGTCGGCGGCGGAGGGCTCGGCCTGGACGATACGGGACAGCAGACAGCGGGCCGACGTCGTGTCGCCGAGTTTTATGAGGAGCTCGCACAGGTCCCGCCACACCACCAGGGCCAGGGCGTCACCCGCGGGGCGCGAGGTGAAGACGTCGGACAGGGTGCGCAGCCCCGCGAGGGCCAGGTCGGTCTCACGGAGGGCGGCGTGGGCCAGGGCCAGCAGGCGGCGGGCGTTGAGGGCCAGGCGCAGGGACACCCGGGTGGCGAACCACTCGCCGGTGACGGGCGCCTCCTCCAGGATCTCCACCGCCGTGCCGGGGGCGCCCAGGGCGAGGTGGGCCTGGGCCAGCAGCACCCTGTCGTACTGCGGCCAGTAGCCGGTGGCGACCAGGCGGCCCCGGCGGTACTGGCAGGCGTCCTCGATGTGGTGGCGCGCCTCGCCGGGATGGCCCGCGGCGAGCAGGGCCTCGGCGAGGGTGACCCGGGCGCTCGCCGTGCTGATGTTGTCCACGCCGCCGAGACGGCCTCTGCGGTCGGCCACCAGGTCCTCGGCGGCCAGGACGGCGGGGACCACGCGGCCGGACCGGGTCAGCGCCCGTACCCGCACCTCCGCGGTCAGCGTGGCCCGCCGCCAGGCCGCGTCGGTGCCGGACGGCGCCGCCGCGGCGGACCGCACGCGGTGCACCTTCTCGATGACGGCCAGCCCCGCGCCCGGCCTGCCCTCCTCGATCAGCACGTCGGCGATGTTGTGCCGCGCGCGTAACGCCAGTGACCGCTTCTCGTCCCCCGTCCCCGGCCCCTCCGGCTCCCCGCCGACCACCGCCCCGGCCAGCTCGTACGCGGCCCGCGCCCCCGCGATGTCACCGAACCGCAGCGCCGCGATGCCCTGCCGCGTCGCCGCGTCGCACAGCGAACGCAGGTCGGCCCACTCCGCCGTCACCGGAACGTGAACCGGGACAGGCGCGGGGGCGGGGGCCAGGGGTGTCGCCGTGGCCGGGAGTGCCGGTGGCGGAAGGGACGCGGGGTGGCCGGTCAGGGTGTGGAGGATGGCGATGGCCTCGGTGCCCTCCTGGGCGGCTCGGGCGTGGAGGGTGCCGGCTTCCAGAAGGGTGCGCAGGACCGACACCTGGGCGGCGGCTTCGGCGCGGGGGTCGGTGCCGCGGCGGCGGACGGCGGCCAGGGAGACCTCGGCGGCGTGGAGGTCCCCTGTCCAGGAGCCGGCGAGCATCGTCAGGGAACGTTCGAACCAGTACGCGGCCAGGCCGGCGGCCTGGCGGCCCGGCGGGCAGTACGGGTCGCCCAGGTAGGCGCGGAACGTCAGGTCGGCCAGGAAGGTGGCGCTTTCGCTCGCCCAGCCCGCCGGAGGATCGGTCACCGAGCGGGCGGCCTGGAGGAGCACCGGCTCCAGCATGGGGGCGAACACGGTGAGGCGGCCGCTCCAGGCGGCCATGGCGACGCGGCCGAGCGCGGTGGGGGGCCAGGCGGGGGCGCGGGCCGGGGTGTCGCCGGTTCTCGTGCGCTTCTCGGACGTCGCGATGTCGCCGATGCCGTGGCCCACCTGTGTCATGAGGAACGCCTCGGCGCGCTGGAAACGGCAGATCTCGGTCAGCGCCTCCGTCACCAGGGCCCGGGCGCCGGCGACGGTGTTCTCCACCGCGGTGGGCGGGGACCAGCCGGTGGAGGCCATGTGCCGCTCGAAGGCGTGCAGGGCCGAGAGCGCCACCAGGACGCGGCGGCTCTTCACCTCGTTGTACAGCCACACGGCGCTGCGGCTGCCCCCCGCGGGGCGGTCGCCGCGCGGGCCGTCCAGCCGTACCTCGGCGGCCACCTGCTCGGTGCGGACCTGGTGGTAGGCGACCCGGCTGAGCACGGCCGCCCCGGCGGCCCCGATCGCGCGCAGGCGCGTCTCCTGGGCGGGCATCGGGTCCCGGCCTCCTCGATCAAGATCGAATTGTGGTAACTCCACGCTAGTGAGAGGGCGCGTCTCAGGCAAGGAGAAAACATATAGCCAGGAGTGTCATTCGGCGGCCACTTCCGGAAGGCTGACTACGATCCGCGTCCGCGGGAGACCCCGCCGCGGAATTCACGTCGGCGAGCCCCCCCGTATCCAATCCATTGATGAATTGCCGGCGCGCGCTCCCGAATATCCTGCGGTCGTGATCTCCACGTCCCAGAGGAACGCCTCAGGGTCTGAGGCGTGATGCCGGGTACGGTCCCGCCGCCGAGATACGCGGGTCAGCCGAACCGGTCCCTCCTGCCGGAGGGCACCCCGCTGTGGCGGGTGCACCACCGCGCGGTCCGCGCGGACCGGTTCACCCGTCCCCGCGCCCCCGGCCGTGGCGGCGGGCGGTTCGACGGCACGGTGCTCACCGACCCGTACCGCTTCTACTACGCGAGCCTGGACGCCTCCACCGCGCTCGCCGAGGTCCTGCTGCGCGGCCTGCCCTTCGGCGCGGACGGCCTGCGCACCCTGCCGACCGAGAGCGTCGCCGAGCGCCTGGCGAGCCGCCTGCGCACCACCCTTCCCCTGACGCTGATCTCCCTGGTCACCGGCCCGGACCTCGCCGCGGTGGCGCAGGACGACTGGCTGGTGCGCGCCGAGCCGCACGACTACCCGCGCACCCGCCGCTGGGCCCACTGGATGCGCGCCCAGGCGCCGTGGGCGCAAGGGTTGCTGTGGTCGTCCAAGCGCGACGCCGGCAAGCGGGTGCTGATGCTGTTCGGCGACCGGGTGCCGGGCACGGTGCTCGGCGACCCGCCCGCCGGGGTCGTCGACCTCGGCGGCCCGGCCGGGAGGGAGTGGGCCAACACCGTGCTCGCCCCGTACCGCACCTCCGTGGCACCCGCGTCCCTGGCGGCCTCGGCGCGTTAGCCCTGTCCTTCGCACGAGCCCGCAGCCCCAGGCCGGGCACGGTGTCCCGTCGTCCGGCCCGTCGGGGGCGACGTGCGGAAGACGGGCTAGGGACGCCGCGTGCGGGACGGCCGCCGCCGGTCCTTCCCGGGGGCGGCCCCCGGCGGCGGCGGGTCCTCCGGCAGGTGGGCGAGCACGAGCGCGAAGTCCTTGGCAGGGTCGGTGTACCACGCGCCGAGGGTGAAGCCCGCGCGGGTGAGCTCTCCCTCCAGGCGGTAGCGGTGGAACTTGGCGCTGATCTCGGTGCGCATCTCCTCGCCCGCCTTGAAGTCCACCGCCATGCCGAGGTCGCGGATCACCACCCGCATGGCCCGCCCCGCCCGCAGCCGCATCTCGACCCGCTGCAGCGTGGCGTCGTACAGCGCCACGTGCTCGAACGCCCGGGGCTCGAAGTCCGCGCCGAGGTCGCGGTTCAGCACGCGCAGCACGTTGCGGTTGAACGCCGCGGTCACCCCGGCGGCGTCGTCGTACGCCGCGACCAGCCGCCCGGTGTCCTTCACCAGGTCCGCGCCGATCAGCACGGCGTCGCCGGGCGCGAGCGTGGCGCGCAGTTCCCGCAGGAACGTGTCGCGCGCCTCGGTGTCGAGGTTCCCGACGGTCCCGCCGAGGAACGCCACCAGCCGCCGCCCGATGCGCGGCAGCCGGCCGAGGTGGCGCTCGAAGTCGGCGCGCACCGCCCACACCGCCAGCCCGGGGTAGGTCTCCGCGACCCGCCGGGCCGCGGCGTCCAGGGTGACGGCGTCCACGTCCACCGGCGAGTACGTCCGCAGCGTGCCCGCCGCGCCGAGGGCGTCGAGCAGCAGCACGGTCTTCTCGCTGGTGCCCGAGCCGAGCTCCACCAGGGTCTCGGCGCCGGTCCGCGCCGCGATGTCCGCGGCGTGCTCGCGCAGGATGGCAGTCTCCCTGCGCGCCGGGTAGTACTCGGGCAGGCGGGTGATCCGCGTGTACAGCTCACTCCCGGCGGCGTCGTAGAACCACTTGGACGACAGCCACTTGGGCGTGGCGGTCAGCCCGGCGCGGACCTCGTGCGCGAGGGTGGCGCGGTGGTGGTCGGGGCCGAGGTGGTCGACCGTGTACAGGAACGGCAGCGGGATCTGTGCGACGGACACGCGGGCCTCCTGGTGTGACGGCGCGGCACGGGATCGGGGGTCACAGCGGGCTGGTCACGACGCCGTCCGGGGTGGCGAGGACCAGGTGGTGGTCGGGGACGGCGTGCCACCCCGGCCGGTGGTCCAGCGGCTCGCTGGCGATCAGCGCGCCGTCGGAGAGGTGGGCGAACAGGGTGTCCCCCCAGGCGGTGGCGGCGACCAGGCCGCCGTCCGCGACGATCAGGTTGAGCCGTGCGCCGGGATCGGCCGCGGCGGCCAGGGTGACGACCTCGGCGACGGCCTCCTGGAGCGGCAGCCCGGCGTCCAGGCGGGCGAACACCGCGGTGGCCAGCCACGCCGAGTCCGTCCCGCTCTCGGGGTCGCGGCCGAGGAGCAGGGACCGCAGCGCGGAATGCGCGACGCGGCCGTTGTGGCTGAGCAGCCAGGGCCCGTGGGTGAACGGCGCGGTGGCCGACTCCTCCACGGCGCAGCCCTCGGTGGCGGACCGTACGGCGGCCACCAGGCACCGGGACGCGG
Source organism: Sphaerisporangium sp. B11E5 (assembly GCF_039871875.1). Taxonomy (NCBI): domain Bacteria; kingdom Bacillati; phylum Actinomycetota; class Actinomycetes; order Streptosporangiales; family Streptosporangiaceae; genus Sphaerisporangium; species Sphaerisporangium sp. B11E5. The sequence goes on along the minus strand of NZ_JBDPMD010000035.1, from coordinate 87,883 downwards.
CCACCGCGGCGAGGCCCGGCAGGTTGGCGTCGGTCCAGATGGGCACGGCCCGCCGGTACCGCACCGGCTCGGCGCGCGCCGGCGCGTACCACCCGGCCCCGAACCCGTCGGCGTTGACGGCGCCGCACCGCTGCATCCGCGGCGCGTACGACTGGCGGATCAGCCCCGCGTCCCCCTCCAGCAGCGTGGCGAGGGCCCGCGGCGCGCCGAGCCAGGCGGCGTGCCGGCACATCTCACGTCTCCCCGGCCGCGACGTCCCTGGCGCAGCGGAAGCCCGCGAAGATCTGCCGCCGCACCGGCAGGTCCCAGTTGCGGAACGTCGCGCGGATCGCCGACGGGTGGGTGGCCCACGAGCCGCCGCGCAGCACCCGGTGGGCGCGCCCGAAGAACACCTCGCTGTACTCCCGGTAGGGGAAGCCCGCGAACCCCGGGTAGGGCGTGAACCACGAACCGGTCCACTCCCACACGTCGCCGATCATCTGCTCCGCGCCGCACGGGCTCGCCCCCGCGGGGAAGGACCCGGCGGAAGCGGGGCGGGACGCCCGGTGCCCGAGGTTGGCGTGCCGGGGCCCCGGGTCGTCGTCGCCCCACGGGTACCGCAGCGCGCGCTCCGCCCGGTGGTCCCAGGCGCAGGCCTTCTCCCACTCGGCCTCGGTGGGCAGCCTGCGGCCCGCCCAGCGGGCGTAGGCGTCGGCTTCGTACCAGCTCACGTGCTGCACCGGCTCGCGGGGCGGCACCGGCTCGTGGCGGCCGAACCGCAGGCGCCACCACCGGGCGCCGTCCCGTGTCCAGAACAGCGGCGCCGCGACCCGGCGGGCGCACCGCCACCGCCAGCCCTCGGGGGTCCACCAGCGCGGGTCGCCGTACCCGCCGGCCTCCACGAACTCCTCGTACGCCTCGTTGGTCACCGGGAACCGGTCGATCCAGAACGCGGGCAGGTCCACCCGGTGCGCGGGCCGTTCGTTGTCGTACGCCCACGGGTCGGTGGACGTCCCCATGCCGGACGGCCCCGCGGGTACCAGCACCTGGTCGTGCCCCCGGGCGCGCCCCGTCGGCAGCGCGCCGTCCCGCACCAGGCCCGGCCGCCCGGAAAGCTGCAGGGTGGCCAGCATCGTCTCGGCGTGCTGCTGCTCGTGCTGCAGCACCAGCCCGAACACGTAGCCGCCGGACCGCAGCGGGTGCGGGTCGGACAGGTCCGTGCGGTCGAGCACGTCGAGTGCCCGGTCGCGCACCCCGGCGATGTAGCGGCGCGCCTCGTCGGGCGGGAGCAGCGGCAGCTCGGGCCGCGTGGCGCGCGGGTGGGCGAACGCGTCGTACATCACGTCGATCTCCGGGCGCAGCGGCGCGACGCCGCCGGCCTGGCGCAGCACCCACTGCTCCTCGTAGTTGCCGACGTGCGCGAGATCCCACACCAGCGGGGACATCAGCGGGGAGTGCTGGCGGACCAGCGTCTCGTCGTCGATGTCGGTGTAGCGGAGCGAACGGCCACGCCCCGCGCCGAGTTCGGCGGCGATCCGCTCCTTGTCGCCGTTCATGCCGCGGCCGTCTCGAAGATGCGCCCCGGCAGCGGCCCGCCGAGGTCCCGGGCCCGCAGCAGCACCTCGGCCGCCGGGCCGAGCCCGGGGGTCACGTGCCGCGCGGCGTACTCCTCCACGTCCGCGACGAGCCCCGGGGAGGCGCCGAGGGCGGGCAGCGCGCCGAGCGCGGCGCGGAAGCAGCCCTCGGCCGCGCGGCGCAGCCCCTTGTCCGACAACCCGGCGTGCGCGGCCTGCCACCAGCGTCCCGCCAGCGGCTCGGCGTAGGCGGCGGCGGTGTCCGCGGCGGCGGCGTCGAGCAGCAGTGCCGAGGTCACGGCGACGCAGACCGGCCACCAGCGCGGATTCAGCGCGTCGAGGTAGCGGATCTCCAGCCATCCCCTCGGGCGGACCGGCGGGAACACGGTGGTCGCGTGGTATGCCAGGTCGGCGGCGGTGGGGGCGTTGCGGGGCAGGCGCGGGCCGCGCATCCAGTCGCCGAACGTGCGCTGCGGCGACCCGGGGCGGCGCCGCCGCTCGCGGCCCGGCATCAGGCGTGCGCCCGCCAGGTACGCCGCCCAGGTGACCACCGGGTCGGCGTCGCAGGGGACGGGGCGGGTGCGGGTGTGGTCCAGGTGCAGCCACACGGCCTGCCGGCCGGACATCCACCCGCACGGCCGGCCGCGCAGCAGCGGCGAGTTGGCGAACGCCGCGTTCAGCACCGGGCCGAACAGGTTGGCGTGCCGCCAGCGTTCCGCGGGGCGGCGGCCGAGGTCCACGTTGACCTGGATGGACGCGGTCAGGCACATCATCAGCGGCCCGTAGGGCTCGCCGAGCAGCCGGGCCATCGCCTCGTACCGCTCCTGCCGGAGCTGGCGGCACGGGCGGCGCAGCGGGTCCAGGCCGAAGCCGGCCGCCATCAGCCCGGCGCCGTCCAGGGCGTGGCGGACGGCGGCGACGTCGGCGGACAGCCGGCCGAGCACGCCGGGCAGGTCGCCGGGCGGCCCGGACAGCTCGAGCTGCCCGCCCGGCTCGAAGGTGACCGCGCTGCCGCCGTGCAGCGGGGGCAGGGCGCGCTCGATCTTCTCGATGGGAACGTGCCGGTCCGGGTCCGCCCGGTCGAACACCAGGAACTCCAGCTCGACGCCGATCCGGTCGCCCGGCGTCCCCTGGAAGCACCGCAGCGCGAACTCCTCCACGTCCGCCATCCGGCGGATCGGCGCGTCGCCGTTCTCCGTACCGATCATGGATCCTCCTGCGGCCGTACGGCGGTGAAGGCATGCTGACGACGGACGTGCTTGTGTAGGGGTGGCCAGGAGCCGCGTGCCCGCGTGGCCCGGTGCGGGCGATGGCGTGACACGGTTCGTCGCTTCGCTGGGACCTGCCGCGGGCGGAACCCGCCCGTGCGCGCCGGCCGGCCTGCCGAGCCCTGTGCGTCGGCTAACCACGTCTTACCCGCCGATACCTCGCATAAAGCGCCAAAACCGACGTACGGCGCATGTGGGACGTGATGCGGCGGGTGGTGCCGTCCTCTTGTGGTCATGACGCGCGGGCGCGGCGGCGGCCGGCCGGCCAGGCGGGACAGGGCTTCGGTGCGAGAACCGCAGGTGGCCGGGGTCGCGGCGTGCCGCCGGCCCCCGTGGGAGGGGACCGGTCCGGCGCGGGGGTCAAGATTCGGTCATGGACACGGACAGTAGTGATATGGATACTTCACGTGACGATCCGAAGACCCACCCGGACTCGGCCGCCCCTCCCTTCCTCTCACGGGAGACGGCCCCGGCCCAGGTGGGAACGATCCAAGGAGGAGCACCATGCAGCGCAAGAAGCTCTGCGCACTCGGGCTGGCGACCGCCGCCTGCTGTGCCGGTCTGGCCGCTGTGGCCGCCACCCCCGCGTCGTCCGCCGCGCCGGCGCCCGTGTCCCGGGCCGCCGACTTCACCGGCTACCAACTGGTCAAACTGCCCAACGCCAACGTCCCCAACTTCGCCCGCCGCACCGTCCGCTGCCCCTCGGGCAAGCGCGCCGTCGGCGGCGGCGCCGAGGCCCAGGGCAACGACGCCATCCTCGTCGGCAGCTTCCCCACCGACGACGGCACCGGCTGGATCGGCCTCGGCCGCCAGAACAACTACTCCGACGTCGGCATCAGCGTCTACGTCATCTGCGCCAACGTGAGCTGACCCCCCGTAAGATCACGTAACGCGGCGGACGGCCCCCGGCCCCCCGCCGCCCACGAGCACGGCCGCCGGCGGGACCGGGCCCGCCGGCGGCCGTACCCTTTCCCGGGGTCAGTGGTCCGACACGTGCTCGCGGACCGCGCGGGCGATGCCCGGGTCGTCGGAGAACACGCCGTCGATGCCGAGGCCGTACAGCCGCTCCAGCCAGCCCGCCACGTCGCCGGTGGCACGCGGGAAGGCCGGGCTCGCCGGGTTGCCGAGGCGGTGGTCCACCGGGAGCTGGGAGTTCTCCGGGCGCACGGTCCAGGTGTGCACCAGCAGGCCCCGGCGGTGGGCGTCGCGCACCAGCGAGGTCGGCTGCAGCAGCCGGCCGTCGGGGCCGGTGGGGATCAGCCGCGCCGTGGCCACCCCGACGCCGTCGGCGTACCGTGAGACGTCGCGCAGGCCCTGCGGCGTCACCAGGTCGTCGTAGGTGCGCGGGTCGCCCGCCGCCACCAGGTCGTACGGCGCGCCGGTCGCGTTGACGAGCTGGATCAGCCGCAGCTCGGTCAGCGGCCGGAGCTGCTTGAGGTTCCCGGTCTCGAAGGACTGGACGAACACCGGTGCCTTCGCGCCGTCCCAGCCGTTCTGGCGCAGCGTCCGCAGCAGCGGCTCCTCGAGCGACAGCCCGATCGAGTCGAAGTACGTCGGGTGCTTGGTCTCGGGGTACACGCCGACGCCGTGCTGCTTGGCCAGCTTGACGACCTCGTCGAACGTCGGGATCGGCGCCAGACCGTCGAACGCGGTGTTGTCCGGCCGCAGGTCGGGGATCCGCTCCTTGGCCCGCAGCGTGCGCAGCTCGGCCAGCGTGAAGTCCTCGGTGAACCACCCGGTGATCGCCACGCCGTCGATGGTCTTGGTGGTACGGCGGCCCGCGAACTCGGTGTGGCTCGCCACGTCGGTGGTGCCGCCGATCTCGTTCTCGTGCCGGGCCACCAGCACGCCGTCCTTGGTGGACACCAGGTCCGGCTCGATGTAGTCGGCACCCAGCTTGATCGCGGCCTCGTAGGCGAGAAGCGTGTGCTCGGGCCGGACGGCGCTCGCGCCCCGGTGACCGATCACCAGCGGCTCCCGGCCACCGTCATGCCCGCCGTGCCCGCCTCGTTCCGCGGTCGCGCCCACCGCTCCCACCGTTCCCGCAGCGGCAAGCACCAGTGCTCCGGCGACCACCGCGAGCGTTCTCTTCACCATCAGGGCACACCCCACTCTCTTGAACTCGCGGGGCACGCTAGTGCCGTGAGCTGTACCCGAGGTGGCGCGCCAGTTAACGATCAATGCCGGGCGGGGGGCCGGGTACCCGTCGCGGGCGATGAGCGGATAATCGGGGGGCAACGCCCGCGCCGTGACGACCAGAGGGACGACAGTGACCGAGGACCACCCCGCCTTCCCGCCCGGCTTCGTCTGGGGCACCGCCACCTCCGCCTACCAGATCGAGGGGGCCGTGCACGAGAACGGCCGGGGCCCGTCGATCTGGGACACCTTCTGCCGCGTGCCCGGCGCGGTGGCCGGCGGCGACACCGGCGACGTCGCCTGCGACCACTACCACCGCTTCCAGGAGGACCTCCGGCTGCTGGCCGGCCTCGGCGTGGGCGCGTACCGGTTCTCCGTGGCCTGGCCCCGCGTGCAGCCCGACGGCCGTGGCGAGCCCAACGCGGCGGGGCTGGACTTCTACAAGCGGCTGCTGGACTCGATGCGGGACCTCGGGATCACGCCGTTCGTCACGCTGTACCACTGGGACCTGCCGCAGGCCCTGGAGGACCGCGGCGGGTGGCGCGTGCGCGACACCGCCGAGCGTTTCGCCGACTACGCCGGCATCGTGCACGACGCGCTCGCCGGCTGGGAGCCGTACTGGATCACGCTGAACGAGCCGTACTGCTCCTCGATCACAAGCTACGCCGAGGGCCGGCACGCGCCCGGCGCCAAGGAGGGCCACGGCGCGCTCGCCGCCGCCCACCACCTGCTGCTCGGGCACGGCCTCGCGGTGCCGCGGCTGCGCACCCGGGGCGGCGAGCGGGTGGGGATCACGCTCAACATGTCGCCCGCCGTGCCCGCGAGCGGGAGCCCGCAGGACGCCGCGGCGGCCCGGCGCCAGGACCTGCTGGTCAACCGGCAGTTCACCGAGCCGGTGTTCGGCGGCGCCTACCCGCGGGACATGGAGGAGACGTTCGGCGCCATCACCGACTTCTCGTTCCGCCGGGACGGCGACCTGGAGCTCATCGGGGCGCCGCTCGACTTCTTCGGGCTCAACTACTACTACCGGATCCACGCGGCCGACGCCCCGTACGCCGAGCCCGACCCGGCGCGGCGCACCGCCTTCGACATCGGGGTGCGGCACGTCACCCCCGAGGGCGGGGTGATCAGCGGTCTCGGCTGGCCCGTCGAGCCCGAGGGCCTGCGGCAGACCCTCACCGGCCTCGCCGCCCGCCACCCCGGCCTGCCGCCGGTGTACGTCACAGAGAACGGCTACGGCGAGCACGGCGACGACCTCGACGACCAGGGCCGCGTCTCCTACCTGCGCGGCCACATCGCCGCCGTCGCCGAGGCCGTCGCGGCGGGGGTGGACGTGCGGGGGTACTTCTGCTGGTCCCTGCTCGACAACTTCGAGTGGGCCCGGGGCTACGCCGCCAGGTTCGGCCTCGTGCACGTGGACTACGAGACGCAGGCCCGCACCCCGAAGGCCAGCTACCACTGGCTGCGTGACCGCATCGCCGCCTCCGGGACCGCCTGACCGGCCGGGGCGCGCGGTCCCACGGAACACCGCCCCCGGCGCCGCCGGGGGCCGCGGGCCTCAGGCCGGTTCGGGGAAGGGGGTCCCCGCGTCGTCCAGGCCGAGGGCGCGGCCGGACAGCCACTCCCCGGCGTGGGACAGGTCGCGGTCGGTCAGGCCCATCTCCGGGTCCACCTCCACCAGCAGGAAGTCCCCGACGCCGGGGTGGTCCTTCAGGTACTCCCAGTCGGCGATGCCGAGGCTGTCGTCGAACCAGACGAACGGGCGCCCGGCGACGTACTCGGCGACGTGCCGCGTCTTGAAGTGCTCACCGGCGCGGCTGCCGGGGTCGCCCGTCACCCGGATCACCGGCAGCGGCGGCAGCCCGACGCGCGGACCGATCTCGGTGTTGGCGTGGTCCTCCCAGGTCGTCGCCCACACCAGGTCGGCGCCGCCGGCGTCGGCCAGGGCGAGCAACTTGCGGCCGTGGCGCGCGTTGAGCAGCACCCGGTAGGTCCGGCCGTCCAATGTGACGTCGTGCCGCCGATGCCGCAACGTCGGCCGCCGGGCGGGGTTGAGCACCCCGTCGACGTCAAGCAGGACCAGGGGACGCTGGGTCACGTGCCGCTCCTATGTCGTCGGTGCTGGTTGACATGATGCCGTGGCGAGGGCCGGTCTTCCATTCAGGGGCCCGCACCGGTCACATCCGGCATGTTCCGCCCCACCCGTATCCGGGTCGCCCAAATCCCTCGCCCGCGGTGCCATCCACGGCCCCCCCGGCTCCGAAACAGCAGTGTCCGCTTTCTACGACGGTTGGGGTGACTGGATGAGGTCCGACCGGGCCCTCCCCCTGGACGGTGGCCGCCATGAGCGCCCCGGCCTGGAGCAACTGCTGGAACGGGTCGCCCGCGGTGACCGTCCGGCGTTCGAGCAGGTCTACGACATGGTGTCGGGGCCGGTGTACGGCCTGGCGCTGCGGGTGCTGCGGGACCCGGCGCAGGCCGAGGAGGTCGCCCAGGAGGTGCTGGTGGAGGTGTGGCGCTCCGCCGCGCGGTTCGAGGCGTCCCGCGGCTCGGCCATGTCATGGGTGATGACCATCACCCACCACCGGGCCGTGGACCGGGTGCGCACCGCGCAGGCGGCGGCCGACCGGGAGACGCGCGCCGCCCGCCTGGAGGTCCGCCGGCCCTACGACGACGTCGCCGAGTCGGTGGAGACCACCATGGAGTGGGAGCGGCTGCGCCGCTGCCTGAGCACCCTCACCGAGCTGCAGCGGGAGTCGGTCACCTACGCATACTACGGCGGGTACAGCTACCGTGAGGTCGCCGAGTTGCTGCACGTCCCGCTGGCGACGGTGAAGACCCGGATGCGTGACGGACTGATCCGCATGCGCGACTGCCTGGGGGTGGCCCGATGACCCACGACGCGCACACCCTGGCCGGCGCCTACGCGCTGTACGCCATCGACGACCCCGCCGACGAGGCCCGCTTCGAGGAGCACCTGGCCCGGTGCGCCGAGTGCGCCGAGGAGGCACGGGGGCTGCGGGAGACCACGGCCCGCCTCGGCGCCGCGGTCGCCCGGCAGCCCTCACCCGACCTGCGGTCCCGTGTCATGGCCGAGATCGGGCAGGTCCGCCAGCTTCCCCCCGCCGTCACCCCGGTCCCGTCGCGCCGCGCCAAGGCGGCCGGCCGCTCCGTGTGGTGGCCGCGCCTCGCCACCGGGCTCGCCGCCGCATGCCTCGCCGTCGCCGTCGTGGCCGGCGTGGTCGCCGTGCGGGTGCAGGACATGCTGGACCGTGAACGGGCCGGCGGTCGCGCCGTCGCCGCCGTGCTCGCCGCCCCTGACGCCCGCACCGTCAGCCGCGACACCCCCGGCGGCGCCGCCACCGTCGTCGTCTCCCGCGGCGAGAACCAGATGGTGTTCTTCTCCGCCGGCCTCGCCCCGCTCCCCGACGGCAAGACCTACCAACTGTGGCGCATCGGCCCCCGAGGCGCCCTGCCCAGCGGCCTGACCGAACCCGGCGACGACGGCCACACCCCACCGATGGTGCTCGGCGAAATCGGCGACGCCACCACAGTAGGCGTGACCGTCGAACCCGACGGCGGCTCCCCCCAGCCGTCCAGCGACCCGGTGGTAGCGGTACCACTACCCCGAGCCTGACACCAGGGTCCCTGTCGGGTCGGCGGACACGGCTCCGTCGGGTCGGCGGAGCTGGTCCTGTCGGGTCGGCGGAGCTGGCGCTGGCGGGTCGGCGCGGGGCGGGGGGGAAGCGTGTGGGGCGCTTTCCGGCGGCCGGCAGGCGGGCACGGGGGTGAAGGCGGAGCGGCCGGGTGCCCGCGGGGGCGTGACCCGGCCGCCCTCGCCGTCGCCGTGCGGCCCCTGGTGCGACGAGGGCGGTCCTTCACTCCTTCACCACGGACTCGGGCAGGTGGCCGAGGCGGCCCGGTGGCCATGGGCGCGTGTGCCTGGTGGCGTCGTCCGCCTGGGAGGGGACGGGACGGTCGGGCCGGGCCCGTGGCGGGCGGTCAGGCGGCGGATCGCTCGGGGCGTGGGGGGAGCGGGAAGCGAAGGGTGGCGGCCACCAGGTGGTCCTTCAGTTCGGTGTCGGCGACGACGTGCTCCACCGCGCCGCCCTCGTCGATGACCGCCTCGGCGAGCGCCTCGAGCACGTCCGGGGTGGGACGGGCCGGGCCGCCGCACAGCGGGCACACGTCACCGGTGGCGGCGAGCCAGCCGGAGTCCTCGCACACCACGCCGGGCATCGTCGTGCCCTCCTGCAGCAGCAGGGACTGCACGGCGGCGACCGAGCCCGCCCACAGGCAGTCGTTCAGGCCGATCGCCGCGGGCCGGCCCGCCGCGGCGCGTTCCAGCACGTCCGTCACCCGGCGGCGCTCCTCCTCGCGCTCGTACCGCTCGGCGATGCTCTCGGCGCTGTGGCGGATGTCGGCGGGCGTGGCGGTACGCGGGTCCACCGCGAAGGTGCCCGCCAGCCGCTCACGCAGCGGCCGCGGCAGGAACTCCACCATGGTGGGCACCTCCTCCGGATGCCCGCCGATGATCAGCAGCTCGTGACCGCCGGTGCGGAACAGCTCGCTGATCATGTGCGCGGTGTTGCGGTAATGCCGCCTGGCCAGGTCGTCGGCCCGGTTGCGCACGCCGTGCTCGGCGAGGCCGTACCACCCGGCGTAGTTGGGCTTGCGCAGCGCCGCGTCCTCCACCTTGCCGATCTCGCGCATCTCGTCCTGGTACAGCTCCCACGCCACCGCCGACCGCCGGTCGGTCACCACGACGCAGCTCCGGTGATACTCGTCCAGCACCCCGAGCATCGGCCGCGCCCACGCCGTGGTGTCCACCACGACGCGGTCCCGCAGCGTCCGGGGGAGCACCACCCGCTCGAACATGTCCTCCCCGCTGCACGAGAACACCGCCAGGGTGCCCGCCTCCAGCCGTGCGGCGTCCAGATCCCGCATGCCCTCCAGTCGCTCGATGTCCCCGCGCAACGACAACCGGGCCCTGCGGCCGATCGAGTCGTCCTGCGCGAGCGGCCGGATCTGATGCAGCAGACTGTTGATCCGCGTGAACAGCACCCCCCCGTCCTCCGGACTCACTCCCACATACAGGGAGACCACCGGCAACTCGCCCCCGTCGAAGCCGATGATCCGATCGACCGTGTCCTTAGTGATCATGACTCCCCCCCCGATCCGGACCGCCCCCACCACACCGGCCCGCACACCCGATTCCTTCCCCCCACCCTGCCGGTCACCCGCCTCCCTGCCCTACGACGGAGAAGGACACGCTCCAGCGGGGGTCCCCGTATTCCCGGTGGTGCCACTGTTCCTGGCGGTGGCGCTGTTCCCGACGGTGCCTGTGTCCAGGCTCCTGTTCCCGGGGTGCCGATGTTCTCGCGGTGCCCCGTGTTCCGTGGTGTTCTCTTGATCGGGCACCACATGAGAGCACCCAGCGATACCTTCCGTAACAGCGGCCCTTTAAGTAAAAGGAAACCTCGACGGACGTCGGCACCTAGTGATCTCCGGAACATCGGCACGTTAAACAACGGCGCCCTATCGGACACCAACTGGAACGCCGGCACCTCCTGAAACGGCTCGCCTCTGAAACAGCCGGCATCTGTGGAACAAGGCAGCACTACTTAGAACAAACCTACAGGGAAGTTGGAAACGCCGAAATTACAGGCATTCCCGGCACCTTGGCACCCGATACTCTCGGAACACCGGCATCTCATCGGAACACCAGCATTTCGTGGAACACCGGCATCTCATCGGAACACCGGCAATCTCGGGCATCGCCAAAAACAAATAGGCATCCCCTGGAACAGCGGTACCCCACAGAACAGCGGCATCCCGATGCTTGAACAACCCCCTGGGATATCGGCAACCTGGAAACAAAACACTCGTGTTGTCCAGTGTGCTGATGGGTGCTTGTGATCTTGTGGGATGCCGCTGTTCCCGAGGAGACCCTGTGTTCCCAGAGTCGCCTGTGTTTTCAGGTCGTCGTCCCCTCACGAATTGCCGTGTCCCCGGGAATCGTGCGCGTGTGCGGTGCGGAAGGGTGCTGGCCGGGGAGGGGGTGGCGTGCGATGATTGACCGGTTGGGCCGTCCACCACATCGGTCTCGTGGGAGTGCCATGGCTGGTAGGGCACCACTGGACCGGCCCCTGGTGCGGGCCGCCCGGCCGCCGGGGGCGACGCGGGGGGTGCTCAATCCGCGCACGGTGCGGGTCTCCTTCAGTGCGTTGCTGCGCATACGCGATGACGACGGGTACGTGCTGTTCCACATACGCAACCGGCCCGGGTCGTACGGGCCGCCCGGTGGCGTGTACAAGTACTTCCCCCCAGCCGCCCGGCTGCTGGACGGGCTCGGCTTCCGGCAGGAGCGGTTCACCTCCGAGGCCGAGCGGGCGCGGGCGGATCTGCGGGGGTTCCTGCCGGGGCGGTCGGTCCGGCCGTTCCTCACCTGGTTCGCGGGCGGCGCCTATCGCGAGGACGCCACCGAGTGCCTGCGCCGCGAGTTGGAGGAGGAGCTGGAGGAGGTCGGCCTGCCCGCTCTGGCCGCCGAGGTGCCGGGGCTGGCCTTCGCCCACCACCGCACCCTGGTCGAGGGGCCCTACAACGTGCCCGGCCGGCCGTACCGGCAGCTCCGCCGCTTCGACGTGTACGACCTGGTCACCACGGACGGTGCGGCGGCGTGGCTGTGGCAGCGGCTCATCGAGGCCGGCGCCGCCCCGTCCACCCGGGAGGTGGTCCGCGCCACCGAGCAGGAGATCCTGCACGGCCGCTGCGGCGCCGCCCTGATCGCCCCGCACTCCGCCTACCTGGTCGGCGCGCTGCGCAAACGCCAGTCCGACCTGCCCCCGATGCTCTGAAGCGTGCCGAAGACGCGTGAGGAGGCGATACCCGTGTCACCAGGGTCACCGGGGTTGCCGGGACGCGACCGGCACCCCCGCACCGGGCCGGGCTGGGACGAACTGATCGCCCGCCGCCCGCGGCGCTGGGCCGGGGGCGTACGCGACCGGTCACTGAGCCGTGTCGCGTACGACACCCCGGCGGTGTCGGCGGTGTCCCCGGCCGACGTGCCCGGCCGGGCGGGGGAGGACTGGCCGGAGGGGGAGTACGCCTGCGTCGGCGTCAGGTTCGCCGCCCGGCTGGAGCCGCCGCCGCGCGGGCGCCGCTACGTCGCCGTCTACCTGCGGGTCCGCCTCGACGACCGCCGGGCCGCGGTGGTGGACCTGCGCGCCTCCCACGCCCGCCCGCCCGCGGCCGGGCCCGGTGGCGCGCCCGGCGACCCCGGAGGGTGGGGCCCCTGGGCCTGGCCCGCCGTCCGCGACGATCCTGAGGTGTGGGCCGCCGAGGACCGGGGCCCCGGCGGAGCAGTGGGCTGGGGTGGCGGCGACGGAGGAGCCGCCGGATGGAGCGGCGGGGGAGACGTCGTGTGGAGCGGGGGAGGCGCGGCGTGGGGCGAGCTTGCGGGGCCGCGGGTGTCGGCGACCGGGCTCGGCGGGGCGGTGTTCGACTGGCTGTTCGGGGACGTCGCCGGGCGGGACGAGGTCACGGGCACGGTCGCCGCGTACGCCCTCCTACGGGTGCCGTCCGGCTTGACGCGGCTGACGGGTGAGCTGCGGGTGCACTCCTCGGTCCGCCGTCCCGCGCTCTGGCGCGGGGAAAGCGGCCCCGTCGAGCACGTCCGCGCCCGCGCCCCCTGGCGCTTCGCCGTCCCCGTCCCACCCCTGGTCACCCCGGCCGCTCAGTCGTCCGCCGGCCCGGCCGGCCGGCCGTCCGCAGGCCGGGAGGTCCCGCCTCTTCGCCTCGCCCGTACGGGAGGGGGTGCCGCGGCGGCGGAGTCCGGCTCACCGCGTGGTGCTTCGGCGCGGGGGACCCAGGGGGCCGGGGAGGAGACGCGGGTGCGGTTGTGCCTGGCGGCGGACATGGAGAGGTTCAGCAGGTTCCGCAACCCTGAGGCGGTCCGGGCGCAGGGGCGGCTGGCGGACGCGCTGGAGCGGGCCAGGGAGCACGCGGGGCTCGCTGAGGGGGAGGTCGATCTGCAGCGGTCGGGGGACGGGCAGTTCGCGGTGCTGCCCGGGCACCTGGACGAGACCGTGGTGATCCCTCTGCTGGTGGAGGGGCTGGGGCAGGCGCTGGCGGAGGTCAACGCCGACCTCAGCGAGCACGCGCGGGTGCGTCTGCGGGTGGCCGTGCACCGCGGCCTGACCACCCCGGCGGGCAACGGGTGGGTCGGCGAGGCGACCATCGCCGTGCGGCGCATCCTGGACTCGCCCGCCGCCCGCGAGGCGCTCGCCGGGCATCCGGAGGCCGACTTCGTGCTCATCGTGCCCGACGCGTTGTACCGCGACGTCATCGGGCACGGCTACGGCCGGCTGCGTCCGGAGACGTTCCACCAGGTGGAGGCCACCCTCCCCGAAAAGGGCTTCACCGAACGCGCGTGGATCCACGTCCCGGCGACCTGACCCAGCGCCGGGTACCCGTGTTCCGCGCCTCGCGGCAGGACGGCCGCGACGTGCCCGCCGGTCAGGACACCGGCGAACGGCGCGGCCGGTCAGGAGGCCGACGCGGCCAGCTTGTCGAACAGCTCGATCGCCGCGTCGCGCACCTCTCCCGGCGTCACGCCGTCCAGCACGGCGCGGGCCTCCGGCAGGTCCCGGGTCGTGGCGAGCGTGATGGCCACCGACGTGGCGGCGGCGTGCCCGAGCGAGCCCGAGGGCGCCGAGTCGGCCATCTCCTGGGCGCTCGTGGCGAGATCGAGGTTGTCGGTCTTCGGTGCGGTGGTCAACGGATTCTCCTCGCGGGTGGCGAATCAGGCGGATCATCGGTCACGGAGGCCGTCGTAGCTGCCCAGGGTGGCAAATGTTACGCAGGGTCGGCAAGCACGCGACACGCTCTTTCTCATCCTCCCCCCGGCTTCGCCGACTTACGACACCGGCCCCGGGATAGGCGGTTCTCCAGTGGCGAACACGCGGCGGACGGTCAGGCGCCGCACAGCAGGCCCACCAGGGAGCGGACGAACACCGGGGCGTCGGCCCGCACCACCACGGAAGCCCCGGGCACCGGGTCGTACGGCACGGGCGGCGGGTCGCCCCCGGGGGTGCGCATCAGCCAGGCACGGGCGTCCGGCCCGTCACCGAGCACGTTGACCGGCCCGTCGATGCGCGCGGTCTCCAGCCCGGGGTCGGCCAGCACGGCCGCGGCCAGCGGGTCGTGCAGTGGGACGGCGCGCACGCCGCGTTCCCGCTCGTAGAAGCCGAGGTAGGACGTGAGGATCGTGGCGGCGAAGCGGGCGGCCGGGGTGCGGGCGGCGCGCAGCGGGGCGAGGTCCTCCTCGCCGGCGGTGACGGTGGCCGTGACGTTCAGCCCCACCATGGTCAGGTTGTGGCGGGGCGCGGCGGCCACGGCGCGGGCGGCCGCCGGGTCGGCGGCGGTGTTGGTGTCCGGCGGGAGCCCGGGGGCCGGGGCGTAGGGGCCGCAGCCGCCCATCACCGTGACCGAACGATACTTTGTAAAGAGCGCGGGCTCGGCGCGTAACGCCCGCGCGCAGTTGGTGAGCGGCCCGAGCACCAGCAGGTCGAGGTGCCCTGGCCGTTCCCTGGCAAGCTCGACCAGCAGATCGGGAGCCGTCACGTCGGCCACGAGGGGCATCGGCCGGTCGAACCCCAGGTCCCCGAGCCCGTCGCGCCCGTGCGCGGAACGCCGCGTCTCGCCGCGGCGCCGCGCGTCCCCGTGCAGCGGCCCGGTGGCGCCGCGTGCCACCGGCACCTTCAGGTCGAGCAGGCGCAGGACGTGGCCGATGTTGCGCACCGCGTCGCTCTCCGCGCAGTTCCCGAACGACGAGGCCACCGCCACGATCTGGGTGTCCGGCCGCGCCCCGAGGTACAGCAGGGCCAGCGCGTCGTCGATGCCGCAGTCGCTGTCGACGACGACCCGCCGCCCGCCGCTCACGGTCACCGTGCGCCGGCCGTGTCGCCGGCCGGTACGGGGCCGGGGTGCGCGGCGGCGAGGTCGGCGGGGGCGTAGGCGCCCCGCTCGGTGACGATCCTGGTGACCAGGTGGGGCGGGGTGGCGTCGAACGCGGGGTAGTAGCCGACGGCGCCCTCCGCGGCGGTGCGGGCGCCGAGGGCGTGCAGGACCTCGGCGCCGTCGCGGTGCTCGATCTCGACGTCCGCGATGCCGGGGGAGTGGGGGTCGGGGCCGTGGGCCAGCACGTAGAACGGCACGCCGAAGGCCCGCGCGGCCAGCGCCACCGCCAGCGTGCCCACCTTGTTGACCACGTGGCCGTCCATGGTGACCCGGTCGGAGGCGACCATCGCCACGTCGGCCAGCCCGTCGGCGAGCGCGGCCGGCACCATGCCGTCGGTGATCACCGTGGGCCGGTACCCCATCTCCACCAGTGTCGCCGCGGTGAGCCGTGCGCCTTGGAGGTACGGCCGGGTCTCGGTGCAGACGAACTCCAGCCGCTTGCCGAGGTCCTCGGCCGCCTGGACCGCGGCGACGAGGTAGGCGTCCCCCCAGCAGTGGGTGAGCACCCGCGCGCCGTCCGGCAGCAGCGTGGCGGCGTTGCGGCCGAGCGCCGCGCACCCCGCCCGGTACGCCGCGTCGTGCGCCGCCGCGGCCTCGGCCACGGCCGGGACCAGTTCCTCGCCCGAGGCGTCCGCCAAGGGGCCGTCCACCGTGGCCAGCAGGATCTCCCGTACCGCGTCCCTGATGTGGTTGTTGGTCGGCCGGGTGGCGACCAACCGCCGTCCCGCGGCCCGCAGCCGGTCGGCGGCCTCCCCGGGCGCGGCGCCCCGGGCCTCGCGGGCGGCCAGCGTCATGCCGGCGGTGGTGGCGAACAGCGGCCCGTGGCTCTGGGTGACCATCTGCTCGATCGCCACCGCCACGTCCTCCGCCGTGCGGCAGCGCACCCAGCGCCGCTCGAACGGGTAGACCCTGCGGTCGAGTATCTCCACGCCGTCCTCGGTGGTGCGCACCGAGTCGGCGAGCGAGGGCGTCTTCCTGGTCACCGTTGCCGTCCCTTCCCGTGGCCCGCGCCGGGCGTACCGGCCCCCTGCCATGCTCACGCCCGCGGAGCCGTCCGGGAAGCCCTCGGACCCGCGCGCACCACATTAGGCGGCACTCCTGGCGGGCCTCTGGCGCGGGACCGCCGGGTCACTCAGGGACAGGTCGGCATGGCGGTGGGGCGGTGCGGCGGGGGAGAGGCGCCCGACAGGGGGAGGCGCAGCACGAAACGGGCGCCCTGATCGCTCGGCTCGATCGACAGGGTGCCGCCGCTCAGCTCGGCGATCTGACGGGCGATGGCGAGGCCGAGGCCGGTGCCGCCGGAGTCCTTGTGCCGGGCGGCGGGGAGCCGCGTGAAGCGCTGGAAGACCTGCTCCCACTTGTCGCGCTCGATGCCCGGCCCGTCGTCCAGCACCTCCATCACCGCCACGCCGTGCGGGAAACGCCGGTCGCCCGGCTCGGCCGTCTGCTTGCGGACCGCCACGCAGATCGCGGTGTCGGCGTGCCGCTCGGCGTTGTCGAGCAGGTTGATGAGCAGCCGGGACAGCCGGAGCGGGTCGCCCTCCACGATGACGTTCGGCTCCAGATCCGGTTTGAGTTTCTTGGACGTCTGGCGGCCGCTGAGCTCCCCGGCGACCAGCGCGGACAGATCGATCACCTCGTGGCCGCCGGGTGTGCCCGCGTCGAGCCGGGCGACCATCAGCAGGTCGCAGACGATGGCCTGCAGGCGGTCCAGGCTGACCAGCAGGTTGTCGCCGATGACGTCCAGCCGGGTCTCCTCCGGGGCCAGCAGGGCGTCCTCGACCTGGGCCCGCATCGCGGTGATGGGACTGCGCAGGTCGTGGGAGGCGTCCGAGGCGAACTGGCGTTGCTGCTCCAGGGCCACCTGGAGCCGGTCCAGGGTGTGGTTCACGCTGTGCGCGAGGGTGCTGAACTCGTCCTGCCCCGGCGGCACGGGCACCCGCCGCTCCGGGCAACTGGCGTTGATCGTGTCGAGCTCCGCCCTGATGGCGTTCACCGGCCGCAGCGACGACCGCAGGACCCGGCGGCAGCCGAACGCCGTCACCGCCGTGAGCACGACCACACCGAGCCCCAGCAGCGCCGCCAGCCGTGGGTGCACCAGCGGCGGCACATCGGGCGCCGCGCAGTACACCAGCCATGTCCTCCCCTCCAACGACACGCTGCGCGCCACCACCAGATGACATCCCGGAAGCGCCCCGTCACACACTTCCCGGTACGCGATCCCGGTACCCGCCGAGGGCTTGAACGCGGCGATGGGCTGCGGCCGGCCCTCCACCCGCGGCGTGGACGCCACCACCGTCCCCGACGGATCGACCACCTGGACGAAGTCGACGTTCCCGTACGGCTTGGGATTGATGACCTGCCCCTTCTGCAACTCCGCAGCCACCTGCTCCGCGGAAGCCGTCACCTCACCCCGCAGGTACTCCCCTGCCAGCCGGTTGACCGTGGTCGCGAGCACGGCTGCGAGCAGCGTCGACAACAACGCCGCCACAGCCCCCGCGAACACGGTGATACGGGTCCCCACCGACCACCGGCGCCACACGGCCAATATCCAGCGCCTCCCCACGTCCGGCTATCCACCAGTCGACCACACCCCCCATAGGCCACCTTCAGTGGGGGCAGCCATAAGCCCAGGTCAGCACGGGTCACCATCCCCACACGGCACATGGAGTGTGAGGGGCGGCCTCCGGACGGTGTGCCGGAAGGCCGGGGCGGATCGTCCCGGGGCCGGGGCCGCCGGGGCGGGGAGTTCTCGGCGGAGCGGTTACGGCAAGGTGCCCGGGAGACGTCCCGGTGGCAGAGCCGGCGCAGGGGAGTGCCCGGGTGGCCGGGGCCGGCCGGTCCGGGGCGTGTCTCCACCACGTCCGGGGCGGCCGGTCGCGGTGGAGGGGCCGGTGGCCTGGCCGGATGCTGACTGGGGTGCCCCGGTGGCAGGGGCGGGCCGGTTCAGGGGCGGAACGTTCGGGGGCCGGGGGCGATCGTTCCGGGGAATCTGCCGGGACGGCCAGGGGCGGCCGGTCCCGGCGGAGTGGCGGAGGCCGGGCGGACGGTCTGGGGGAGTGTCCGGGGCCGGGTCAGTCGGTGGGGCCGGTGGCGGATCCGTCGGCGCGCGCCGGGGTGCCGTCGCGCGCGGTCAGTGAGCGTACCGCTTCGGTCAGGTGGGCCACCTGGAGCTCGAGATTGTGGACCCGCGCCTCCAGCTCCATGGAGCTGGGCGGCTGATATGCGGCGATCTGCCTTGGCATCGGCGACCGCTCCCTTCCGTGTGGTGTGCGCGGCGTGAAGGGACGCGAGCGATGCCCGCGCGATCCCAGCTCTTTACCTCTGCCCAGCCTGCGGCCGGGCAAGCGCACACTCCACCATTTACCCGGCACAGGTTTGCATGAAGCCCGTCCCGTGACCAGCCGGGGAAATCCGTCCGCGTCCAGGTGGCCGGAGGTGCTGTGACGCGCATGCGGATGCCGCGCCGTCACGGGCCCGGAGGGATCATCTCGCGCAGCGGGACGCCGTCGTGGAGGATCAGGATCCGGGTGGACAGGGGTGCCGCGTCGGCGGGGTCGGTGACGGTCAGTACACACGCGCCGGGGAAGGCCGCCAGGTGGTGGCGCAGCAGGGAGTGGGCCCGGGGCCGGGGCAGGGTGCCCGTGGTCAGGGGTTCGTCCAGGAGCAGGAGCCGGGGACGTACGGCCAGGGCGCGGGCGAGGGCCACGCGGTGGCTCTCCCCGGGCGTGAGGTCGCGCGGCCGGGCGTGGTGACGGCCGGAGAGTCCCACCTGCTCCAGCCAGATGGCCGCGCTGTGCCGCGCGGCGGCCCGGGAGGCACCGTGGCAGCGGGGGCCGAAGGCCACGTTCTCCAGCACGGTCAGATGAGGAAACAGCAGCGGCTCCCCCGCGACCATCGCGACCGGCCGGCGACCGGCGGGCCAGGCGTTCATGGGTACGCCGTCCAGCGTGAGATACCCCCCGCACGAAGGCTGCAGCCCCGCGAGCACACGCAGCGCGGTGGTCTTCCCCACCCCTTCGCCCCCCGCCAGCGCGACGACCTCCCCGTCACGCGCGGCGATCCGCACGTCCAGCCGGAACCCCGGCCACTCGGCCACCAGGTGCGCGTCCATCATGAGGGACACACCCACCGCCCACGCAGACCCCACAGCACCACCGCGGTCAGCACCAGCAACACGGGCCCGAGCACCAGGACCACTCCCGGCGTGACGGCGAGGACACTCCCGGGCGGCACGGCACCGAGCAGCCCGTCGGAAGTGACGGCGGCGGAGCCGGCGTGACCACCCGGCACGGCGCCACCCGGCACGGCGCCACCCGGCACGGCGCCACCCGGCACGGCGCCACCCGGCACGGCGCCGCCGGGGAGGGCGCCGCCCGGGACGGGGGCCGCGGGGTGGGCGAGGCCCTGGGTGACGGTCGTCACGGCGGCGGCCTCGCCCAGGGACCTGAGCCAGCACAGGGCGGTGGCGGCGGCGAGGCCGGGGGCGGTGAGGGGAAGGGTGACGCGGCGCAGGGCGGTGCCTCGGGTGGCGCCCAGGGCTTGCGCGGTCTCGGCGAGGCGGGGGTCGGCGGCGCGGAAGGTGCCTTCGGCGCACAGGACCAGGAACGGCAGGGCGGTGAAGGCTTGGGCGGTCACCATGGCGGCCGTGGGGGAGATGGTCACGCCGAGTACGGTGGAGGGCCATCGGCCGAGCACACCGCCTGGGCCGAGCACCGTCAGCAGGGCCACCCCGGCCGCCGCCGGTGGCAGGACCAGCGGGGCCAGGACCAGCGTCCGCACCGCCGCCCGGCCCCGGAAGTCCCCCCGGGCGAGCATCCATGCCAGCGGCACGCCGGTCGCCAGGCATCCGAGGGTCGCGATCGACGAGGTCAGCAGGGACAGGCGCACCGCCGCCCCCATCCCGTCCGGGGCCGCGTCCCAGGCGGCGAGGCCCGCGAGCAGCAGTCCTCCCAGCGGCAGCGCCACGGACAGCAGCCCGGCCGCCGCCGGCACGAGCACCCGCAGGGGGGCCGGGCACGGCCACGCGGGCATCCGGCGCCGCACCCGTCGCCGGCCCCACACCGGCACCGATATCCCCATGTCGCGATGCCTCCCCTTCTTTCCCGCGCGCCACGCCGACGCCCCCGGACGTCCCGCACACCCGCGGCGTCCTGGAGGAGGTCGCTGCGGGGGTGTGGCGGGTAGGCGAGGTTTACCGGGCGCGGTGCGGTGTAGAGGACGGCTCGGAGAAAGGGGTTTCCATGAATTCCGTGGCGTCTGCGGGCGGGCAGGTGAGTGGGGCCGCGAGACGGGCGGCCAACCATCCCACCTTCGACAAGCTCGCGCGATTCGGTATGGCGTGCCGGGGGGTCATGTACGCGTTGATCGGCGTGCTCGCCCTGCGGATCGCGTTCGGTGGCGGGGGTGAGGAGGCGGACAAGACCGGGGCGGTCCGCACGGTGGCCGAGCAGCCGTTCGGGACCGTGGTGTTGTGGGCGCTGGCGGTCGGGTTCGTGGCGCTTGCGCTGTGGCAGCTGTCGGAGGCGCTGTTCGGCGGGCTGCACGGCATGGACCGGGCCGAAGCGGTGTTCCGGACCGTCGTGTACACGCTCGCGGTGAGCACCATCCTGAGCTTCCTGCTGAAGGGGAGCACGGGGTCCTCCACGGACACCCAGTCCAAGGACCTCACCGCCACGATCATGGAGTGGCCGGGCGGGCAGTTCATCGTGGGGCTGATCGGCCTCGCCGTCGCCGGCCTCGGCGTCTACTGGATCCGCGAGGGCGTCACCAAGAAGTTCCGCCAGTACCTGCGCGTCGGCGAGATGTCCCCGAAGGTGCAGGACGTGGTCACGAAGCTCGGCATGGCCGGTTACGTCGCGCGCGGCGTCATCGCGGTGGCGGCGGGCGCGTTCCTCGTGCACGCGGCGATCGTCTTCGACCCCGAGGAGGCCAAGGGCATCGACTCGACGCTCCGCTCCTTCGCCGAGCTGCCGTTCGGCCCGTGGCTGCTCGGCCTGGTGGCGCTCGGCCTGATCCTGTTCGCGGTCTACTGCTTCGCCGAGGCCCGCTGGCGTCGCACCTGACCCCACCTCGGACGACGCGGGGCCCGGCCGGGATGGCCGGGCCCCGCCGCCGTGTCTCAGACGTTGCGCCGGTACTGGCCGCCGGCCTCGAACAGCGCCTCGGTGATCTGCCCGAGGGAGCAGACCCGGGCGGCGTCCATCAGGGCCTGGAACGCGTTGCCGTCCGACATCGCGGCCTCCTTGAGCCGCCGCAGCGCCTCGGGCGCCTCCGCGGCGTGCTCGCGCTGGAAGTCCCGCAGCCGGGTGAGCTGGCTCCGCTTCTCCTCCTCGGTGCCGCGGGCCAGTTCCAGCGTCCCGTGCTCGGGCTCCCCGGCGGGGTTGCGGAAGGTGTTCACCCCGATGATCGGGAGCGACCCGTCGTGCTTGCGGGTCTCGTACAGCATCGACTCGTCCTGGATGCGCCCGCGCTGGTAGCCGGTCTCCATCGCCCCGAGCACCCCGCCGCGGTCCGACAGCCGCTCGAACTCGGCGAGCACCGCCTCCTCCACCAGATCGGTGAGGTCCTCGATGACGTACGACCCCTGCAGCGGGTTCTCGTTGGACGCCAGGCCCCACTCCCTGTTGATGATCATCTGGATGGCCATGGCGCGCCGCACCGAGTCCGGGCTCGGCGTGGTGACCGCCTCGTCGAAGGCGTTGGTGTGCAGGCTGTTGCAGTTGTCGTACACCGCGATCAGCGCCTGCAGCGTGGTGCGGATGTCGTTGAAGTTCATCTCCTGGGCGTGCAGCGACCGCCCGGACGTCTGGATGTGGTACTTGAGCTTCTGCGACCGCTCGCCCGCGCCGTACCGCTCCCGCATGGCGACCGCCCAGATCCGCCGCGCCACCCGCCCGAGCACGCTGTACTCGGGGTCCATGCCGTTGGAGAAGAAGAACGACAGATTGGGCGCGAAGTCGTCGATCGCCATGCCACGCGCGAGGTACGCCTCGACGTAGGTGAACCCGTTGGCCAGCGTGAACGCGAGCTGGGTGATCGGGTTGGCCCCGGCCTCGGCGATGTGGTACCCCGAGATCGACACCGAGTAGAAGTTGCGCACCCGGTTGGCGATGAACCACTCCTGCACGTCGGCCATCATGCGCAGCGAGAAGTCGGTGGAGAAGATGCAGGTGTTCTGCCCCTGGTCCTCCTTGAGGATGTCGGCCTGCACGGTGCCGCGCACGGTGGCCAGCGTCGCCGCCCGCACCTGCTCGGCCTCGGCGGCGTCCGGCGCGCGGCCGTGCTCGGCGGCGAAGCGGTCGAGCGCCTGGTCGACCGCGGTGTGCAGGAAGAACGCCAGGATGGCCGGGGCCGGGCCGTTGATGGTCATCGACACCGAGGTGGACGGCGAGGTGAGGTCGAAGCCGTCGTACAGCGCCTTCATGTCGTCCAGCGTCGCGATCGACACCCCGGACGTGCCGACCTTGCCGTACACGTCGGGCCGCTCGGCGGGGTCGTTGCCGTACAGGGTGACCGAGTCGAAGGCCGTGGACAGCCGCACCGCGGGCTGGCCCCGCGACAGCAGCTTGAACCGCCGGTTGGTGCGGAAGGGGTCGCCCTCCCCGGCGAACATCCGCGTGGGGTCCTCGTCGGCCCGTTTGAACGGGAACACCCCGGCGGTGAAGGGGAACCGGCCCGGCAGGTTCTCCGAGCGCAGGAACCGCAGCAGGTCGCCGTGGTCGGTGAGCCGGGGCAGCGCCACCCGCGGCACCTTGCTGCCCGACAGCGTGGTGCGCCACAGCGGCGTGCGCTGCTCGGCGCCGCGCACGGTGACCACGAGCTCGCCGGCGGAGTACGCGGCCACCGTCTCCGGCCAGCCGTCCAGCAGCGCCCGGTCGGCGGGGTCCTGCTCGCCGTCGGCACGCTCGCGCAGCGCGTCCAGGGTCTCGGTGTCCCCGCCGCCGGCGGCCACGAGCGCGGACGCCTCGGCGAGCCGCTGGCGGCGGCGGGCGATCTCGGCCTGCTCGGCGGTGCGCCGGTGGTACCCGCGCACCGTCTCGGCGATGTCGGCCAGGTAGCGCACCCGGGACGGCGGCACGATCGCGGTACCCAGGCTGGAGGTCGTCACCTCGGCCCGCGGCAGCAGGCCCGCCCCCGAGGGCAGGCCGTGCTCCTCCAGCAGGGCGCGCAGCCGGTGGTACAGCGCGGTGACGCCGTCGTCGTTGAACCGCGAGGCCACCGTGCCGTACACCGGCATGTCCTCCGGCGCCGACCCGAACGCCTCGCGGTTGCGCACGAGCTGGCGCCGTACGTCGCGCAGCGCGTCCTGCGCCCCGCGCCGGTCGAACTTGTTGATCGCGACCACGTCGGCGAAGTCCAGCATGTCGATCTTCTCGAGCTGGGAGCTCGCGCCGAACTCCGGCGTCATCACGTACAGCGAGACGTCGCTGAACGGCACGATCGCCGCGTCGCCCTGCCCGATGCCCGGCGTCTCCACGATCACCAGGTCGTAGCCGGCCGCCTTGCACACCTCGATCACGTCCCCGAGGTGGCCGGGCAGCTCGTGCGCGCCGCGGGTGGCGAGCGAGCGGAAGAAGACCCGGTCGCCGCCGAGGCTGTTCATGCGGATGCGGTCGCCGAGCAGCGCGCCGCCGCCGCGCCGCCGGGTCGGGTCGACGGCGATCACCGCCACCCGGAGCTTGTCCTCGTCGTCCAGCCGCAGGCGGCGCACCAGCTCGTCGGTGAGCGACGACTTGCCCGACCCGCCGGTGCCGGTGATGCCGAGCACCGGGACGCGCCGCCCGGCCGCCGCCTCCCGCAGCGCCGCGAGGTACGCCTCCCCGGCCTTGCCCGCCTCGGCGAACGTGATGGCCCTGGCCACCGCGCCCTGGTCGCCGCCCGCGACGGCGGGCGGCTCGGCACCGGCGGTGAGGTCGGTGTCGCACGCCTCGACGATCGTGTTGATCATGCCGGCGAGCCCGAGGCGCTGGCCGTCCTCGGGGGAGAAGACCTTGGTCACGCCGTGCTTCTCCAGCGCGGCGATCTCGGCGGGCACGATGACGCCGCCGCCCCCGCCGTACACCTTGACGTGCCCGGCGCCCCGTTCGCGCAGCAGGTCCACCAGGTAGGTGAAGAACTCGACGTGGCCGCCCTGGTAGGAGCTGACCGCCACGGCCTGGGCGTCCTCCTGCACGGCCGCGGTGACGATCTCCTCCACCGACCGGTCGTGGCCGAGGTGGATCACCTCCGCACCCTGGGACTGGAGGATGCGCCGCATGATGTTGATGGCCGCGTCGTGCCCGTCGAACAGCGCCGCCGCTGTGACGACGCGTACGGGATTGGCAGGTACGTGCACGGCGTTCCTCCAGAGGTACTAGGACGTCCAACTAAATTGTAGGTCGTCCTAGTAATAATCTGAAGCAACGGCCCTCACCGATCGGAAGGCCACGCCGTCCCGCCCATCGAATGGCGCAATTCCACGGCGTCCGCACGCACCGCCGGCGGGTCCTCGCCCTTGAGCAGCACCCGGGCCATGAGGCCGGCCACGGCCGCCATCTCCCGCGGGCCGAACCCGTGCCGGGTCACCTCCTGCGTGCCGATCCGCAGGCCCCGCATCGGCTCGCCGGGCGCCGCGCCGGGCAGGCCGATGCCGCTGAGGTAGATCCCCGCCGCCGCCAGCGTCCGCGCCGCCGGGTCGCCGCCGCCGAACGCCGCGGCGTCCACCGCGACGTGGTGGGAGGCCGTGCAGCCGAGCTCCGCCGCCGCCACGGTGAACCCGGCCGCGCGCAGCTCACCGGCGAGCGCCGCGGCCCCGGCCATGCAGGCGTCCGCGTACGCCGCACCGTGCTCGGCCAGCTCGGCGGCGGTGACGGCCAGCGGGGCGAGCCGCGCGGCGTCGTAGTTGGCGGTCAGGCCGGGGTAGGCGGCGGCGGACACCCGCTCGGCCAGCCGGGCGTCCCGGGTGACGATCGCCGCGCCGGGCGGGCCGCCGAACGACTTGTAGGTGGACATGGTGAGCAGGTGCGCGCCCTCGGCCAGCGGGCGCTGGAAACGGCCGCCCGCGATCAGCCCGGCCACGTGGGAGGCGTCGTAGATCAGTGTCGCGCCCGTCTCGTCGCAGGCGGCCCGCACCGCCGCGACGTCGTGCGGGAACAGCATGAGGCTGCCGCCGATCACCACGACCGCCGGGTTCTCGCGGCGCAGGAAGGCGGGCAGGCGCCGCAGGTCGATGTTGAACGCGGCGGCGTCGTAGGGCAGGTCCACCACCCGCAGCCCGCGCACCCCGGCCGCGCCCTGCGCGTGGTGGCTGGCGTGCCCGCCGGCCGCCTCCGGCAGCACGGCGACCGTGTCGCCCGGCCGGGCCAGGGCCGTGTAGCAGGCCAGGTTGGCCATGGTGGCGCTCTGCAGCCGCACCTCGGCGTACCCGCCGTCCATGACCGCGGCCACCCGCATCGGGGTCAGCGTCTCCAGCACGTCCAGGTGGTCCAGGCCGGCCTGGAACTTCTCGCCGGGCCACCCCATGGAGGGGCGGGTGGACAGCGTCGCGCGGTGCGCCGCGAGGGCGCGGGGGCTCATCGTGTTGGTTCCGGCGTACAGCACGATGCCGTCGTCGTCGAACGCGCGGCGGTGCGCGTCCAGCGCGGCGGTGACGGTGCGGGATACGCCCTCGGCGTCGAGGCCGCCGAGGGCGGCCTCCAGCTCCGCCAGGCGCCTCAGCGCGCGGGGGGAGGCCCAGGGTGCGACGCGGCTGTGCGTGTCCAGGGTGACCAGCTCCGTTCGACGGGACGTGGAGATCTTCGGGGCGTCCGGGCGCGGTATACCCGCTCCGACCAGCAGACACCCATATAACTCTTATAAGGTGTCAAAGCCGACAAATCACCACCGAAAGCTATCTGATGCACCCTGACCACACCCATGTGTTCGAGCTTGACCTGACCGCGCACGAGGCGCGCCGCCGTGCCGAGGTGCTCGCCGCCCTCGGTGACGGCTGGGACCCCGCGGCCGTGCTGCGCGCCGAGCAGGAGGCCTTCGCTCTGCTGTACTCGGGCCTGGACGAGGAGCAGGAGCGGACCTACGCGATGCTGGCCGAGGCCGGCGTCCTGCCCCCGAGGTAGCCGTGCTGCCGATCGACCCCGACGCCGACCTCGGCCGCCGCGCCTGGGTGCCCTGCCCCGGCTGCCGTGACGACCGCGGCTGCGGCCCCTGCGGAGACGGCCGCAACTGCGCCGACCACTGGCGCTACCTGCTCGGCGCCACCGGCGGCGTGCTGCACCTGCAGTGCCCCGGCTGCACCCATCTGTGGGACCACCGGACCGGCTTCGGCGCCGGCGGCCGTCCCGCCCACCTGAGCTGACCCCCGCGAGGGCCGCCCGTGACGCCGCTACGCCTCCGGCTCGGCCGGGACGGCGGGCGCCGGGAGCGCCGGCGCGTGGCCGTCCGGCCCGGAGGGGGTGACCGGGAGGGTGAAGACGAACCTGCTGCCCTCGGTGACGCCGGTGTCCAGGCGGATCTGCCCGCCGTGGTACTCGACGATCTTCTTGCACAGCGCGAGCCCGATGCCCGTGCCGTCGTACTCGTCGCGGTTGTGCAGGCGCTGGAAGATCACGAAGATCTTGTCGGCGAACCGCGGCTCCACGCCGATGCCGTTGTCCTGCACGCCGATCTCCCACGTGGTGTCCCGCCGCTCCAGGGTGATCACCACGCGCGGCGCCCGGTCCGGCGCCTGGAACTTCACCGCGTTGCCGATGAGGTTCTGCCACAGCATGGTCAGCATGTTGGGGTCCCCGACCACCTCCGGCAGCCGGGACGGCCTCTCCACCGCGGCGCCGCTCTCCTCGATGAGCGTGTCCAGGTTGGCGAGCGCGTCGTCCAGCGGCCGGTCCAGCGGCACGGGCACGTGCTCGGCGTGGGCACGGCCCACCCGTGAGAAGGTCAGCAACTCGCTGATCAGGGTCTGCATGCGTTTGGCGCCGTCCACCGCGAACGCGATGTACTCGTCGGCCCGCTCGTCCAGTTGCCCGGCGTACCGCCGCTGCAGCAACTGGCAGAACGCCGTCACCTTGCGCACCGGCTCCTGCAGGTCGTGCGAGGCGACGTAGGCGAACTGCTCCAGCTCGGCGTTGGACCTGCGCAGCTCCACGGTCTGCTCACGCAGCAGATCGGTCTGCTCCTGCAGCAGCCGGTGCGCCTCCTGGGACACCGCAAGCTCTGCCGCGATGCGCTGCCGCATCGCCTCGACGCCGCCGGCGAGCGCGGCGATGTCGCTCGGCCCGCGCACGTCGATCGCGCGCCCGAAGTCGCCGCCCGTCACCTGCCCCGCCTCCGCCGCGAGCCGCTCCAGAGGCCGCAGCACCGTGTACCGCAGCAGCATCGACACCGAGACCAGGGTCAGCGCTAACACGATCAGGAGGGCGGACATGACGACGTTGCGCCACATGCGCGCCGTGTGCAGGTCCGCCTCGGCCGCGGCCCGGCTGCGCGTCAGGTTCCGCTCCTGCGCCGACAGCGCCTGGCGGATCCGGTCGAACGACTGTTTGCCCCGTGCCGCCTCCTGCGGGCTTATCGCACCCGCGCCCCGCTCGGTGACCGCCGCCACCGCCGGGTCGGCATACCCGCTCCGCCACGCCGAGGCCTGCCGCAGCACGGCGTCCAGGTCGGCGGCCAGGCCGGCGTCCCAGAGGGAACGGCGCAGCAGGCCGGCCGCGGCGCTCTCCTCCGACATACCCCTGTGGTACGGCTCGAGGAACTCCGGCTTCCCGCTCAGCACGTACCCGTGCAGGCCCGCCTCCTGGTCGAACAGCGCCGTGCGGAGCTGGTGGAACGCGAGCAGCCCGGGGAGGATCTGGTGGGTCACCCGGTCGGTGGTGCGGGTGGTGCTGGTGAGCGCCCAGGTGGTCAGCAGGGCCGACACCGCGAGCAGCGCCGCGAGACCCCCCAGGGTGAGTGTGAACCAGGCCCGGGTGCTCAGCCGCCGCCACCGGGCCATGGCAGCTCCGCCGGATGCCCTCACGCCGCCCTCCTCAGGGACCCCGCCGTCCGTCCCCGACCCTATCGGGACCACGGCACACGCCCGGACACGCCCGCGGGGTCGCATCCCCGGTTCCGGGGATGGTGGGACCACGACCCGGCGATCCATAGTCATCAATGACCCGCTCTCGCTCAGATGAGTGGAGCCGGGTAAAGAACAGGTAAGGCGAATCCCTTGATTTAACGCTTCAGGGAGCCCACAGTGGACTTCCGTGCCGCCGTTCCCGGGGGGGAACCACACCGAATCGGGTCACGACCGGTATGACCATCGACACAAAGCCGGCCGGGGTGAAGAGGCTCGCGAGCGTGTGGCTCGCCGGCGCCCTGGTCCTCGTCGTCCTCGCCACCCTCTTCGACCTGCTCGGCGCCGCGTGGCCGGCCGCCGTGACGGCGCGCGTCCCGCCGGGGGTCGCGCCGGTCGCCGCGCTGGCCGTCCTGGTGCTGATCGCGCACGCCCTGCACGCACGAATGCCCGCACTCGCCTGGCTCGTCCTGCCGCTGGTGCTGGCCGACGCGGCGCTCGCCGCGATCGAGGTGCCGGCCCATCTCGGCCCGGCCGCGCGCACCGCGACGACCGACACCGTCCTGCGCGTGCTGTGGGGCGTGTTCATGCTCTACGTCGTCGGCAAGTTCCTGTTGCTGCGCCGCTTCGCCCGCCGCGCCTACCCGGCGGGTGACCGCGCGCCAGGCCCCATGACGCCGCTGCCCTCGCAGGAGCGCGACCTGAAGAAGCTCACGGGCCTGGTCGCCCCGGCCGGGGACGAGGCCGGGCGGGTGGTCCCGCTGCGCGGCCGCTGGGGCGAGGGCAAGTCGTTCCTGCTGCGGCTGCTCAAGGAACGCTGGGACCCCGACCCCGCCGCGCCCGCCCTGGTGATCGTGGACGTGTGGCAGCAGGAGACCGAGACCGACCTCCAGGTCAGCATCATCGAGGCGGTGCTGAGCCACCCGAGCTACCTGCGCCGGCTGCGCTGGTGCAGGATCCCGGTCTCCTTCCTGTTCGCCCGGCCCGTCGCGGCCCTGCGCGACTCGGTGCGCGGCGTCCAGTTCAGGCTGCTGGAGAGCGGCCCTGGCGTCGAGGCCGAGCTGCAGCTGCCCCAGGTGAGCTGGCAGGGCCTGTTCGAGCGCCTCACCCAGAGCGCCGCCCGCTGCCGCACGGTGATCGCCCTCGACGAGGCCGACCGCGCCACCCCCACCGTCACCCAGGCCGCCCTCACCCTGGCCCGCCGCTCCGCCGACAGCCCCCGCGTCACGGTCCTGCTCCCGTACATCCAGCCCCTCATCCGCTACAAGGCCTTCAACCCGCTGCTCGCCACCCTCCCGGACCTCGCCTCGTCCATGCAGGCGGTCCTGTACGAGGAGGCGATGGCCTCGGGCGGCCCCTCCGGCCACCCGCCGGACGGCGACGGGTCCATCCTCGGCCTGGTCAAGAGGGGTGCGGCGGGCTGGGCGGACGCCGTCGCCGAGCTGCCGGACGACCAGTCGAGACTGCTGGAGCCCGCCGGCTCCGGTCACATGCTGCCCTGGTTCCTCGCCCTCAGCTTCGCGTCGGCGAGCCCGGAGCGGCGCCGGGTGCTGCAGGCCAGGTTCGAGGAGAAGTACCTCGGCCCGGCGGGCCTGCACATCGCGCCGCCCGGGCCGGACGACCTGGCCGCCATGCTGGGCATCCTGGTGCGGGTCCGGGACGTCGTGGAACGCGAGCTCATGCGCGAGGAGCCGTTGACCGCGACGACCCGCGACGAGATCGGCACCGCGGTCCGCCTGGGCCTGGAGCGCTGGCGCGGCCGGCTGGCGGCGGTCCCGCCGCTCCGGGTCCTGGAGGGGCGGCTGCACGAGGTCTTCTACGCGACCGGCACACCCGCCCGTCCGTGCGACCCCCGAGTCATCGCCACCTTGGCGCTGGCCGCCTACGACGCCGCCGGGCTGATCCACGGAGCGACCCTGGAGGGGTAGACATGTCCCACTCACCGACCCATCCCGCGGAACCGGTGGACGGCGCCGCACGGGCACACGCCGACGAGTCGGCGCAGCGGCTGGTGCCGCTGCGCGCCGCGACCTCCAAGGACGTCTCCACCAGCGACCCCGCGCTGCTGCCCACCCCGCACCCGCAGAGCGGCCAGCAGAGCTTCGCGGAGCTCTACGAGGACAGGCTCCGCGACATCTGGCGCGCGGTGCACGGCACGGGCCCCGACGCCGTCGTCGGGGTGGACGCCGAGGGCTGGCTCCTGGTCAGGGAGGCGGTGTTCGACGCCGGGTTCCTTTCGGCGCTCACCGAGGCCGTGCTGCGGCGCAGCATGGAGTCCGCCGCGGGGGAGGAGCCGTTCGAAGGCAACCCCGACGCGGTGGAGCTCCAGGTGGCGTCGGCGACCGAGAACATGCCCGAGGCGATGCTGGAGCGGTTCGTGCGCGGCCCGCTCGCCGCCACCGTGGAGCGCCTGGAACGGCAGAACGCCACGCGGGAGCAGGTGGCGGACATCGTGCTGCGCCCGCTGCGCAAGGTCGCCGGCCGCCCGGAGGCGACCATGCTCGGCATGCGGCTGCTCGGCTACGTCCAAGGGCAGCGCGAGCGCACCCTCGGGTACTGCCTCACCGTGGCCATCATCGCCGACCTGCTCGGCGAGTCCGCGGACACGGAGTCGTCCTACGCCTCGCTCATCGGCTACCACAGCGCCCTGCGTGGCGTGTGGGAACTGCTCACCGAGGGGGAGCTGGAGTTCGAGGGCCGCGCGCGGCGGTTCACCGCGACCAACACCGCCAACCTGGCCACCGAGATGTGGAAGCTGATCGAGGCCTCCCCGTCCACCCCTGAGGAGCGCGAGCGGCGGCATCGGGTCATGCGGACCCTCAAGATGATGGCGGCGGTCGCCAAGGAGGCCCCGGACATCGAGGACGCCGCCGCGACGGCCGTCCTGGAGGGGCTCGGCGTGCGGGCCGCCCCGCCGCGGGCCGCGCTCGCCGTGATCCGCACCATCGGGATCGGCGTGGCCGACCTGTGGAGCGACGACCTGCCCGACCAGGCGCGGCTGCTGTCCGCCGGAGCGGTCGCCGCCGCCACGATGGACGAGTCCGACCGCATGGCCGCCGCCTTCTTCAACGCCGGGGTGACCCTGCTGCAGAGCGACCGCCGCGAGACCTCCACGGTGATCTGGGCGCGCATGGTGCTCAACCTCCTCGGCATGCGGTGGGGCCTCGCCGAGGACGGCACCCCGGCCGCGTTCATCGCGGGCGACGGGCTGGACTGCGCCGTCAACCTGCTCGGCAGCGCCGTCGAGCACCGCCGGCTCAACCGGCCGGACCCGCCGGCGCCGCCGGAGCTCCACAGGGTCGCGCGTCTGGTACTCGGGCTGCTGGACCTGATGCCCGACCACCCGGACAACCGCCTGAAGGCGTCGAGGATCTCCCGCTCGGGACGCATCCTGGAGGCCGAGCCGCTGCCGCTCTCCGACCTCGGCCCCCTGACGGCCGCCGTGGACGAGGCGATCTCGGCGCTGCGCACGGCGGTCGCCGGGACCCGGCCCGAGGAGGCCGACCCCCTGCTGGACACGGCGCGCACCGTGCGGTGGGTGTTCGAGGACCTGCTCGGCCGCCCGTCGTGGCCGCTCGCCGACCGCGTCGCGGAGCTGGTCGCCATGCGGGAGCACGCCGGGGACGTGTTCGCCCGGGGCTACGCCGAGTACGCCCGGCCGCTCGACGACCCGTACGGGACCGGCCCCCTGGTGCCGGCCGGCATGCTGACGGAACAGGAATGGGCCGAGCGCTGCGCACGGCTGCTCGGCACCGTTCCCGACTCGATGGTGCGGGCGCTGCGCGGCTTCAGCCTCTGAGCGCCCGGCGGGTCAGCTGTCGTCCGGGCGGGGCTCGATCAGCTCCATCGCCACCTGAAGGGCGGCCTCCTTGCGCTCCTCGTCGGTGATCTTCTCGCCGGTCAGGAAGAACATGGCCCCGTGCAGGGCGAACAGGGCCATGGTGGAGCGCAGGCGCTTGGCGTGGGGGTCGTCCTCGTCGGACAGGACGCCGACCATGGCGACCATCAGGTCGCGCATCTTGCCGACCTTGGGGTGGTCGCGCAGGGCGGTCTGGTTGCGCTCCATGAAGCGCATGAACAACTGGTGGTGGCCGGCGAACAGCTCGTCGGCGTAGCGGCGCACGAACTCGCGGCGGGTCTCGATGGTGCGGGGCTGGTCCTGCGCCCACTTCACGAGGCGCTCGATCATCGCATGCCGCTCCTCGCTGAGGCTGGCGATGATGTCGTCCTTGGTCTTGAAGTGGTAGTAGAGGGCGGCCTTGGTGACACCGAGGGCCTCGGCGATCTCGCGCAGCGACGTCGCCTCGTAGCCCTGTTCGGTGAACAGCCTGAGGGCGATCTCCTGGATGCGGGTTCGCGTGTCGGTCGTTTCCCTCATGTCTCCCCAGACGTGCTTTAGACCCATATTGACTTGACGGTCGGCAAGTTCGAGCCCTACCTTGGTCGCCATACTAACTTACCGGTCGTCAAGTAAGTACAGCGTTCCGTTCCACCAAGGGGGCACAAAGAAATGACGGAAACCGGAGCCGAGGCGGTTCCCGGTAGGCGCCGAGAGGTCATGATCGTCCTCCCGGGCCTGATGCTGGCTGTGATCCTGGCCATGCTCGACAACATGATCGTCGGCACGGCGCTGCCGCGCATCGTCGGCGAGCTCGGAGGCCTCGCCCACCTGTCCTGGGTCGTCACCGCTTACGTCCTGGGCACCACGGTCTCGACGCCGATCTGGGGAAAGATCGGCGACCTCTACGGCCGCAAGAACATCTTCCTGGCTTCGATCGTCATCTTCCTGATCGGCTCGGTGCTGTGCGGCATGGCGGGCTCGGCCATGTTCGGCGGCGCCGGCGGGGGCATGGGCGAGCTGATCGCCTTCCGGGCCCTGCAGGGCCTCGGCGCCGGCGGCCTGCTGGTGAACGCCATGGCGATCATCGGCGACCTGGTGCCGCCCCGCGAGCGCGGGCGCTACCAGGGCATCATGGCCGCCATGATGTCGCTGGCCATGATCGCGGGCCCGCTGGTCGGCGGCTTCATCACCGACCACCTGAGCTGGCGCTGGGCCTTCTACGTCAACCTGCCCATCGGCGCCGTTGCCTTCGTGTGGCTGCTCGTCCGGCTCCACCTGCCGAAGTACCGCACCGAGCACCGCATCGACTGGCTGGGCGCCGGGCTGCTGGCCGTCGGCATCACCGCGCTCGTACTGATCACCACCTGGGGCGGCACCGAGTACGACTGGGTGTCCCCGCAGATCCTCGGCCTGGCCGCTCTCGCGGTGATCTCGCTGGCCCTGTTCGTCCCCGTCGAGCGCCGCGTCGCCGAGCCGATCCTGCCGCTGCACGTGTTCGGCGACCGCAACTTCACCCTCATCTCGCTGGTCGGCTTCCTGCTCGGCTTCGCGATGTTCGGCGCGATCAACTTCCTGCCGCTGTTCCAGCAGACCGTCCAGGGGGCCTCGGCCACCAACTCCGGCCTGCTCCTGCTGCCGATGATGGCGGCGATGATGGTGATCTCACTGTTCGTCGGCCAGGCCATCACCCGGACCGGCCGCTACAAGATCTTCCCGGTGGTCGGCGGTGTCATCATGGTCGCCGGCATGGGCCTGCTGTCGCTGCAGGACGTCAACACCCCGAGCTGGCAGACCGGCGTGTTCATCGCCGTGCTCGGCCTCGGCATGGGCTTCCTGATGCAGACCACGATGCTGATCGCGCAGAACAGCGTCGAGCAGAAGGACCTCGGCGTGGCCAGCAGCGCCTCCACGTTCTTCCGGTCCATCGGCGGCTCGTTCGGCGTCTCCATCTTCGGGGCCATCTTCAACCACCACCTGACCGCCGGCCTCGCCGACAGGCTCGGCCCGCAGGGCGCGTCCCTGGCCGAGGGCGGCGGCGGGCGCCTGGACCCGGCGGCCCTCGCGGCGCTGCCCGCGCAGGTGCGCGACGGCTTCCTGGGGGCGCTGGCCTCGTCCATCTCCAGCGTCTTCTTCTGGGCGATCCTGTTCGCGGTCGCGGTCCCGCTGCTCGCCGCGTTCGTCAAGGAGGTGCCGCTGCGCGGCGGCCCCGGGGCCACGCCCTCCGACGAGCCCGGTGAGCGGCCCCAGCCGGTTGCGGCGGCCCTCGACTGACGACCCTCACCACGCTCGTGCGGTGGCCGTGATCCCCCAGGGGGCACGGCCACCGTCACACCGGGGTACTCGCAGGGTAGTAGCGTCGGATCATGCGAGTCGGCGTTCTCGACATCGGGTCCAACACGGTGCATCTGCTGGTGGTCGACGCCCACCGGGGGGCGCAGCCGCTGCCGGCCTTCTCCCACAAGGCCGAGCTGCGCCTGGCCGAGCACCTGCACGACGGGAACACCCTGTCGCCCGACGGCGAGCGCAGGCTGCGCAAGTTCATCGAGGACGCGCTGCGCATCGCCGAGGACAAGGGCGTGGAGGACGTCATGGCCTTCGCCACGTCCGCTGTCCGTGAGGCGGTCAACGGCGAGAAGGTGCTGTCCGGCCTGCGCTCGGCCACCGGGGTGGACGTCCAGGTGTTGTCGGGGCCGGAGGAGGCGCGGCTGACGTTCCTCGCGGTGCGGCGGTGGTTCGGCTGGTCCTCGGGGCGGCTGCTGGTGCTGGACATCGGCGGCGGGTCCCTGGAGATCGCCTCCGGCATGGAGGAGGCGCCGGACGTCGCGGTGTCGCTGCCGCTCGGCGCGGGCCGCCTGACCCGGCAGTGGTTCACCGCGGACCCGCCGCCCCCCAAGGAGGTGCGGGCCCTGCGCAAGCACGTGCGGGCCGAGATCGGCCGCGTCGTCGGCGACGTCGCGCGCCACGGCCGTGCCGACCACGCCGTCGCCACCTCCAAGACGTTCCGCCAGCTCGCCCGCATCGCCGGCGCCGCGCCGTCCGGCGAGGGCGCGTACGTCAGGCGCACGCTCTCCAGGGACGACCTGTCCCGCTGGGCCGAGCGCCTCGTCACCATGACCCACGCCGAACGCGCCGCCCTCCCCGGCGTCTCCACCGGCCGCGCCCCTCAGCTCGCCGCCGGCGTCGTCGTCGCCGACGCCACCATGGACCTGTTCGACCTCTCGTCCCTGGAGATCTGCCCGTGGGCCCTGCGTGAGGGCGTCATCCTGCGCCGCCTGGACACGATGCCGGGTGCCTGACCCCACCCGCGCGCCCCCGCCCCAGCGGGCCCATGAGAAACACCGCTCCACCTGCCGGAACGCAGGTGTGAGCGCGCCCGTCCGGGGCACGTGAGGCACTGGCACAAGAGAAGAGGAGG
Organism: Sphaerisporangium sp. B11E5; assembly: GCF_039871875.1. NCBI lineage: Bacteria > Bacillati > Actinomycetota > Actinomycetes > Streptosporangiales > Streptosporangiaceae > Sphaerisporangium > Sphaerisporangium sp. B11E5. The sequence goes on along the minus strand of NZ_JBDPMD010000035.1, from coordinate 52,620 downwards.
ACAGGCGATGATGGCGATCATCGGCACGGTCTACACGCTGCTGGCCGTCCTGATGCTCGTGACCCTGGCACTGATGCTCATAGCAGTGCTGACTCTGATCACCCTGGCCCTTCTGGCCTCCACCACCAACCCCGAGCCTCACCCCGACCCCGCCCCGCCCCCGGACCCCCGAGCGTCCACCGACCCCGTCCCGGCCCCCGCGCGCCCGGCCACCCGTTCCCCCTTGGCCAACGGGACACGCCCGGTCAAGGAGCCGCGTACGGGCGGCGATCTGCTCACGGTCTTCGAGCCACGCGCGGGTGAGGAGCCGCGCACGGCCTCCGGGCCGCGTGCGGGCGGTGAGCTGCGTACGGCCTTCGAGCCGCTCAGGGGCGGCGAGCCGCGCACGGTCTCCCGGGCGCGTGCGGACGGTGAGCTCTCTGGAGTCTCCCGGGTGGGAGCGGACGGTGAGCTCTCTGCGGTCTCCGGTGCAGGTGAGGACGAAGAGCCGCGTGCGGTGCCGGGGTCACGTGCGGGTGGCGGGTCGCGTAAGGCGGCCGAACTGCGTAAGGCGGCCGAACTGCGTGCGAGGGGCGAGCTGCGTACCGGGGGCGAGCTGCGTACGGCCTTCGAGTCGCGTATGGGCGGTGAGCCGTGCACGGTCTCCGGGGCGCGTGCGGACGGTGAGCCGCGTACGGTCTCCGGGCCCCGTGCGGGCGGTGAGCCGGGCAAGGCCGCCGAGCCGCGTGTGAACGGTGAGCCGCGTACGGCGGCCGGCTCACGTGCCGCCGGTGAGTCCCGGCGTCCCATGACAGCGTTCATGCCCGGTGGGCAGCCGACCAGGAAGGACGGCGGGCCGGGGACGCGTGCTCTTGACCGGTGGATCGCCTCGGGGTGAAGGTCGGGTCCGGCTCCGTCGGACCGACCCCTGAGGAGGGACCATGCCGTCCGGCAGGACTCTCGGCGTGTTCACGACCCTGCTGCTCGCCTCCGCCCCACTCACCCCGGCCCTCGGTGCGCCCGCCACGGCGGCCCGTCCGCACGGCCCGGCGGGTGCCGCCGTCACCGTGACGGCCGGCCCCCGTGCCGCTCTCGGTCACCCGCACGAGGCCACCTCCGCCGCCGGTGGGCCGGCGTCGTACACCGCGGACACTTCGGCCGCCGGCGGACCGGCGATGTACGCCTCGGCCGCCGCCGGTGGATCGGCGTCGTACACCGCGAACGCTTCAGCCGCCGGCGGACCGGCGATGTACGCCGCCGCCGGTGGGCCGACGGCGTCCACCTTGACCGCCGGCGGTTCGGCGGGGTCCGCTTCGGCAGGGAGCGGTGGGACGGAGAGGTTGCGGTGGGGACCGTGTGAGGGGACGGCCGATGAGACGGTGCGGTGCGCGGGAGTGCGGGTGCCGCTGGATCATCGGCGGCCGGAGGGGCGGTCCATCACGATCGTGATCTCGCGGCTGCCCGCGACCGACCCCGCGCGGCGGCGGGGTGTGCTGCTCACCACAGGGGGCGGGCCGGGTGGTCCCGGGGTGCCGCTCCCGGCGGCACTCGCGCCCTGGTTCTCCGCGGAGGTGCGGGCCCGGTACGACCTGATCGGCTTCGACATGAGGTTCGTCGAGCGCAGCACACCCATCGGGTGCGGGCAGGCCGCCGAGGAGCCGGGCGGGTTCTGGGTGCGGACCGCGACGCCGGGGAGCTTCGGCGCCGACGCCGCCGCGGCCCGGCGGTACGCCGAGGACTGCGCGCGTGCGGCGGGCTGGGCCCTGCCGTACGCCACCACCGCGAACGCCGCCCGGGACATGGATCTCATCCGGGCCGCGCTCGGCGAGTCCCGGATCTCCTACATCGGCGGGTCGTACGCGGGGATGCTCGGGGCGACGTACAGCACCCTGTTCCCCGGCCGGGTGGACCGGTTCGTCCTGGACAGCCCGGTGAACGGGGACATCGCGTGGCGGCCGTTCGAGCTGGCCCGCACACCGGGGTTCGAGACCGGTCTGACCGCCTTCGCCGCCTGGGCCGCCGAGCGGGACGACGTCCACGGGCTGGGCGGCACGACCGAGGCGGTGATCGGCTGGATCACCGCGCTCCTGGACCGGGCCGGGCGCGAGCCGATCGTCGCGGGCGGGCACGCGTGGACGGCCGGGGAACTGGGCTTCCTCCTGGTCGCCGCCGTCTACTACGAGCACTACTCAGGGCTGGTCGCCGCCGCGCTCGCCGACGTGTCGGCCGGCCGCGAGCCGTTCGTGCCCTTCCCGGTGCGGCCCCTCCCGCCCGAGGGCGTCCCCGGCGTCCCGGTGGACAACCACACCGCCGTCAGCACCGCCTTCCGCTGCGCGGACGGCCCCTGGCCCCGCGGCCTCGGCACCTACCGCCGCGACCTCGCCGTCTACACCGAGCGGTACCCCTTGTTCGGCCCGGCCAACGCCAACATCACTCCCTGCGCCTTCTGGCCGCGCGTCCAGGCCGAGCGCGTCCCGCTGGCCCGCAACCGGGCGCCCGGCGCCCTGGTCCTCGCCGCCCTGGGCGACGTGGCGGTCCCCGTCTCCGTCAGCCGCTCCGTGGCCGCCCGCATCCACGGCTCCCGCCTGGTCACCGTGAACGCCCGGACCCACGCCCCGTTCCCGTACCACGGCGACCCGTGCCTCAACGACACGGTGAACCGCTACCTGGCCACCGGCACCCTCCCTCCGGCCGACATCGCCTGCTGACCCCCACCATGAGGGCCTCCGTCACGTCGCGGGCCGGAAGTAGGTGCCGGGGCGTTCGCGGCCGGTCACGCCGCCGACGCAGCGGTAGATGCGGACGCCTTCCTTGAAGGCGTCGGGGCTCGGGGGGAGGACGGAGACCATCCACTGCGAGGACGGGACGGAACGGGCCGCCCCGATGCGGGAGCGGAGCATCACCTGGGAGGAGCACAGTTTCTTGACGACGGGGTGGGCTTCCAGGTCGGCCAGGTCGAAGGTCATGGCGTCCTGGGGCAGGGGGGCGATGGCGAAGGTCTCCCAGACGTGGCTCTCCTCGCAGGCGCGGCGGCGTACCGACACGGCGCCGGTGATGGCCACGATGCCGCCCCAGCACTCGGGGTCGCGGCCGCAGGCCGCGCCGGCGCCGGTGACGACGGTGGCGGGGCAGTTCTCGGTGACGACGGGGACGCCGCCGAGGGTGCCGGGGGCATCGGCCTGGCCGTCGCCGGTCCCGGCGCCGGCGTCACCGGACGGGCCGGCGGCCTGGCCCGGCGCGCCGGTGGCGCCCGGGGACCCCGAGGGGCCGGTGACGGGCTCACGGGACTCGAACCACGCGACGGTCACCCCGACCACCAGCAGCACCGCGAACAACGCCGCCACCGTCCCGTAGAGCTTGGTCTGCCTGGGGCGCGCCACCGGGGGAACGGGCGGCTGGGTGATGTCCGCCCGGCCGCCCGGCCCCGCGGCCCTGGACCTCGCCCCCGGACGGCCGTCACCGCGCACACTCGGACCGGTGACCTGGCCCCGCAGCCCCGGCTCGGCGCCCCCGCCCCACCCGCCGGGCACCCTCCCCCCGCCCGCGGGACCCGCGGCACCGCCGGGCCCACCGGGCCCGCCGCCGGGACGGCTCCTGAGCCCGCCGGGAGCGCCGGTGCCGCTGCCGGGATTGCCGGGACCGCTGATGGGGCCGTTGGGAGCACCGGGACCATTGGGTACACCGGGGCTGACGATGGGAGCACCGGGGCCGTTGGGAGTACCGGGGCCGATGGGAGTACCGGGGGCGATGGGAATGCCGGGGGCACTGAGGCCGCCGGGAGTGCGGGGGGCACTGATGAAGCCGCCGGGAGCGGCCGGGGCACCGCCCGGCCGGCCGCCTGGGCCCGCACCAAGCTGTCCGCCGGGCGTGGCGTTCGCGGGGGACCCGCCCGGGCCGTACCCGTGGCCACTGCCAGGGTCGTACCTGTGGCCGCCGCCAGGGCCGTACCCCAGGCCGCCGCCAGGGTCGTGCCCGTGGCCGCCGCCAGGGCCGTACCCCAGGCCGCCGCCAGGGCCGTACCCCAGGCCGCCGCCAGGGTCGTGCCCGTGGCCGCTGCCCGGGCCGGTGGCCTCCAGTGGGCCGGCGTCCCTGTGCCTGCTGTGCCTCCCGTGCCCGCTGGGGCCCGTCACGTCCGCCGCGTGCCCGGGGCCGGTCGCGTCCGGGGGGAAGGCGGTGTGGGGGAAGGCGTACGGCCCTGCGGGGCCGGAGGACGGCGAGGCGGGGGTGTAGGGGCCCGACGAGGGGTGCGTGTGGGGGCCGGCGGGGGGCGGCGGCGTGGTGGTGGGGGGCTGGGAGAAGATCTCGGCGGGCAGGGCGGTGAGGGCGTCGCGGAGGGCGGCGGCGGAGGGGAGGCGGTCGTGGGGGTGGGTGGCCAGGCCGGTGCGGAGGACGGCGGTGAGCCGGGGTGGGACGCCGGGGATCTCCGGGACGGGGAGGCGGTGGAGGGCCATGATCATGGCGACGTTGACCACACCGCTCTCGGGGAAGCGCGGGGGGCGGCCGTTCAGGAGCGCGTACAGGGTGGCGGCCAGCGAGTACACGTCCCCGGCGGGGCTCGGCTCGGCCAGTTCGAAGGCCTCCGGCGGGCCGAAGGCGGGGGTCAGCGACTCCCGGGTGACCGACACCTCGCCTTCGGCGTGCCCGGTCGCGGCCAGCCCGAAGTCCGACAACGCGACCATGCCGTACTGGTTGATCAGGATGTTGGCCGGTTTGACGTCGCGGTGCAGCACCCCGGCGGCGTGCGCGGCGGCGAGGGCGTCGGCGATCCGCACCCCGATGTCGCGCACCTCGGCGGGCGGCAGCGGCCCCCGTTCACGCAGCCGGTCGGCCAGCGATCCGCCGGGGCACAGCTCCAGCACCATGTACGGCCGCCCGTCGGGCAGCACCCCGGCGTCGTACACGTCGGCCACGTGCGGGTGGCCCGACAGTGCCCCCGCGGAGCTGACCTCCCGCATGAACCGCCGCCGGTCCCGTTCCGACACCAGCACCCGGTTGTCCACCTTGAGGGCGACCTCGCGGCGGACGGCGAGCTGCCGGGCCCGGTACACCACCCCGAACCCGCCCTGGCCCAGGATCCCGAGCATCTCGTACCCCGGCACCGCGGGTGCCCCCGGCTCGGTCACCTTTCGCCCTCCTCGCTGTCCGCGAGCGGCACATTACCGGAATGATCCAGTTTCGTTGCGGGCGTTCCGGAAGCGAAAGAACGGTCCCCGGGAACCACGCGGGTTCCCGGGGACCTCGGTGCCCCGGCGGCGGGGCGTTCGGACGGCGGGGACGGCCCGGCGCCGCCGGGGGTCAGTGCGAGCCGGAGAGCTCGATGTCGTGCACCCGGGGGTCGCCCTCGTCGGCGAAGTAGTGGTCGGGCCGGGTGGCGTCGGTGCCCTCGTCCGCCTTGGCGGCCCGGGCGATCAGCGTGGCGACCGCCGCGACGGCGAGGTTCACCGCGAGCGCGAGGAACCCGGCGTAGATCGTCACGTTGGTGTCGAAGCCCAGCTTGGCCAGGGGGAACGCCGAGCCGCCGAAGTGCTCGTGCTTGATGGCCGGGTTGGAGATGTTGTAGAGCATCACCATGCCCGCCGTCATGCCGGCGGCCCACCCGGCGATCAGCCCGACCCGGTGGAACCACCGCGTGAACAGCCCGAGCGCCACCGACGGCAGCGTCTGCAGGATGATCACGCCGCCGATGAGCTGCAGGTCGATGGAGAACTGCGGGTCGATGAGCAGGATGACCGCCACCGCGCCGACCTTCACGACCAGCGAGGTGACCTTGCTGACCGCGGCCTCCTGCGCGTCGGTGGCGTCCGGCTTGATGTACTCGCGGTAGATGTTGCGGGTGAACAGGTTGGCGGCGGCGATGGACATGATCGCGGCGGGCACCAGCGCGCCGATGCCGATGGCGGCGTAGGTCACCCCGGCCAGCCAATCGGGGAACATCTTGTCGAACAGCAGTGGCACGACGGTGTTGGCGTCGGTCTTGCCGTCGGCGGTGATCGGCTTGATCCCGGCCGCGATCGCCATGTACCCGAGCAGCGCGATCAGGCCGAGCAGCAGGCTGTAGGCGGGCAGCGCCGCCATGTTCCGCTTGACGACGCCGCGGTTGCGCGCCGCCAGCACGCCGGTGACGCTGTGCGGGTAGAGGAACAGCGCCATGGCCGAGCCGAGGGCCAGCGTGACGTACTGAAGCTGGTTGCCGGCGTTCAGCAGCCAGCCGTCCCCGGGTGCCGGGGTCGTCTCGAACTTGGCGCGGGCGGCGTCGAAGACCGATCCCCAGCCGCCGAGCTGGGTGGGGATGTAGATGATCGCGATCAGGATCACGATGTAGATGAGCGTGTCCTTGACGAAGGCGATCAGCGCGGGAGCGCGCAGCCCCGACTGGTAGGTGTAAGCCGCGAGGATGGCGAAGGCGATGATGAGCGGCAGGTCGCCGGTCACGCCCATCGTCTTCAGCACGGCCTCGATGCCGACGAGCTGCAGCGCGATGTACGGCATGGTGGCCACCAGGCCGGTGATCGCGATCAGCAGTGCCAGTGTGGGGGAGCCGAACCGGGCGCGCACGAAGTCCGCCGGGGTGACCATGCCGTGCACGTGCGCCACCGACCACAGCCGGATCAGCACCAGGAAGACCAGCGGGTACACGATGATCGTGTAGGGGAGCGCGAAGAAGCCCATCGCCCCGGCGCCGAACAGCAGCGCGGGCACCGCGACGAAGGTGTACGCGGTGTACAGGTCGCCGCCCACCAGGAACCATGTGATCCAGGAGCCGAACTTGCGCCCGCCGAGGCCCCATTCGTGCAGGCTGGCCAGGTCGTCGGGACGGCGCCAGCGGGCCGCGACGAAGCCCATGCCGCTGACGACCGCGAACAGGAACGTGAAGACGACGATCTCGACGATGTGGTCGCTCACCGGCCGTCCCTCCCGCCGCGCTGCCCCATGCGGTACACGACGGCCGTGCAGCCGACCCCGATCACGATGAACGCGAGCTGGAGCCAGTAGAACAGCGGGAACCCGAACAGCCGGGGGTCCTCGTGGTTGTACAGGAGCGGGATCAACGGGATGACGATCGGCAGGAGCAGGAGCCAGTTCCACTTGCTGCGGTCACTGCGTTCCGGACGCTGGTCGCTGGGCGGCGTGGTCAACGCGTTCTCCTCGGTATCAGTGGGGCCCGACGGACTTAACAGCACTGTTGAGACTGTTGAGCCTGGTCAACCGGATGGGCGAAGCGTAATTTCGTTCGGTCCCTGTCAAGCTCACCGATCGCCGAACGGCCCCGTCGGCGCGGTGAACGGCCGGACCGGGCGGGCCGGTCCTGCGGTGAGGCGGGCCCGGTCAGCCGTTGAGGTGACGAAGCACGAGCGCCGACGGGTGGGCCGGGTCGTGGAAGACCTCCTCGTCCACCGGCACCGAATCACGGCCGGTGGCCAGCGGTTCCCCGGTACCCAGGTTACGGGCCAGCCGCGGGTAGGCGCCCCCGGCCACCTGCACCCGCACGCGGTGGCCGCGGCGGAAGCGGTGCGCGATCGGCCACAGCTCCACCTCGGCGCGCCGCACGCCGTCCTCGTCCGCGGCGGGCGCGCCCGGGGCGAGCCGCCGCACGCCTTCGCACACGTTGAGCGACGTGCCGTCGGGGTGCACGTCGCAGACCCGGACCACCAGGTCGGCGTGCCCGGTGCTGGTGCGCACGTACAGCTCCGCGGTGACCGGGCCGATCGCGTCGAGGTCCTCGTGCAGCACCGGAGAGGTGTACACCAGCACGTCGGGGCGCCGTTCCACGCGGCGGTTGTCGCGGGGCGCGGAGTTGCCGAGCAGGGTGGGGCCGCCCATGACCGGCGTGGGGTCGGCCGGGTCGAAGCGGAACCGGTCCGGCTCGGCCTCGGCGGGGCCGTCCGGCCCGAGCCCGTGTTCCCCCTGCAGGTGCCAGCGCCGCTCCCGCGTGCCGGGCACCGGCCAGTCGTCGTAGTCGCGCCACTCGTCCGCCCCGGTGACGTACACCCGCACCGGGCTCTCCCGCAGGCCCGACGGGTCGCCGAGCAGGTGGGCGCGGAACCACGCCAGGGCGTCCAGGGTGGCCAGCCTGCCGTGCCGCACGTCGGCGTGGTGCCAGGGCCCGATGGTGAGGTGGGGCCGCCGCCCGGCCCTGCGCATGGCCGCGTAGTCGCGGAGCTGCCACGGCAGGAACACGTCGTACCAGCCGCCGGTCATGGTGACGGCGGCGTCCACCTCGCCGACGGTGCCCGAGTGGTCGCGTTTCTTCCAGAACGGCGCGTCGGGGTCGGCGTGGTGGGTGAGCACCTCCTGGAAGAACGGCAGCCGCCGCCCCGCGGCCAGCACGTCGAACTCGCCGACCGGCCGGTCCGAGGACACCGCCCGCCGGGTGCGGCGCGGCGCGAAGAACACCGCGGCGCCGCTCAGCGGGCCGTTCATCATCGCGGTCAGCGTGCTCCAGCTCAGCGTGGCCTCCAAGGCGAACGAGCCGCCGACGTAGGCGGCGTCGCGCAGTTGCGAGGCGGTCACCTGGGTGGCCATCGCCTTCAGCTCGGGCCCGGCGTAGGGGGCGATGCCCCAGTGGGCGTGGCCGAGGTAGCTCGGGCCGTGCAGCGCGAAGCTGCCGCCGTACCACGGCTGGGCCCGCATCCACTCGATGGTGGCGAGGCCGTCGTCCTGCTCGTCGAGCGGCGTGGCCACGCCGCCGGAGCCGAAGCCGCCGCGGCAGCTCTGCAGGATCACCTGGAAACCGTGCCGGGCGAAGGCCCTGCCGTAGGCCAGCCCGAACATGCCGCGCCTGCCGTACGGCGAGCGGACCAGCACCGTGGGTACCCGGCCCGCCCCGACCGGCACGTAACGGTCGGCGAGCAGGACCACCCCGTCGGGCATCTGCACCCGCATGTCCCTGTGGACGAGCACCTTGTAGGGAACCCGTTCCATGCGCGCCCCCTCTGGCCGGAGGATCACTCCGATCGCGATGCAAGCAGCGCTTTACTCGCGAGTAACATACTAGTGCTAGACTCGCCCCGCCGCTGTGACGGACGTCACTGTGAGGCTGCCCCGCTTCGCCCGGCGTCACTCGCGCACCACCCCGCCGCCACCCCGGCGCGGCGCGCCAGGCGCCCGAACCGGTGGCATCCTGTTCACGGGGCCGCTAGCATTCCCCTCATGCGATCCGTTTCGCCCGCTCAGTGGTGGCGCTGCTCATAGGCGGCGCGAACTTCGCATGTTTCCAACGGCCGCCCCGGAAGGCGGCCTTTTTCGTGCCCGCCCGGGGCTTCACCGATCACATGATCATCAGAGATCGGCGATCAAGAAGGGCGAGTGCATGGTGGACACCAGCGGATATACCACCGCCGGGGGCATAGGCGTCGAGGTGAAGACGGCGAACGTGCCCGAATCGGTGCTCGAGGACATCGTCGCGTCCCTCGGCGAACACCGCGGCGGCGTGCTCTCCTCCGGCATGGAGTACCCCGGCCGGTACAGCCGGTGGCATCTGGCCTACACCGACCCGGTGCTGGAGATCGTCGCCCGGGGCCGGGTCATCGGCGCGCGGGCCCTCAACGAACGCGGGCGGGTGGTGCTCCCCGTCGTCACCTCCTGCCTGCTGGCGGCGGGCAAGCCCACCTCCGAGCCCACCGCGGACCACGTCGAGGTGCGTGTGCCCGAGTCGGAGGAGATCCTCCCCGAGGAGATGCGCAGCCGGCGGCCCACCGTCTTCACCGCCATCCGCGAGGTCATCGCCGCGTTCGCCGGGAAGGACGCCCACCTCGGGCTGTACGGCTCGTTCGGCTACGACCTGGCCTTCCAGTTCGAGCCGATCCGCCAGGTGCTCACCCGGGCCGCCGACCAGCGCGACCTGGTGCTCCACCTGCCCGACCGGATCATGGTGGTCGACCGCAAGCGCGAGACCAGCCGCGAGTACCGCTACGAGTTCACCGTCGACGGCGTCTCCACCCACGGGCTGCCCCGCACCGGCGAGGCGGTGCCGCTGGCGGCCGTGCCCGCCGAGATCCCGCCCGGGCCCCGCGCCGGCGACTACGCCACGGTGGTGGAGGCCGCCAAGGCCAGGTTCAAGCGCGGCGACCTGTTCGAGGTGGTGCCCGGCCAGGTGTTCCACGGACCGTGCGCCGACCCGGTGGCCTTCTACCGTGCCCTGCGGCTCGGCAACCCCGCCCCGTACGAGTTCCTGTTCAACCTCGGCGAGGGCGAGCACCTGGTGGGGGCCTCGCCGGAGATGTACGTGCGGGTGCAGGGCGACCGGGTGGAGACCTGCCCGATCTCCGGCACCATCGCCCGTGGCGCCAACCCCGTCGAGGACGCCGAGGCCATCCGCACGCTGCTCAGCTCCACCAAGGAGGAGTCCGAGCTGACCATGTGCACCGACGTCGACCGCAACGACAAGTCCCGCATCTGCGTGCCGGGCACCGTGCAGGTCATCGGCCGGCGCCAGATCGAGATGTACTCGCGCCTCATCCACACCGTCGACCACATCGAGGGCCGCCTGCGCCCCGGTTTCGACGCCCTGGACGCCTTCCTCACCCACATGTGGGCCGTCACCGTCACCGGCGCCCCGAAGACCTGGGCCATGCAGTTCATCGAGGACCACGAGGCCACCGCGCGGCGCTGGTACGGCGGGGCCGTCGGCTACCTCGGCTTCGACGGGTCGATGAACACCGGCCTCACCCTGCGCACCGCGCAGATCCGCGGCGGGGTGGCCGCCGTGCGCGCCGGGGCGACGCTGCTGTACGACTCCGACCCCGGCGCCGAGGAGCGCGAGACCGAGCTCAAGGCGAGCGCCCTGCTCCGCGCGCTGGCCGCCGTCGGCACCGCGCCCCCCGAGACCGCCGCGCCGGTCGCCGAGCGGCCCGGCGAGGGCATGAAGGTGCTGCTCGTCGACCACGAGGACTCCTTCGTCAACACCCTGGCCGACTACTTCCGCCAGCAGGGTGCCGATGTGCTCACCCTGCGGCACGGCTTCCCGCGCGCCATGCTGGACGAGTCCGCCCCCGACCTGGTGGTGCTGTCGCCCGGCCCCGGCTGGCCGTCCGACTTCGGCTGCGCCGACCTGATCGGCGACCTGTACGAGCGCGGGCTGCCCGTCTTCGGGGTGTGCCTCGGGCTGCAGGCCATGGTCGAGCAGGCGGGCGGCACGCTGGAACTGCTGGACTACCCCGAGCACGGCAAGCGCGGCAAGGTGGGTCGTATCGGCGGCAGCACCATGCTCGACGGACTGCCCGGGGAGTTCACCGCGGCCCGCTACCACTCGCTGCACGCCAAGACCCCCGGCGTGCGCGGCTTCACCGTGACCGCCGCCACCCCCGACGGCGCGGTCATGGCCATCGAGGACGACGTCAACCGCCGCTACGCCGTGCAGTTCCACCCCGAGTCGATCCTCACCACCGAGGGCGCGGCCGGGGCGCGCATCGTGGCCAACGTCCTGCGGCTGTGCCGCCCGGCCCCCGTCCGGACCGGCTGACCCGGGCCGGCCGGCACGGCACGGGAGGCGGTCCCGCCCGCCCGGCGGCCCGCCTCCCGCCACCAGTACCATTGCGGCCGACGAGAAGGGGAGGACCGGCGTGGAGTTGGTCAGCGAAGTGACGGTGGAACTGGTCAAGCACAGCGCGTCGGACTCCGACGTGGTCTGGGCGGCCCGCGTCTCGACGGCGGGTGAGAAGTCCCTCGCCGCCGTCGGCCAGGACGCCGAGCGCGCCAGAGGCTTGATCAACTTCCTCATGCGCGACCGCCACGGCAGCCCCTTCGAGCACAACTCCATGACGTTCTTCGTCAGCGCCCCCATCCTGGTCTTCCGCGAGTTCCACCGCCACAGGGTCGGCTGGTCCTACAACGAGGAAAGCGGTAGATATCGGGAGCTCCGCCCGGTTTTCTACGTGCCGGGGCCGGATCGCAAGCTCGTGCAGGAGGGCAAGCCCGGGCAGTACGTCTTCACGGAGGGGGACGAGACGCAGCACAAGCTGGTGGGGGAGGCGATGGAGCGGTCGTACCGCGAGTCGTACGCGGCCTACCAGGAGATGCTGGCGGCGGGCGTCGCCCGGGAGGTCGCCCGGGCGGTGCTGCCCGTCGGGTTGTTCTCGTCGATGTACGCCACCTGCAACGCGCGGTCGCTGATGCACTTCCTGTCGCTGCGCACCAAGGACGAGCGGGGGATCGTGCCGTCGTTCCCGCAGCGCGAGATCGAGATGGTGGCCGAGAAGATGGAGGCCTTCTGGGCGGAGCTCATGCCCATCACGCACGCCGCCTTCAACGCCAACGGCCGCGTCGCCCCCTGAACGCCCGGGAGGACGCTCCCCGTGGTCCCCGCGGGGCCGCGCCGGAGGGCGGCCACTCCTCTTCCTATAAGGCGGGCATGACGTAGACCTCGGCTCCTGGCGGCAGGGCGCAGGATAAGCCGCCGAGACGGCGGGCGTTCTCGCCGCAGACGAACATGCTGATGTGGCGGCGGATGCCCCCGTACTCGTCGCACAGGCGGCGTTCCAGTGTGGGATGGGTGCGCCGCAGCGTGTGCAGGGCGGCGCCCAGGGTGGGGCTGGCCTCGGCGGAGTCGGCGACGGCGAAGACGCGGACCTCGGTGGCCCCGCTTCCCCAGTGACCGAGCATGCTGGGCAGGACGAACGTCACGAGCGTGACCGGCTTGGCCATGGGAGTCAGCGCACCGCCGCCTCGGCGGGGGAGGCCGGGGAGCCCCCGGGGGTCCGCTGCGGGCCGGCGGTGTGCGGGGTGCCGGGCATGATCGCCCTTCCTTTCACGGCGGGGAGAACGGCACGCCCGTCCCCCCGGCTCGGCGTGGTCTCCGCGGCTCGACATGGGTCACCGCTGTGCGCGGATCGCTGTCATCGTGCCACGTCGCCGGGGAGGCCGCCGGGCTCCACGTGATTTGGGTGATCAGTTCGCCCGGAAGGTCCGGGAATTCGGGTCGGCCGCCGCCGTCAGACCGGCTCCAGGCAGGTGTCCTGGTGGATGCGGGCGGCCGGCACGCCGTCCTCGCGCAGGTGCCGCACGGTCTGCCGCACCATGTCCGGCGGGCCGCAGACGTAGACCTCGTGCTCGTTCCAGGCGTGGAAGCGCCGCACGACGTCCGGCAGCCGCCCCCGCAGGCCGTCGTAGGACGGCTGTTCCGACACCACGGGCACCACCCGCAGCCAGGGGTAGGACGCCTCCATGCGGATCAGGTCCCCGAGGTCGTACAGCTCGGCCGCGGTGCGGGCGCCGAACAGCAGGTGGATGTTGGGGCGGCGGCCCGAGGCGATGACGTGCTCGATGATCGCCTTCAGCGGGGCCAGCCCGGTGCCGCCCGCCACGCACAACAGGTCGCGGTCGGCCCCGCCGTCCGGCGGGCTCATCGTGCCGACCGGCGGGCCGAGCAGCAGGGAGTCGCCGATCTTGGTGTGCGTGACCAGCGCGGTGCTGACCCAGCCGGCGGCGACGGCACGCACGTGCAGGCGGACGAGGTTGTCCGGGCGCGGCGCGTTGGCGAGCGAGTACGTGCGCCACACCCGCGGCCAGCGCTCGGTCTGCACGTTGACGTACTGCCCGGCGGTGAACGCCAGCGGGGCGCCGGGGCGCAGGGTGATGACCGCGATGTCGGGTGTGCGCCGGTCGTGGTCGACCACCTCGGCGAGCCACCAGGCGGGGGAGACCCCCGCGTCGGCCTCGGCCGCCTCGATCATCATGTTGGCCGCCGCGGTGTACGCCGCCACCCAGGCGGCCTCCATCTCGGCCGACCACATGCAGGCGGCGAATCGTCTCATCGTGGCGACCAGGGCGTTGCCGACGGCGGTGTAGTGCTCGGCGAGCACACCGTACTTGCGGTGGTCGCGGCCGAGCTGCCCGAGGTAGACGGTGAGGCCGTCCGGGTGGTCGATGCTCCAGACGATGCGGGTGAGCGCGGCGAACAGGCGCTCCCGCTGGACGTCCATGGCAGGGGGGAACATGCCGCGCAGGTGTGGGTGCTCCGCGAACAAGCGCCCGTAGAAGTAGGCCGCCGCCTTGGCCATGACCGGCTGGACGACGGAAAAACTTTCCTTGATGAGACGTGGATTCAAAGACATTGATGGACGCCACCCTTGCGGGATCGGATTTCCCGATCCGGTCTGCACCTCCTTGACGGTCCGGGTCGTGAGCGTACGGCGGTCCCGGCCCGGCCGTTCGCTCGAAATGGAGTCTTCCATTCCCCATTGCGCCTCACAACCGTTTCACCACAAGGCGCGGCGTAAGCGAACTCTTGGTAATCACCGGATGATTGTCGGTGACCGCCGATTTTCGCCGGTCGGAGGGGCATGGTGAACGAAATTCATCTCTCGTTTTACCTAATAATTCTCAGTCGGCATCACTCCCCGTCATTCCGGAAGCCCGACGATATTTCATGTATTGGGAGAGTCGGATCGTCCCCACCCTCGCCGGGGCCGTCCCGGCGGCGGCGGGGGCGGCCGCGGCGCGGGATGACGCGGCACGGGTTCCCGCCGCAGGTCCGGGCCTGATTGGACCGTGCCAGTGTGACGAATGATGCTGAAGTGACGTGACTGATACTCGGATAGCCGACATACCCGAAATGCAGTACGCCATGATGGGTTTGCCACAGGAATGGGCTGGATGCCGCCGCACCTGGGCGGTACGACCTCGCGCGAGCCCCTGGAGATCGCATGTCCCGACCGTTGATCGGTATCACCACCTACTTCGACGCGGCCCGCTGGGGCACGTGGGTCCGCGAAGCCGTGATCTCGCCGCCCGCGTACACCAAGGCGGTCGACCGGGCGGGTGGCGCGCCCGTACTCGTCCCGCCGCTCAGCCAGGGAGCGATCGACGGGTACGTGCGCGGCCTGTCCGGCCTGATCCTCGCGGGTGGCGTGGAGGTGGACCCGGCGGCCTACGGCGAGGAGCGCGACGAGCGGCTGGAGGAGCCCCAGCCGGGCCGCGACCGGTTCGAGCTGACGCTGGCCCGCGCGGCCATCGACGCCGGGGTGCCCCTGCTCGGCGTGGCCCGGGGCATGCACGTGATCAACATCGCCCTCGGCGGCACGCTGATCCCGTGGCTGCCGAGCGCCGTCCACCACGAGCGGCACGGCGCGAGCACCCCGCACGTCATCACGGTCAGCGTGTCCAGCAAGGTGGGCAAGGCGATCGGCGACCGCATCGAGGTGTCCACGCCGCACAACCAGGCCGTCAAGCGGCTCGGCAACGGCCTGCTCGCCATCGCCTGGGCCGACGACCAGATCGTCGAGGCCGTGGAGCTGCCCGGCCACCCTTTCTGCGTGGGCGTCCAGTGGCACCCCGAGCGCGGCGACGACAACCGCCTGGTGGACGCCCTGGTCGAGGCGGCGATGCCCTGACGGCCCGTTCGGCCCGTCGGGCCCGTACGGCCGGGCGCGCCCGCCGCGAGCGGGCGCGCACCCCCCGGGGGGGCTCTCAGAAGCTGCGCGGCAGGCCGAGGACCTGCGTGGCGAGGTAGTTCAGCAGCAGTTCCTCGGTGACCGGCGCCACCCGCCCGATGCGGGCGTCGGCCAGCAGCCGGGCGACGGGGTACTCCAGGGAGTAGGCCATCCCTCCGTGCGTCTGGAAGGCGTGGTCGGCCGCCTCCCAGGCGGCCTGCGAGGCGGCGAGCTTGGCGATGTTGGCCTCGGTGGCGCAGGGCTCGCGCCGGTCGAACAGCCAGGCCGCCTTGTACAGCATCAGCCGGGCCAGCTCGATCTTCGCCTTCACCTGCGCCAGCGGGAACGCGATCGCCTGGTTGGCGCCGATCGGCCGGCCGAACACCTCACGCTCCTTGGCGTAGGCCACGGCCACCCGCAGCGCCACCTCGGCGCCGCCGAGCGCGCTCGCCCCGAGCAGCACCCGCTCGGGGTTGAGGATGTCCCACAACACCAGCGCCCCGGCGTCCACCTCGCCGAGCACGGCGGACGCCGGCACCCGCAGGTCGTCGAGGAACACCATGTTGGACGGCGTGGTGTTGGCCCCCATCTTCGGGATCGGCCGGAAGGTGAGCTGCCCGGCCGCGGCGGCGCGCGGCACGTCCACCAGGAAGACGGTGAGCCCCGTGGTGCGCGGCTTCGCCCGCTCGGCCGGGATGGTGCGGGTGACCAGCAGCATCCAGCTCGCCCGCTGCACGCCGGTGATCCAGATCTTCCTGCCGTTGATCACGTATTCGTCGCCGTCGCGGCGGGCGGAGGTGGTGATGGCCAGGGAGTTGGACCCGGCGTCCGGCTCGGTGAGGGCGAAGCAGGTCTCGGCCTCCCCGCGTGCCAGCCGCGGCAGCAGCTCGGCCCTCTGCGCCTCCGAGCCGTGCCGGGCGATGGTCAGGGCGCCGAAGCCGGGGGTGAGCACGTAGGTGAACGCCGAGCCGCCCGCCGCGCCTGAGGCGGCCAGGGTCTCGGTGGCCACGGCCAGCTCCAGCAGGCCCTGCCCGCCGCCGCCGTACTCCTCGGGCACCGCGAGGCCGAGCCAGCCGCCCTTGGCGAGCTCCGACCACACCTCCTCCGGCCAGCGCTTTTCGGTCTCGCAGCGCTGCCAGTACGCCATGTCGTACCGCGAGCAGACGTCCGCGATGCCGCGGCGCACGTCCTCGGCGGTCTCCGGAAGCGTGAAATCCACCGTGATCACTCCAATTCCCGTCGCGCAATACTAGAACGGAGTTCTGCTGTGGACGAGGAGGACGGCGCCGTCTACGCGCGCGGCCGCCGGGCGTGGTACACGAACGCGGGCGGCAGGTTGCCCCACACGGTGCGGCTCGGCACGACCTCCTCGAAGGTCGACGCGAGCAGCCGCCGGAAACGCAGCGCCGGGGGAAGCGTGCGCGCGTGCACGTAGGCGAAGGTGGTGAACGCCCCCTCCGGCGCGAGCACGCCGGTGATCGCGGAGAGCAGCCGGTCCTGCACCGCGGGCGGGAACGCCGCCCACGGCAGGCCGCTGATCACCGCGTCGGCCCGCTCCAGGCCGCGCTCGGCGAGGATGCGCGGCAGCTCCGCGGCGTCGTCCACGACGATCTCGGCCCCGGGGTGGCGCCCGGACAGCAGCTCCGCGAGCTTGGCGTTGATCTCGACGGCCAGGTGGTGGCCGCGCCCGCCCAGCCTGTGCTGGATCTCCGCGGTGAACGCGCCGGTCCCCGGGCCGAGCTCCACGATCACGGGCTCGCCCCGCTCGGGCACCGGGCTGGCGATCGCCCTGGCCAGGCGGCGCGAGCTCGGCGCGACCGCCCCGGTGGTGCCGGGCGACCGGACGAACTGCCCGAAGAACACTGCGGAGTCATTGGCCATGGACCTGACATTAAACGACAAAGCGCTCTGCTCACTTCCACCGGACGGACGATCTCGCGGTCCCCAGGAGGATGCCATCTCCACCACCCGGATGGTGCCTCTTCGCCGGGGAAAAACCGGTCCGGACGGTGGCTTTCCGCCGGGGAGAACCCGGTACGTGCCACCCGCCCCCAGACCGCCCGGGGCTCGCCCGCCGCAGGCGCCGCCCACCGGATAGGGTCGTCATCAGTGTCGCGAACGGGCACGCGGAGGCGGCGCGGGCACACACCGGCACGCCGGGGCACACGGGGGACGGGTGACGGGTGACGAGGTCGCATGGTCGTGAGGGAGAGCCACGGGTGAGCGCCGCGGAGGACCGGATCTGGACGGTTCCGAACGCCCTGAGCATGCTCCGCCTGCTCGGCGTCCCGGTGTTCCTGTGGCTCGTGCTCGGCCCGCAGGCCGACGGCTGGGCCCTGCTGCTGCTGATGCTGGCCGGCTTCTCCGACTGGCTGGACGGCAAGCTGGCGCGGGCCTGGAACCAGACCAGCCGGGCGGGCCGCCTGCTCGACCCCCTGGCCGACCGCCTCTACATCCTCGCCACCCTGATCGGGCTGACGCTGCGCGAGGTGATCCCCTGGTGGCTGGCCGGGCTGCTCATCGCCCGCGACGTGCTGCTGCTGCTGTGCGTGCCGATCCTGCGCCGCCACGGCCTCGGCACCGCGCTGCCGGTGCACTTCCTCGGCAAGGCGGCCACCGCGGGGCTGCTGTACGCCTTCCCTTTGCTCTTCCTGGCCTCCCACGACGGCTGGTACGCGGACGTGGCCCGAATCCTGGGATGGGCCTTTGCCATCTGGGGAACAGGTCTGTATTGGTGGGCGGGGGCGCTGTACGTGGTTCAGGGGCGTCGGCTCATCGGTGGGGCGAGCCGGGCATGACCGACCGTGGGGCCCGCCCCGGCGAGCCTCCTCCGGTGCGTGCCCGGGCGCGCGTTCGGGTGCCCGCCGTGACACGACATCCGGAGGGTGATCAGTGAAGGCCGTCGTGATGGCGGGCGGTGAGGGCACTCGGCTGCGGCCGATGACCGCCAACCAGCCCAAGCCGCTGCTGCCCGTGGTCAACCGGCCCATCATGGAGCACGTCCTCCGCCTGCTGAAACGCCACGGCTTCACCGAGACCGTGGTGACCGTGCAGTTCCTGGCCGCGCTGGTGCGCAACTACTTCGGCGACGGCGACGAGCTCGGCATGAGCTTGCACTACGCCACCGAGGAGGTGCCCCTCGGCACCGCGGGCAGCGTCAAGAACGCCGCGGACAAGCTGCGCGACGAGCGTTTCCTCGTCATCTCCGGCGACGCGCTGACCGACATCGACCTCACCGACATGATCAGGTTCCACGAGGAGAACCGGGCGCTGGTCACCATCGGGCTCAAGCGGGTGCCCAACCCCCTGGAGTTCGGCATCATCATCGTGGACGACCAGGGCCGGGTGCAGCGCTTCCTGGAGAAGCCCACCTGGGGCCAGGTGTTCTCCGACACCGTCAACACCGGCGTCTACGTCATGGAGCCCGAGGTCCTGGACGAGGTGGCGCCCGGCGTGCCCGTCGACTGGTCGGGAGACGTGTTCCCCAAGCTGCTGGAGCGCGGCGCCCCGCTGTACGGCTACGTCGCCTCCGGGTACTGGGAGGACGTCGGCACCCACGAGAGCTACCTCAAGGCCCAGGCCGACGCCCTGTCCGGCCGGGTGCGCCTGGACCCCGACGGCTTCGAGCTGTCCCCGGGGGTGTGGGTGGCCGAGGGCGCCTCGGTGGACCCCGAGGCCGTGCTGAAGGGCCCGCTGTACATCGGCGGCTACGCCAAGGTCGAGGCCGGCGCGGAGCTGCGCGAGTACACCGTGCTCGGCGACAACGTCGTGGTGAAGGAGGGGGCCTTCCTGCACCGCGCCGTCGTGCACGACAACGTCTACATCGGCCCGAGCGCCAACCTTCGCGGCTGCGTGGTGGGGAAGAACACCGACATCATGACCGGCGCCCGCATCGAGGAGAACGCGATCGTGGGCGACGAGTGCGTGATCGAGGCCGAGGCCTACGTCTCGTCCGGCGTGAAGATCTACCCGTTCAAGACCATCGAGGCCGGGGCGGTCGTCAACACCAGCGTGATCTGGGAGTCGCGCGGCCAGCGCAGCCTGTTCGGCCCGCGCGGGGTGTCCGGGCTGGTCAACGTCGAGATCACCCCCGAGCTGTGCGTGCGGCTCGCCAGCGCCTACGCCACCACGCTGAAGAAGGGCGAGTCGGTCATCACCTCGCGCGACTCCTCGCGCGCCGCGCGGGCGTTCAAGCGGGCGGTGATCAGCGCGCTGAACGCCAGCGCCGTCAACGTGCTGGACCTGGAGGCCGCCGCGCTGCCGGTGGCGCGCTTCCACACCGCCAACGGCACCGCCTCCGGCGGCATCGCGCTGCGCACCACGCCGGGGGACCCGCAGAGCGTCGACATCGTGTTCATGGACCACAACGGCGCCGACCTGTCCCAGGGCGCCCAGCGCAAGCTGGAGCGGGTGTTCTCCCGGCAGGAGTTCCGGCGGGCCTTCCCCGGCGAGATCGCCGAGCTGAGCTTCCCGGCCCGCGCGGTGGAGGACTACGCCCGCGAGCTGCTGCGCTGCATCGACATGTCCGGCGTGCGGGACGCCGAGATGAAGGTCGTCATCGACTGCGCCGGCGGCACCTCGTCGCTGGTGCTGCCCACCCTGCTCGGCCGGGTCGGCGTGGACGTGCTGACCGTCAACAACCGCCTGGACGACTCCTCGCCCACCGAGACCCTCGCCGAGCGCCGCAGGGACCTGCAGCGGCTGGCCGAGCTCGTGGCGTCCTCCAGGGCCGCGTTCGGGGTGCGTTTCGACACCGTGGGGGAGCGCATCTCGCTGGTGGACGAGATGGGGCAGCTCATCAGCGAGGAGCGGGCCCTGCTGGTCGTGCTGGACCTGGTGGCCGCCGAGCGCCGCGGCGGGCGGGTGGCGCTGCCGGTGACCACCACCCGGGTGGCCGAGCAGGTCTGCCGGTTCCACGGCGCCCAGGTGCAGTGGACGCCCACCGCGCTGGACGCGCTCACCTCGGCCGCGGCCGACCCGGACCTGATCTTCGCGGCGGACGGGCGTGGCGGGTTCATCGTGCCGGAGTTCGCGGCCACCGTGGACGGCCTGGCGTCGTTCCTGCGGCTGCTCGGGCTGGTCGCCCGCACCCGGCTGTCGCTGAGCCAGATCGACGCCCGCATCCCGCGCGCCAAGATGCTCAAGCGCACCGTGCCGACGCCGTGGGCCGCCAAGGGCGCGGTGATGCGGTCGGTGGTGGAGGCCGCCGACGGCTACCATCTGGACACCACCGACGGCGTGCGGGTGGTCGAGGAGGACGGCGGGTGGGCGCTGATCCTGCCCGACCCGGCCGAGGCGGTCACCCACCTGTGGGCGGAGGCCGACGACCTGGACGTGGCGCAGGCCCTCCTGGAACGCTGGGCCCGGGTGGTGGAACAGGCGGTCGGGCCCTGACCGCCGAGGAACCGCCCGTTAGGTGGCAAACGACCCGATTTCTGGCGCATTCGCACGGCGCGCCGCATGGACCAGAGGGCGCGGCGGGCGGTAGCTTTGGACCGGCGCGGCGAGCCGAGTCGGAGGGAGCGAGGGGCGAGCGCCGTTCACCATCACGCGAGCCCCCGTCAGCGATGACTCGAACGAGCCCGACCAGCAGCAAGTCCGACCCCGCGAGCCTGACCTCGTCTTGACCTTTGCGACTCAATCAGCGTAGGTTGCGGCATTCGCAGTCTGAGCAATCTTGAGAAGCGAAGCACCGAGGCACGCCGCACCGAGCACCGTCGCCGCGACTTCGCGGTAGGAGGCCGAGCCGATCCGATGCCGAGCGTCTACTGCACGCAGTGCGGTCATGCCAACCCTGACGACGCCCGTTTCTGCTCTCGGTGCGGGTCGCCGTTGAACCGTGTCGAGAACACGCCCGGGGACACCACCTCCACGATCTCCTTGAGCGGGATCGAGGCGATGGACGGCGAGGCCACAGGACAGACGCTCCTGCCGGACCGGGCGGCGGTGGAGCAATTGCCGCCGGGCACCGCCCTGCTGGTGGTGATGCGCGGTCCCAACGCCGGGAGCCGGTTCCTGCTCGACAGCGACCTCACCACGGCCGGGCGTCACCCCGAGAGCGACATCTTCCTCGACGACGTCACGGTCTCGCGGCGCCACGCCGAGTTCTACCGCCGCGGCGGCTATTTCACCGCCCGCGACGTCGGCAGCCTCAACGGCACCTACGTCAACCGCGAGCGCATCGAGGAGCATCCGCTGACCGGCGGCGACGAGGTCCAGATCGGCAAGTTCCGGCTGGTGTTCCTCACCCGTGCGTGATCGGGGACGGTGATGGGCGCGCAGGCCGCCAGGGCGTTCATGAGCATCGGGGAGGTCCTCGAGCTCCTGCGCCCCGACTTTCCCGACATCACCGTCTCCAAGATCCGGTTCCTGGAGGGGGAGGGGCTCATCGAGCCCCAGCGCGCCCCCTCCGGGTACCGCAAGTTCACCCACGCCGACGTCGAGCGACTGCGTTTCATCCTCACCGCCCAGCGGGACCGCTACCTCCCGCTGCGCGTGATCAAGGACCACCTGGACACCGCGGGCCACGACGGCGCCGGTCCCCGCTCCCTGGAGGCCCCCGAGCCGGAGGTGCGGCTCGGCCGCGCCGAGCTGTGCGAGGAGGCCGGGCTGGACGAGGAGACCCTCGCCGAGCTGGAGGACTACGGCCTGCTGGCCCCGGTGGCCCGCCGGTACGACGCCGAGGCCCTCGCCGTGGCCAGGGCCTGCGGCGCTCTCGCGGCCTACGGGCTGCACCCCCGCCACCTGCGCGTGCTGCGGGCCGCCGCCGAGCGTGAGGCGGGCCTCGTGGAGCAGGCCGTGGCCCCGCTGCTGCGCCGCCGCGCCCCGGGGGCCGCCGGGCAGGCCGAGCAGACCGCCCGCGAGTTGTCGGAACTGCTGCTCGACCTGCACTCCGCCCTCGTGAAGGGCGCCCTGCGCGGCATTCTGGGCCGTTGACCGAGGCACCCGGACATTTCGGGGTGCGAGGATGTTACGTTGAGGTTTGCGGCGATGGTCACGCCGCGAGCCGAGAGCCGCGAGGGAGCAGGCCTGAAGCGGGCCGGCGACCAACGAGACGGAGCCGCCTGTGTTGCAGATGGAGGTCGTGGGGGTCCGGGTAGAGATGCCCTCCAACCAGCCCATCGTCTTGCTCAAGGAGGCGAAGGGCGAGCGTTATCTGCCGATCTGGATAGGGATGACCGAGGCCACGGCCATCGCTCTCGCACAGGCCGAGGAGCCGCCGCCGAGGCCGCTCACGCATGACCTGTTCAAGGACGTCATCGAGGCACTCGGGGTGCGGTTGCAGACGGTCAACATCGTCGCGCTGCGCGACGGCATCTTCTTCGCCGACCTGGTGTTCTCCAACGGCGTCGAGGTGAGCGCGCGGCCGTCCGACTCGATCGCGCTGGCCCTGCGGACCGGCGCGGGCATCTTCGCCAGCGAGGACGTCGTCCGCGAGGCGGGCGTCATCATCCCCGACGACCAGGAGGACGAGGTCGAGAAGTTCCGCGAGTTCCTGGACACGATCACACCGGAGGACTTCGGGCGTGCCGGTTAGTCATATCGGGCATTTACGCTTCACGACGCGCCGGGCGGGATCGTTGACTGAGCATCCCGCCGGTCCTACGGTGCAAGGGAACCCACGGTTGTAATTCACGAACCCCCAGATCAGACCGTGGGATGAGAGAAAGCCGGAGGTCCGCAGTGGCGGTCAGCAGCGGCGAGGGCAAGTCGGCCGGCCAGCGCGATCGGGCTCAGCGTCAGTCGGCACGTGAGCGCGCGGGCGAGCAGGGCCTGCTGTTCGGCGAGCGGCCCGGGTCGCTCCCCGCCGACGTGGGTTACCGCGGCCCGACGGCGTGCTCGGCGGCCGGCATCACCTACCGGCAGCTCGACTACTGGGCACGCACGCAGCTCGTCGAGCCGTCGGTGCGCGCCGCGCAGGGTTCGGGCTCGCAGCGGCTGTACAGCTTCCGCGACATCCTGGTGCTCAAGGTCGTCAAGCGCCTGCTCGACACCGGGGTGTCCCTGCAGCAGATCCGCACCGCCGTCCAGCACCTGCGCCAGCGCGGCGTGGACGACCTGGCGCAGATCACCCTGATGAGTGACGGGGTCAGCGTCTACGAGTGCACCTCGGCCGACGAGGTGATCGATCTGCTGGAAGGCGGTCAGGGCGTGTTCGGCATCGCCCTCGGCGGCGTCTGGCGCGAGGTGGAGGGCTCCCTGGCCGAACTGCCCGGGGAGCGCGCCGAGCCGGCCGACCGTGACCCTTTCGCCGAGCACCCCGGTGACGAGCTCGCCCAGCGCAGACGGGCCCGCCGCACCGGCTAGGCCTGCTTTCCGCGCGACCCCGAAGGGCCCCTGGTCAGGCACTGTGTGCCCTGAGTGATCGGTGCGGGCCGGCGAGGGGCACGGGCCAGGGCCGGGTAGGGGTGCCCCCTGCCCGGAGGCGGGCGGGTACCATTGGCGTGAAGCTTTCGACCCCGCGCGGGAGAGTCCCGGGCACGAGCCGGCGCCTGCACGGAGCCGGTGGGTGACCCGGGCGCCGAAGGAGCAACCTCCCCGGAATCTCTCAGGCACCCGTACCGCGTGGGCGAGGCCACTCTGGAAAGTAGGCGTGCCCGCCAGGCGTGCCTCACCGACGGTGCAAGCCCCCGCCCGGGGGTGAAGCTCTCAGGTCGTGACGAGGGATGTCGCGCTGACAGAGGGGGAGATCAGGCGCATCCGCGCGCCCGCTCCCAGCCACGTCCAGGAGGGCCTCATGACCGATCGGTCCC
The DNA here is from genome assembly GCF_039871875.1 of Sphaerisporangium sp. B11E5. Taxonomy (NCBI): domain Bacteria; kingdom Bacillati; phylum Actinomycetota; class Actinomycetes; order Streptosporangiales; family Streptosporangiaceae; genus Sphaerisporangium; species Sphaerisporangium sp. B11E5. The sequence continues at coordinate 28,520 of NZ_JBDPMD010000035.1, read as the reverse complement.
CGCTTCGCGACCTGTCCGCACCGCCGTTCGTCACCCGGCACGTCGGCCCCTCCGACGCCGAGCAGGCCCGCATGCTCCAGGCCGTCGGGTACGCCTCGGTGGCCGACCTGATCGCCCTGGCGGTGCCCGGCGCCATCCGCGCCGAGGAGCCGCTCGACCTGCCCGAGGCGGCGAGCGAGACCGAGGCCATCGCCGAGCTGCGCGCCCTCGCCGGGCGCAACCGCGTGCTCACCTCCATGATCGGGCTCGGCTACCACGACACGATCACCCCGGCGGTCATCCGGCGCAACCTGCTGGAGAACCCCGGCTGGTACACCGCCTACACCCCCTACCAGCCGGAGATCTCGCAGGGCCGCCTGGAGGCGCTGCTCAACTTCCAGACCATGGTGTCCGACCTGACCGGCCTTGACGTCGCCGGCGCGTCGCTGCTCGACGAGGCCACGGCCGCCGCCGAGGCGATGACCCTCGCCCGCCGGGCCGGCCGCGCCCCCGGCGCGCGGTTCGCGGTGGACGCCGACGCGCTGCCGCAGACCAAGGCCGTGCTGGCCACCCGGGCCGAGCCGCTCGGCATCGAACTGGTCGAGGCCGACCTCTCCGCCGGCCTGCCCGAGGGAGATCTTTTCGGCGTGCTCGTGCAGTACCCCGGCGCGGGCGGCCGGGTCGCCGACTTCCGCGAGGTCGCCGAGGCCGCCCACGAGCGCGGCGCCCTGGTGGTGGCCGCCGCCGACCTGCTGGCGCTCACCCTGCTGGAGGCACCCGGTACCCTCGGCGCCGACATCGCGATCGGCTCGACCCAGCGCTTCGGCGTGCCGCTCGGCTTCGGCGGGCCGCACGCCGCGTACATGTCGGTGCGCGAGGGCCTGCAGCGCCAGCTCCCCGGCCGCCTGGTCGGGGTCTCCAGGGACGCCGACGGCCACCCCGCGTACCGGCTGGCCCTGCAGACCCGCGAGCAGCACATCCGCCGCGAGAAGGCCACCAGCAACATCTGCACCGCCCAGGTGCTGCTCGCCGTGATCGCCTCCATGTACGCCGTCTACCACGGGCCCGACGGCCTGCGGCGCGTCGCGCAGCGCGTGCACCGGCACGCGGCCGTGCTGGCGGCCGGGCTGCGGGGCGGCGGCGTCGAGGTGGTGCACGACGAGTTCTTCGACACCGTGCGGGCCCACGTGCCCGGCCGGGCCGCCGAGGTCGTCGCGGCCGCCGAGGCGCTGGGCGTCAACCTGCGGCAGGACGGCCCCGACCACGTCGGCGTGACCTGCGACGAGACCACCACCGCGGACCACCTGCGTGCCGTGTGGGAGGCCTTCGGGTGCTCCGGCCTCGTGGTGGACGACCTGGACATCGCCACCTCCGACGCTCTGCCCGCCGCGCTGCTGCGCACCACCGGCTACCTCACCCACCCGGTGTTCTCCTCGTACCGCTCCGAGACGGCGATGCTGCGCTACCTGCGCAGGCTCCAGGACAAGGACATCGCGCTCGACCGGTCCATGATCCCGCTGGGCTCCTGCACGATGAAGCTCAACGCGACCACCGAGATGGAGCCGGTCACCTGGCCGGAGTTCGCCGCGATCCACCCGTACGCGCCGCCCGCGCAGGCCGAGGGTTACCTGCGGCTCATCGGTGACCTGGAGCGCTGGCTGGCCGAGGTCACCGGGTACGCCGCGGTGTCGCTCCAGCCGAACGCCGGCTCCCAGGGGGAGTTCGCCGGCCTGCTCGCCATCCAGGCTTACCACCGGGCCAACGGCGACGAGGGCCGCGACGTGTGCCTCATCCCGTCGTCCGCGCACGGCACCAACGCCGCCAGCGCCGTCATGGCGGGCATGCGGGTCGTCGTGGTGGCCTGCGACGACCAGGGCAACGTCGACGTCGCCGACCTCACCGCCAAGATCGAGAAGCACGCGGAGCGGCTCGCCGCCATCATGGTGACGTACCCCTCCACGCACGGCGTGTACGAGGAGACCATCACCGAGATCTGCGACCTCGTCCACCGGGCGGGCGGCCAGGTCTACGTGGACGGCGCCAACCTCAACGCCCTGGTGGGCCTCGCGAAGCCCGGCTGGTTCGGCGCGGACGTCTCCCACCTGAACCTCCACAAGACCTTCTGCATCCCCCACGGCGGCGGCGGCCCCGGCGTGGGCCCGGTCGCCGTCCGCGAGCACCTGGCCCCCTACCTCCCGTCCCACCCGATGAACGGCGGCCCCGTCGGTCCCGTCTCCGCCGCCCCCTACGGCTCGGCCGGCATCCTGCCGATCTCCTGGGCCTACGTCCGCATGATGGGCGCCGACGGCCTGAAGGCGGCCACCGAGCAGGCCATCCTCTCCGCCAACTACCTGGCCCGCCGCCTGTCCCCGCACTACCCCGTCCTGTACACGGGCCGCGAGGGCCTGGTCGCCCACGAGTGCATCGTCGACCTGCGCCAGATCACCAAGGAGACCGGCGTCACCGTGGACGACGTGGCCAAGCGCCTGATCGACTACGGCTTCCACGCCCCCACGATGTCCTTCCCGGTGGCCGGCACCCTGATGATCGAGCCCACCGAGAGCGAGGACCTGGCCGAGCTGGACCGCTTCTGCGACGCCATGATCGCCATCCGCGCCGAGATCCGCAAGGTCGCCGAAGGCGCCTACGACCGCACGGACAACCCCCTGCGCGGCGCCCCCCACACCGCCGGCGCCCTGATGGCCGAGCCCTGGCCGCACGCCTACACCCGGGCCGAGGCCGCCTACCCCGTCCCCGCACTGCACGAGGCGAAGTACTGGCCCCCCGTCCGCCGCATCGACCAGGCCTACGGCGACCGCAACCTCATCTGCGCCTGCCCCCCTCTGGAGGCCTACGAGGACTGACCCACCCCACACCTGGCGCCACCGGCCTGGTGGGCGAGCCGGAAGGCGCCCGCGAGGCCGGGGCCCGGCACGGACGCGGAGCCCCGGCGGCCCGTCCCGGTGGTGCACCTGCCCTCGGCGCTGATGCCCGTGTTCGAGCGGGCCCCCCTGCCGGCCGACCTGCACCAGCGGCTCCAGCACACCGGCGACGTCCCCCGTGCGTCCGTCATCCTTTCGGCGAGTGCCGGAAGGATCCGGCGGGCAGGGGAGGAGACGTCACTCATCGTGATGAGGTATGCGGGGAGCGGGCATCGGTCTCGGAGAGGGGGCGGGATCGGCATAATGGTCGCGGCGCGTGGTGTTGGCGGATTCCCCCTATCCGGAGATGAGGGCGCTATGGCGGCGCATGAGGTGCAGTCAGGGCGGCTCATCGAGGACGCGCGGCGCAGGGCCGAGAGCGGCGATCTGGACGGGGCGGCGGAGATCTTCGCGGGGCTGGTCGCGGACGGGCGCGAACAGGACCGGGCGCAGGCGGCGGTGGGGCTGGCCGTGGTGCTGGAGGAGCGGGGAGACGTGGCGGGCGCGCGGGCCGCGGCGCGGACGGCGCTGGCGACGGGGCATCCGGAGTACGCGGCGCAGGCGGCGTGCCACCTGGCCCGCGGGTTCGAGCGCGACGGGCTCGCCGACCAGGCCCGCGCGGCGTGGCAGGCCGTGATCGGGGTCGGGACGCCCGCTTACCTCCCGGCCGCTCACATGGCGCTGGCCCGGCTCGCGGCCGAGCGCGGGGACGACGCCGAGGCCGAGTCGGCGCTGCGGGCGGCCCTCGCCACCGGTGACCCGAATGCCGGCTCCCGCGCGGCGCAGCACCTGGCGGAGTACCTCCTCGCCGGGGGAGCGCCGGGCGAGGCGGCCGACGTGCTGCTGGCCGCGCTCGACCTGCCGGAGATCGCCGACGCCGGGCGGCTGCGCGTGCTGCTCGGCATGGCCCACCTGGACATGGCCTGCGCCGAGCTCGCCATCGCCGTCGAGACCGCCGGGGACGCCGACAGCGTGGCCCTCGCCGTGGAGCTGCTGGCCCGCACCCTCCCACTGCGCGGCAGGGACGAGGACGCCGACGTGGCCTGGGCCTACGGCCTGGACCACCCCGATCCGTCCGTCGCCGAGCAGGTCGCCCTCCGCCTCGGCCGCGACCCCGCCGCGGCCGAGGAACTCGCCCACCGGCTGGACCGCGACGACCCCGGGAACGCTCCCGGCGTGTAGCCGCGGCCCGCCGTGGGGCAGCCGGTCCGGGTCGAGCCCGTCACGCCGGACGATGAGCGGCCGAGCCGAGCCCGCTCAGTGGGTTGGCCCCAGCGCCGTCAGCGATGATCGAAGAGGTTCGCGCCATCACCGCCCCGTCACGCCGGACGATGAGCGGCCGAGCCCGTACCGGCTCGGCGGGTCGGTCCCAGCGCCGTCAGCGATCATCGAAGAGGTCCGCGCCATCACCGCGACCGTGGCCACCGCCGCCCTGGCCGCGCCGCCCGGGGCGATCGGGCCTGGTGGGCACGTCTCGTCGTAGTGGACCGCGGCGACGGGAAGACCGAGGGTCAGCGGCGGCGGCGGCCGAAGGCGGCCGCGATGTTGACGACGACGATGCCCGCCCAGGCGAGGAACAAGCCGGCCGGGCCCGCCTCGCCGGCGGCGATGGCGGTCAGGGGGATGCCGATGCCGAGCGAGCCGAGCGCGATCGGGATCGTGCCGTCACTGTGGCGCTGCTGCTTCTGCGGCGGCGCGTAGGGAGGCGTTCCGTGCGGACCGGGCGGCGGGTAGCCGTGGCCCGTCTGGGCGGCCACCTCGGCGCGGACACGGGCCTGGATGGCACCGTCGACCTTGTCCAGGAACGACTCCACCAGCGCGGTCTCGTACTCGGGGCCGAGGTCCCGACGGGCCTCGACTGTGGCGCGAAGCTCGTCGCGCGGCAAGGATGAATTCTCCGGCACGCTCCTAATCTGGCACAAATTCACAACCGGTGGCATCCCCCCGGAGAAGTAGACGCATCGTTCCCCGGTACCGGAACGTCCCTCATCGCCCGCGGGCGGGTGCCCCGGGGGCGCGGCGCGCACACCGTCACGGGGTCCACCGGCTTCGGCACGGCGAGCTCGGACAGGGGTGAGCAGGGCCGCGACCCGCGGGTGGTCGGACATCGCGGCGGGCGGGACTCCGTCCCGCCGTACACCCCGTCGTAGGCCGCGACCCCGACCGGCGGCCCGGCGAGATCAGATCGATACGTTCCCGCAGTGCGTCCCCCGTCCGGGCCGGGGAACACCGGCGGCGCGGGCATCGGCCAGTCGGAAGGGCTGCGTCACGCGGGCCGCGGCGCCGCCGATCGCGCGGGCCGCGGCGCGCACGGTCAGCAGGTCGGGGGCGTCCACCCCGCCTGCGGAGCCGTGGGTGAGCACCAGCAGGGGCCGCCCCTGGCTGTCGCCAGGTTGTCGTCGCCGTTGAGGTCTTTGACCACCACGACGACATGCCCCCGGCACGGCGCGACCAGGACGTTTTTGATGTGCGCGGCCCGCCACGCGGTCCGGTCGAGCCTAGGGGAGTGGTCGCCGGACAGGGCGGATGTTCACGTTCCGCGCCAGGTGCCTGTTCGCGTTCGCCCCGCCTGGGTGCCTCTTCACGGGCCGGACGACCTCGGGACGCGCCCAGGGGCGTGCGGGGGAGCGCGGCGGGGGTCGGCTAGCGTGGCGGCCATGCGCGTCATGACCGGCCGGGGACCGGCGATCGTGGAGGTCGACGAGGCGGACGAGGCCCGTTTCCTGCTGGTGCTCACCCATGGCTCCGCGGGCGGGGTGGACGCCCCCGACCTGCTGGCCGTGCGCGCCGCGGCCCGCGCGATCGGCGGCACCGTGGCCCGGGTGACGCAGCCCTTCCGGCTGGCCGGCGCCCGCGCCCCCGGCTCCCCGGCCCGCCAGGACGAGGCGTGGGCCGAGGTGCTGCACGAGGTCCGCGCCGCGTACCCCCGGCTCCCTCTGGTGCAGGGCGGCCGCAGCAACGGCGCCCGGGTGGCCTGCCGCACCGCCCGCGCTGTCGGCGCCCACGCGGTGGTGGCCCTGGCCTTCCCCCTGGTCCCCCCGGGCAAGCCGGACCGTTCGCGGGCGGACGAACTGCGCGAGGCGGGCGTGGACGTCCTCGCCGTCAGCGGCGACCGCGACCCCTTCGGCGTCCCCGCCGAGGCGGACGCCACCCGCGTGGTGGTGATTCCCGGCGAGAACCACGACCTCAAGAAGGATCCCGCCCGCGTGGGCGAGGCCGTCGCCGCCTGGCTCGCCCCCAGGTTCCGCTGATCAGACCCCGGGAACCGTGGCCCCCGGGGGAAGCACGGGCGCGGGTGGCCGGGTTCCCCCGGTCGGACCGGGACCGCCGCGGACGGCGGGGGAGGGGGACTTCCGGAGCGAGGCGGGGGGTGGCTATACTTGAGGGAACATCCTATGGTCGGATGAATAAAAGTCGTCGGCGCCACGCCGGGGGTGTGGTGCGGCGGGCCGTCACATCGAGGGGGAGGGGCGGACCGGCCGGGGTTCCGGTCCCGGCGTCCCGGCGTCCGGGCGCAGGGGATTTCGGTCTCCGTGCTCGGGATCACCGGGCGCTGGAAAGCCCTCCGGAGTGCCGGTCGAGGGCAAAGGGAGGGAGCGGCACGGTACTGGCCGGCTCAGGTGGAACCTGAATCCGGTGGCGGCGCCAGGAGGTGCCTGGTCGCGGGTGCTGGTTCCGGCATGGCGGAGATCGTGGTTCGCCGGTGGCGGCCGATCGTCGCGGGCCCGGTCAGGGCTGGTCCCCTGGCCCCTGGCGGGCGGGCGGTGATCGGCCGGAGTTCCCCGTTCGGCTGTCTCAGGTGATGCCGGGTGCTGGGTGGGTCAGGCGGCGCTGATGGCGAGGTCGGTGGGGCGGTGCGGTGCGATCACCGCGCCGTCGGGCAGGAGCTCCCCGGTGTCCTCGAAAAGCACGATGCCGTTGCACAAGAGGCTCCACCCCTGCTCGGGGTGGGCCGCTACGGTGCGGGCGGCTTCGCGGTCCGATGCGGAACTGCTCGGACAGGACGGCTCATGCGGGCACATGGGTGTGCCTCCGGATTTCTCTCTCGATCTGTTGTGCTCGGCCGGGATCCCGCGGGCAAGGAGGCATCCGCCACCTGCCCGTTCCCCCGACCCCCGTAGGACGGGGCCGAGCGCTGTCTGGTTGCCGTGTGCGCGAGGGCACACCTCTAGAGTAAGTGTGCTGCGGGTCACATGCGCGCGACATAGCCCGTTAGGACGGTTTCCGGTCGTGAGTCAGGGGTCCGGGTAGGTCTTCGGGGCTGGTCTGGCCATGTGACCTGCGACACAAGGGTGCCCCACCGAATATAACGGTCCAAGCACGACTCGCCGCCGAACAGATAAACGAGGAATTACGGCTCCCTGAGGCCTTTGAGCACGGCGTCCAGACCCCGGTCGAAGGCCGCGACGGCGGCGTCGGCGGACTCGGGGGGCGCCGCCTGGGGGAGGGGCGACGGGGGGCCGCCGTTCTCGTCGTCCGGCTCGGCGGGGGCGGCCCAGCCGGAGCGCTGGATCTCCACCGCGACGCTGCCCATGGTGTACGCGCGCAGGGTGCGCACCGCCGGGCCGGGGTCGGGCAGGCCGGTCGCGGCGAGTTGCTCGGTCTGCTCCCTGATGGCCAGCAGTGCGGTGCCCCGGGGGGGCTTGGTCAGCGCGAGGGCGAGCACCCCGGGGTGCTCGAGCAGGGCGGCCCGGCCGGCGTGGGCCCACGCGCGGGCGACGTCCCGCCAGTCGGCGAGGCCCGAGGAGTCCACGGCGACGGTGGTGACGTGCTCGGCGAGCGCGTCCAGCAGGGCCTCCTTGCCGCGGGGGAGGTGGTGGTAGATCGCCATGGCCTCCACCTGCAGGGCGTCGCCGAGGCGCCGCATGGTGAGACGGCGCAGGCCCTGGCCGTCGGCGATGTGCAGGGCGGCCTCGATGATGCGGTCACGGGACAGCGGGACCGGGGGTCGTTTCGCGGGCATGCCCATGATGATCCACACGATGACTTACTTTGTAAAGGGCGGCGCGCCGTACCGCGTACCGTCCCGCTCGCACGGGGCCGTACGCTGGGCACCATCGACGAACGCCGGGACGACCGGCGGTGTGCCGGAAAGGGGCGGACGATGGCGTTTTTCCGACCGGGGGTCAGCCGGGAGGCCGAGGTCAGGCATCACGCCGATCATGAGGTCGGCGAGGGTTTCCCCGCGCTGCTGGACAAGGCGCGTGCCGCCGAGGCCGCGCTGCGCCGTGCCCAGGCCGCCGGGGCCGGTGCCGACGAGCTCCGCGCCGCCGGCCTCGCCTACGACCGCGCCCTCACCGACGCCCTGCGCGCCGCCGAGGCCGCCAAGCGCGCCGCGCTCGGCGTGAAGGCCTACGACGACCGCATCCGCCGCCGCAAGGGTGTCGCGACCCCGCGTGGCGCCATGTGGACCGCCGAGGTCGACCGCCTGCGCACCCTGCGCGAGGAGCACCGCCTCACCGGCATCGCCCGCGTCCCCCGGCCCATGCCCGCCGCCGGCTGACCCGCGCCTGAGACACGCCGAACCCCGCACGGCGGTGCCGTGCGGGGTTCTGTGACGACCGGCCGGAGCGCGGCGCCGGGGTCAGCTCGCCCAGTCCAGCAGGGGCCGGGTGTTGCTCGGGTGGCGCAGCTTGGAGAGCGACTCCTTCTCCAGCTGGCGGATGCGCTCCCGGGTCAGGCCCAGGTGCTTGCCGATCTCGTCGAGGGTGTGCGGCTTGCCGTCCACCAGCCCGAAGCGCAGAGCCATGATCTTGGCCTCGCGCGGGGTCAGGTTGCCGAGGACGCCGCGCAGCTCGGCGCCGAGCAACTGCCGGTCCACCACCTCGGACGCCTCGGGGGCGTCCACGTCCTCGATGAGGTCGCCGATGGTGGTCTCGCCGTCCTCGCCGATGGTGGCGTTGAGGCTGATCGGCTGGCGGCTGGTGCGCAGCAGCTCCTCGATCTGGTCGGGGGTCTTGTCGAGCTCCACCGCCAGCTCCTCGGGGGTGGGCTCGCGGCCGAGGCGCTGGTGCATGTCACGCTCGACGCGCGACAGCTTGGACAGCATCTCCAGCACGTGCACCGGCAGCCGGATGGTGCGGGCCGAGTCGGCGAACCCGCGCTGGATCGCCTGCCGGATCCACCACATGGCGTAGGTGGAGAACTTGTACCCCTTGGAGTAGTCGAACTTCTCCACGGCGCGGATCAGCCCGAGGTTGCCCTCCTGCACGACGTCCAGCAGCGCCATGCCCCGGTCGGTGTACTTCTTCGCCACCGAGACGACCAGCCGGAGGTTGGCCTCCAGCATGTGGTCCTTGGCGTGCCGGCCGTCGGCGGCGACCCACTCGAGGTCGGCCCGCTCGTCGCCGGTGAGGATCTCGTTCTCCAGCTTGTGCTCGGCGTACAGCCCGGCCTCGATGCGCTTGGCCAGCTCGACCTCCTCGGCCGCGGTGAGCAGCGTGCGGCGGCCGATCGACTTGAGGTAGGTGTGCACCGAGTCACCCATGACCGAGGACTGGTCGTCCAGGTCGAGTGTCTCGCTCTGCAGGTCGGCCTCGTCCGGCTCGCCCCAGGCGTCCTCGGTGTCGTCGGGCTCGGGACGGGGCGCCGGGACCTCGGCCGCGGCGGTCTTGCCGGTACGGCGGGCGGCGGGGCGACGGGTGCGCGCGGCCTCGGTGCCCGCACGGCCCTCGGCGGGCCGGACGTCCTCGGCGTTGTCGGCGGCCGGGTCGGTGGAGACGATGGTGCGGGTCATTGCGGTCTTCGCGGTAGTCTTCACAGCGGTGCTCTTACGGGTCTTCCTCGCCGGGGCTCCGGTCCGCGCGGGCGGCGCGTCCTCCGCGGTGAGGCTCACTCCGGCGTCGGTGAGCTCTCGCAGGATCGATCGCCCTCGGGCGGGCGTGATCCGCGCCGTGTGGAACGCCTCGCGGAGTTCCGCGAGGGAAAGGTGACCTTGCGCTCGCCCGCGGTCGATGACCTGGGCGACGATTGTCGGGGTGGCCTCGCGCTCAGTCGAGGTCGCCACGGCGGTTCGGGGCATGAGCACACCTCCTCCGTCACGGAGTTCCTACGTTCGATGGGGTGGCGCGGCATCCAGGCGCACCAGTATCAATAACGTTCCGGGGCGTCGTTTGTTCCCGTGGCGTACCGGAGGCTCCCCATCGCCACCGCCGTCCTGTGCTACCCATCTTCCCTGGTCGCACTCCTCGTCCCGCGCGCGGGTCCCCGGCACGGCGAGAGGCGGGCCGCTCGCGGCGGCCCGCCTCCCCGTGAAGATCCGCTGGTGGGCGCCCCGGAGACGGGGCGGCGCCGTCAGTCCTTCTTCTTGGGTTTGTCCGGCGTGAGGACCGGGATGGGGAGCGGCTCGGCCTCTTCCATGCGCCTCTCGGTCCAGAACTCGGCGACCTTCTTCGGGTCGCCCTCCATGTCCTCGCGGACGACGAACTTCTCGGGGGAGCGGGTCGGCTCGGCGTTCTGCGGGATGGCCGGGCCGGGGATCTGCCCGGGGGCCTCGCCCGGGGCGTCCGTCGAGGTACCGCTCGGGCTCCCGGCGCCCAACCCTCCCGAGGCGGCCGCGGCCGCGACGGAGATGCCCCCAGCGAGGATCACACCGGCGACACCGGCGGAGATCCACATCTTGCGGGTCGGCTTGATCAAAGCGTCGTCCTTCCTGGATCCGGCTTGCCGGTATGACGCGCCGGATGTGACTTCTGGTTCCCTTGACCGGACATTGTGGTCAAGATTCATCCTTTGTGCTAGCAAAGCCGAAAATATTGCGACGTATGGCTACAAGATCATGTTTGCCGTTGGGCAGCAGCGGGAGCCCGTCCAGCACCTCCAGCGCCCGCGGCGCCGCGTAGCCCGGCAGCGTCTCCTTCACCGCCGCGCGTAGCTCCCCGAGCGTCGGCGGGGCTCCCGGATCGGCGGGCACGACGACCGCGACCACCTCCTCGCCCCACTCCGGGTGCGGCCGCCCCACCACCACGGCGTCGCGCACCGCCGGGTGGCCCGCCAGCACGCCGGCCACCGGCCCGGCGGCGACCTTGCGCCCGCCGGTGTTGATCACGTCGTCCGCGCGGCCGAGCACGCGCAGGCGTCCGTCCCGGAACTCTCCCACATCAGATGTGACGTACCAGCCGCCCTGAAGGTTCGACGGCGCCGCCCCTGACCGGTATCCGGAGAACAGCACCGGCCCGCGGATCCTGATCCGCCCGTCCGCCCCGACACCGGCCTCCACGCCGTCCAGCGGCACGCCGTCGTACACGCACCCGCCGCAGGTCTCGCTCATGCCGTACGTCGTCACGACCCTCGTGCCCGCCGCGGCGGCGAGGCCCGGCGGCGCGGCGGCCCCGCCGAGCAGCACCGTGCGGAACCTTGACAGGCCGGCGCCGTGGTCGAGGAGCCGCCTGAGCTGGGTGGGCACCAGGGACACGTGGTCGGCGCCGCTCGCGGCCACCGCGGCGGGGGAGAAGCGTTCGTGGATCAGGGGCTCGGTCCCCGACAACACCGACCGGACCAGCACCTGCAGGCCGGAGACGTGCGACGGCGGCAGGCAGCACAACCACCGTTCCCCCGGCCGCGCCCCGAGCCGCCGCAGGGACGCCTCCGCCGAGGCGGTCAGCGCCCCGGCGGACAGCTCCACTCCCTTGGGCGTCCCCGTGGACCCGCTCGTCGAGATGATCACCGCGGTGCCCGCGCGGGTGGGCACCCCGCCGGGGAAGGGCCGCGTGCCCTCGGGGGTGACCACGTGGGTGGGGCGCAGCGCCGCGAGGACCGCCCGCAGCGCCGGGCCGGGCAGCCCGGGGTCCAGAGGCAGCACCGCGGGGCCGTCGCCGTCCAGCGCCCGGCGTACGCGGTCGAAAAGGGCGCCGTCCGGAGGCGAAACCACCGCGTGCACAGGCCGCTCACTCACGGTCGTAAGGTTAGTCCCGTCGTATGCACGCCCCCGCCCGAGTCGCCGGCCGGGCGACGCGCAGGTGAGCGCAGGTGAGTGAGGAGCGAGTGTGACCGTGAGCACTGTCGACTGGAAGCGGTCCGGTGACTACGAGGACATCATCTACGAGACCGGCGAAGGCATCGCGAAGATCACCATCAACCGTCCCGAGCGGCGCAACGCCTTCCGCCCCACCACGCTGTTCGAGCTTCGCGACGCCTTCGAGAAGGCCCGCGACGACGGCGAGGTCGGTGTGATCATCCTCACCGGGGCGGGCACCGAGGCGTTCTGCTCCGGCGGCGACCAGAAGATCCGCGGCGACGACGGCTACGTCGGCCCGGACGGCATCGGCCGCCTCAACGTCCTGGACCTGCAGATCCAGATCCGTCGCCTGCCGAAGCCGGTCGTCGCGATGGTCGCCGGGTACGCCGTGGGCGGCGGGCACGTGCTCCACGTCTGCTGCGACCTGACCATCGCCGCCGACAACGCCGTCTTCGGCCAGACCGGCCCGAAGGTCGGCTCGTTCGACGGCGGGTACGGCGCGTGGCTGCTCGCCGAGACCGTCGGCCTGAAGAAGGCCCGCGAGATCTGGTACCTGTGCCGCTTCTACAACGCGGCCGAGGCCGAGGCCATGGGCCTGGTCAACAAGGTCGTGCCGCTGGCCGACCTGGAGGCCGAGACCGTCCAGTGGTGCCGGGAGATGCTCGACAAGTCGCCGCTGGCGCTGCGCATGCTCAAGGGCGCCATCAACGCGGTCAGCGACGGCGCCGCCGGCATGCAGCAGTTCGCCGGGGACGCCACGCTGCTGTACTACATGAGCGAAGAGGCCCAGGAGGGCCGTGACGCGTTCAAGGAGAAGCGGCGCCCTGATTTCTCCAGATTCCCCCGACGTCCCTAGATGAGCTGTCTGTCCGCGGCCGTGCGCCCGCGCCCCCCGCGGGGCCGCGGCGCGGCCGTGCCCGAGGAGGGCAGGTGAACCCCGCCACCGCGCTGTCGTCCGTGCTGGTCGACGAGCTGGTGCGCTGCGGCCTGACCGAGGTGGTGCTGGCCCCCGGCTCGCGCTCGGCGCCCCTGGCCATCGCCGCGCACGCCGACCCCCGGGTCCGGCTGCACGTGCGCGTCGACGAGCGGTCGGCGTCGTTCCTCGCGCTCGGGCTGGCCCGCCGGTCCGAGCGGCCGGTCGCGCTGGTGTGCACCTCCGGCACCGCCGCCGCCAACTTCCACCCCGCGGTGATCGAGGCGCACGAGTCCGGCGTGCCGCTGCTGGTGCTGACGGCCGACCGGCCGCCGGAGCTGCGCGGCACCGGCGCCAGCCAGACCATCGACCAGATCAATCTGTACGGCGGGTCGGTCCGCTGGTTCGCCGAGGTCGGCGTGCCCGAGGACCGCCCCGGCCAGGTCGCCTACTGGCGCTCGCTCACCTGCCGGGCCTACCAGCGGGCACTCGGGCCGGGCGACCCCGGCCCGGTGCACCTCAACCTGGCGTTCCGCGAGCCGCTGATCCCCGACGGCGACGACACCTGGAGCGAGCCGCTCACCGGCGCCGCGTCCGGCCCGTGGGTGCGCGTCCGGGTGGCGCCGCCTTCGGCGGCCCTGCACGTCGCCCCCACGCGGCGCGGGGTGCTCGTCGTCGGCGACGGCGCCGCCAACGTGCGCCGCTACGTCGCCGCCGCCGGCATGGCGGGCTGGCCGGTGTTGTCGGAGCCCACCGGCGGTGCCCGGTACGGCGACCACTCCATCTCGGCGTACCACTTCCTGCTCGGCACCCCCGAGTTCGCCGACGCCCACGTGCCCGACGTCGTGGTGACGCTCGGCCGGCCGACCCTGTCCCGGCCGCTGCTGGCCTGGCTCAGGCGGGCCACGGAGCACATCGTGGTAAGTCCGGACATGTCCCGCTGGCCTGACCCCACCCGGTCGGCCACCCAGGTCGCCGCCGCCGTCGAGATCCCGGTCGCCGCGGGGGACGACTCCTGGCTGCGGTCCTGGCGGTCGGCCGAGGCGGCCGCGCGGGAGGCCGTGGACGCCGTGCTGGACGACTCGGGCGTCAGCGAGCCGCGGCTGGCCCGTGACCTGACGGACGCGCTGCCCAACAACGCGCTGCTGTTCTGCGCCTCCTCCATGCCGATCCGCGACCTGGACCAGGCGATGCGGCCCCGCAGGGGCCTGCGGCTGCTGGCCAACCGCGGCGCGGCCGGCATCGACGGCCTGGTGTCCACCGCGGTCGGCGCCGCGCTGGCGCACAACGGCCCGTCGTACGCGCTGCTCGGCGACCTCGCCTTCCTGCACGACCAGAACGGGCTGATCCTCGGCCCGCGCGAGCCGCGTCCCGACCTGTGCCTGGTCGTGGTGAACAACGACGGCGGCGGCATCTTCTCGCTGCTGCCGCAGGCCGGGCTGACCGCGCCGTTCGAGCGCGTCTTCGGCACCCCGCACGGCGTGGACCTCGCCTACGTGGCCGCGGCCACCGGCACCCCCTACACCCTGCTGTCCTCGGCGGGCGACCTGCCGAAGGCCATCAGGGGGGAGGGGCTGCGCGTCGTCGAGGTGCGCACCGATCGCGCCGAGAACGCCCGGCTGCATGCGGCGCTGCGCGAGGCGGCCCAGGAGGCGGTCATGTCATTTCTCGCGACGACCGGCGAGGCAGAACATCTCGCCACCTAGGGTGTGAATCATGCATGTCGACGAATGGCTGCAAGCCATTGAGCCGGCTTGGATCTGCGTGATCGTCGGGCTGGTCATCGGCTTGGAGAGCCTCGGCATCCCGCTGCCGGGCGAGGTGGTCCTGGTCAGCGCGGCGCTGCTGTCGGCCCAGCACACCGTCAGCCCGCTGTGGGTCGGGGTCTGCGCCAGCGTGGGCGCGATCATCGGCGACTCCATCGGCTACGCCATCGGACGCAGGGGCGGCCAGCCGCTTTTCGACCGGCTCGGCAGGCGGTTCCCCAAGCACTTCGGGCCGTCCCACCTGGTCAAGGCCAAGCAGTCGTTCGACCGGTGGGGCATGTGGGCGGTCTTCTTCGGCCGGTTCATCGCCCTGCTGCGCATCCTGGCCGGGCCGCTCGCCGGGGCGCTGCGCATGCCGTACTGGCGGTTCCTGGTGGCCAACGTGTTCGGCGGCATCCTGTGGGCGGGCGGCACCACCGCGGTCATCTACTACCTCGGCATCGTGGCCGAGCGGTGGCTCAAGGGCTTCTCGTGGGTTGGCCTGGTCGCCGCCGTCCTGTGCGGCGTCGGCACCACCCTGTACCTCAAGCGGCGCGCCTCCCGCGCCGCGGCCGGGCACGCGGAGGACCCCACGGGGGAGGACGCCGGTGACGCGATTCCCGGGACGACGGGGAAGGCCGTGCCCGAGGTGGCCGGCTAGGCCGCACCACCCGGGGTGCCCGCCAAGGACCCGCGTGCGGGATCACCTCTCGGAGACGCCGGGTACCGGATCTACTTTGTAAAGGCGCCGGGTCGTTCGCCACACCAGACGTCACAGAACCAGACCCCCACCAGGGTCAGCGCTCGATGAGCGTGACCTCCAGCGAGTAGTGCGCGGCCCGGTAGACGTGCGACCCGTGCTCGACGGCCCGGCCCTGGTCGTCGTAGGTGGTGCGGGTCATGGTGAGCAGCGGGGCGCCGCGCCGTTCGTCCAGCAGGCGGGCCTCGGTGTGGGTGGCGGCCTTGGCGCCGATGCGCTGGTTGGCGACGCGCATGCGGACCCCGGCCGCGCGCAGCAGCTCGTACAGGCCGCGCTCCTCCAGCGCCTGCGCGGTGAGCGGCCCGAGCCCCACGGGCAGCCAGTTGTGCAGCAGCGCCAGCGGCTCCCCGGCGGCGTACCGCACCCGCTCGACGTGCACCACCTGCGTGCCGGCCGCGACCCCGAGCACGGCCGCGATCTCGTCGTCGGCGCCCACCGGCTCCAGCGCGAGCACCCGCGTGCTCGGCTCCTGCCCCGCGCGCCGCAGGTCGTCGTACAGGCTGGTCAGCTCGACCGACCGCTTGACCTGCCCGTGCACCACCTGGGTGCCGACCCCGCGTTTGCGGACCAGCAGGCCCTTGTCCACGAGGTACTGGATCGCCTGCCGGATCGTGGGGCGCGACAGCCCGAGCCGGTCCGCCAGCAGGATCTCGTTGTCCAGCCGCGACCCCGGCACCAGGTCGCCCCGCCGGATCGCCTCGGCTATCTGCTCGGCCACCTGGAAGTAGAGCGGCACCGGGCTGGACCGGTCGAGATCGATGTCGAGTCGAGTGCTCATGGCGTACTCCCGGCTCCGTGACCGACCGCTTACGGGGAGAGGTTAGCGGACGTCAGAATGTCCTGACAAATCCTGACGCCAAGTGAACGGGCCGGTCAGGGTGGCACGCCGTTCCGTGGCCCGGTGAGCCGTCCGCGTCCCGCTGTTCCGCTCGTGAAACGTGCAGGGACGCCGGGATAGGTCCGAATGTCACGACAAATTATTGACAGAATGGTTACGCGAGGTTACAAACTCTGGCATGCGGCCGATCTCGTCCTCCGGGACGGTACGGGAGGTGTCCATGAGACTGACCACGCGGTTGGCGGCGGCGCTCGCGCTCGGCGCGCTGGCGCTCGGCGGCTGCTCCGGGGGCGGCCAGGCCGCCCCGTCCGCCGGGGCCTCGGCGCCGGCCTCGCAGGGCCAGGGGAGCGGGAGCACGTTCGCCGTGATCACCCACGGCGCGCCCGGCGACGCGTTCTGGGACGTCGTCAAGAACGGCGCCGAGGCGGCCGGCCGCCGGTACGGCGACACGGTGACCTACCAAGGCGACGGCGACCCCGCGCGTCAGGCCCAGCTCATCGACCAGGCGGTCAGCCAGAAGACGGGCGGCCTGGTGGTGTCCATGGCCAACCCCGACGCGCTGCGGGAGTCGATCGGCAAGGCGGTGGCCGCCGGGATCCCCGTCGTCACCATCAACTCCGGCGGCGACCGGTCCAAGGAGTTCGGCGCCGTCACCCACGTCGGGCAGTCGGAGGAGGTGGCCGGGCGCGGCTCGGGCGAGAAGCTCAAGGCCGAGGGGGTCACCAAGTTGCTGTGCGTCATCCACGAGGCCGGCAACGTCGGCCTGGACCAGCGGTGCAACGGCGCCACGGCGACCCTCGGCGGCACGGTGGAACGGCTGCAGGTGGACGTCAGCAACCTCGCCGACGCCACCTCCAAGATCAAGGCGAGACTCCAGTCGGACACCTCGCTGAACGGCGTGCTCACCCTCAACCCGGCGGTCGCCGTCGCCGCCCGCGACGCGATCGCGGACGGCGGCTCCACGGCCAAGCTGGCGACGTTCGACCTGTCGGCCGACGTCGTGGACGCCATCGAGGCCGGGGAGATCCTGTTCGCGGTGGACCAGCAGCAGTACCTGCAGGGCTGGCTGCCGATCACCTTCCTCCACCTGTACAGGTCCAACCTCAACACCGTCGGCGGCGGCCTGCCGGTCAACACCGGCCCCGGCTTCGTCACCAAGGAGAACGCGGCGCAGGTCGCCAAGCTGGCCGAGGCCGGCACCCGGTGACGACCGTCACGGCCGACGAGCGGATCGCGGGCACCGGCCTGGCGCGGCGCCTGCTGATCCGCCCGGAGCTCGGCTCGGTGGTCGGCGCGGTGGCCGTCTTCGCGTTCTTCTCGGCCGAGGCGCCGGTGTTCCGCTCCGCCGACGGCGTGGCCAACTGGCTGGACCCGGCCTCGACGCTCGGCATCATGGCGGTCGCCATCGCCCTGCTGATGATCGGCGGGGAGTTCGACCTGTCGGCCGGCGTGCTCACCGGTACCACCGGGCTCGTGCTGGTCACCCTGGCCACGCGGTACGGGTGGAACGTGTGGGCGGCCATGGCGGCGGGCCTCGTGCTGGCGCTGGCGGTGGGCTTCGCCAACGGTGTGCTCGTCGTCCGCACCAGGCTGCCGAGCTTCATCGTGACCCTGGGGGCGTTCCTCATGCTCCAGGGGCTGAACCTCGGCGTCACCAAGGCGCTCACCGGCACCGTGCAGGTGAGCGGGCTGCGCAGGGCCGAGGGGTACGAGGGGGCCCGGGCGCTGCTCGCGGGCTCGGTGACCGTCGGCGGGGTGGACTTCCGGGTGGCGATCTTCTGGTGGATCGGCGTGACGGCTCTCGCCACCTGGATCCTCATGCGCACCCGCGCCGGGAACTGGATCTTCGCGGTGGGCGGGGACGAGCGGGTGGCACGCGCCGTCGGCGTCCCGGCCGCCCGCACCAAGATCGCCCTGTTCATGGGCACCGCCGTCGCCGCGTGGCTGGTCGGCTCGATCATGGCGCTGCGCTTCACCTCGGTGCAGGCCAGCGCCGGCATCGGGCAGGAGTTCGTCTACATCATCGCCGCCGTGATCGGCGGCTGCCTGCTGACCGGCGGGTACGGCTCGGCGATCGGCGCGTCCATCGGCGCGATGATCTTCGGCATGGCGGACAAGGGCATCGTGTTCGCCGGCTGGGACGCCGACTGGTTCACGTTCTTCCTCGGCGGCATGCTGCTGCTGGCCACCCTCACCAACCGCCTGGTCCGCCGCTACGCCGAGGAGGTGCGGCGATGACGGCCCCGCCGCTGCTGGAGGTCCGCGACATCGGCAAGACCTTCGGCGGCGTGATCGCCCTGCGCGGCGTCTCGACCCTGGTCCGGGCCGGTGAGGTGACCTGCGTCCTCGGTGACAACGGCGCTGGCAAGTCCACCCTCATCAAGATCCTCGCCGGCGTCCACCAGCAGGACACCGGCGAGTACCTGGTGGACGGCGCCCCTGTGCGCCTCACCGGCCCCCGTGAGGCCCTCGACCGCGGCATCGCCACGGTCCACCAGGACCTGGCGATGATCCCCCTGATGTCCGTCTGGCGGAACTTCTTCCTCGGCTCCGAGCCCGTCAAGGGCCCCCTGCGCCGCCTCGACGTGGCCAGGGCCAAGCGTGTGGCCCGCGAGGAGCTCCGCGCCATGGGCATCGACATCCGCGACGTCGACCAGCCCGTCGGCACGCTGTCCGGCGGCGAACGCCAGTCGGTGGCCATCGCCCGCGCCGTGCACTTCGGCGCGAGGGTGCTCATCCTTGACGAACCCACCTCCGCGCTCGGCGTCAAACAGGCCGGCGTCGTGCTCCGCTACATCGCCCGTGCCCGTGACCGCGGCCTCGGTGTGGTCTTCATCACCCACAACCCCCACCACGCCCACCCGGTCGGCGACCGCTTCCTGGTGCTGAACCGCGGCACCAGCCTGGGCCACTACGACCGCGACGCCGTCACCCGTGAGAAGCTCACCACGCTGATGGCCGGCGGCGCCGAGCTGGACGACCTGGCCCGCGAGCTGGACCGCCCCGCTAGCCCTCCAGGGCCTGGCGCATGACGCGGAACTTGGCCTGGGCCTCGGCGAGCTCGGCGGCGGGGTCGGAGTCGCTCATGATGCCGCAGCCGGCGTACAGGCGGGCGGTGTTGCCGTCGATCTCGGCGCTGCGCAGGGCGATGCCCCATTCGCCGTCGCCGCGGGCGTCGATCCAGCCGACGGGGCCGGCGTAGCGGCCGCGGTCCATGCCCTCCAGCTCGCGGATGACGTCGAGGGCGACGCCGGTGGGGGTGCCGCCGACGGCGGCGGTGGGGTGCATGGCGGCCACGACGTCGAGCACCGAGGCGCCGTCGGCCAGTCGGCCGTGCACGCGGCTGGCCAGGTGCTGCACGTTGGGCAGGATCAGCAGTTCGGGCTCGTCGGGCACGGTCAGCTCCGCGCACAGCGGGGCGAGCGCGTCGCGGACCGAGGCGACGGCGCAGACGTGCTCGTACCGGTTCTTGGGGGACTCGAACAGCGCCGCGCCGCGTTCCTTGTCCTCGGCGGGGGTGGAACCGCGGGGGGTGGTGCCCGCCAGCACCAGCGACTCGATGGACTGGCCGGTGTGCCGCACCAGCAGCTCGGGGGTGGCGCCGACCAGGCCGTCACAGGAGAACGTGTAGCACTCGGGGTAGGCGCGGGCCAGGCGGTCCAGCAGCAGGCGCACGTCGATGTCCCGCTCGGTGGTGGCGATGAGGTCGCGGGCCAGCACGACCTTCTCCAGCCGCCCGGACCGGATCTCGCCGACCGCCCGGGCCACCGCGTGCTCCCACTCCGGCGCGGTGCGCGACCCGTCGGCGTACAGCACGCCACCGGGCGCGCGGGGGGACGCCATCAGGTCGATGGGCGGGTCGCCGACCGTGGTCAGCCAGGCGCGGCCGTCGCGGCGGCCGAGCACGATGCGGGGGACGACGAGCACCGACCCGGCGGAGGCCGGGTCGAAGGTGAACGAGCCGAACGCGACCGGCCCTGACCCGGGTACGAGCACGTCGTCGTCCACGCGGGTCGCGGCGAACGCGCGCGCCAGCCAGCGGCGCGCCCAGTCGAAGCGTCCCGCGCCCGGCGGCACCGTGACCCTGGCGGCCTCTCCCCAGGCGACCAGGCCGTCCCCCTGGTGGATCCAGGCGTAGGGGGGTGCCTGCGGCAGGCGGGCGACCAGGTCCTCCGGGTCGTGAACGGGAATGGTGCGAACCAGCGGGGGGCGGGTTATCCCGAGCGCGACACTCACCTTGCCCACCTTATGCGGAAACTGAACGCGTTCGACATCGGGGGCGCCTCTCACAGCACTGCCCACGGAACGTGATGCCACGCCGTCCCACGCTGCACACGCGTCTTCCCATGTCAAGCCGCGATAGGAACTTGGTCAACGGTAGCAACGCCTTGCTCAGAGGTAATAGAGCAGGTGGTCGCCGATCTCTACCTTGGGTGCTCGTTCCTCGATCTCTTCCGGGATCGGATGGTGTCCCAGGCGGAGGTGCCCATGGTCAGAAGGATCGCGTTCGTGCTCGCCGCGGCGGTGGCGTGGACGCCGGGTACGGCCGTGGCGCTGGCGGCCGACCCGGTCCCGCCGGTGATGGCGGCGCTCGGCGACTCGATCAGCGCGGGCTTCAACGCCTGCGGCTGGTACGTCTCGTGCACCTCGCGGTCCTGGTCGGCGGGCGACCACCCGGGGGTGAACAGCCACTACCTGCGGCTGCTCGCG
The DNA here is from genome assembly GCF_039871875.1 of Sphaerisporangium sp. B11E5. Lineage (NCBI taxonomy): Bacteria > Bacillati > Actinomycetota > Actinomycetes > Streptosporangiales > Streptosporangiaceae > Sphaerisporangium > Sphaerisporangium sp. B11E5. The sequence continues at coordinate 7,698 of NZ_JBDPMD010000035.1, read as the reverse complement.
CTCGGTCCCGCCATCAAGGGGCACAACCGTAACTTCGCGGTGCCGGGGTCCACCAGCGCCGACATGGCGGCCCAGGCGCAGAAGGCGGTGGCGGCCAAGGCGGCGTACGTCACCCTGCTCATCGGCGCGCAGGACGCGTGCGTGGAGAGCGAGTCCAAGATGACCCCGGTGGCCACCTACCGCGCCCGGATCGACCGGGCGCTCGCGGTGCTCGCCCCGTCGGGGGTCAAGGTGTTCGCGGCGAGCATCCCCGACCTCAAGCGGCTGTGGCGCATCGGCAAGGACAACGTCCTGGCCAAGTCGTTCTGGACGATCGGCCGCATCTGCCCCACGATGCTGGCCAACGCCGGCTCCGACGCCAAGAAGGACCAGGCCCGCCGTGACCGTGTGCGCGAGCGCGTGCAGGCGTACAACGCCGCGATGGCCGAGGCCTGCGCGGCGTACACGCCGGGGTGCCGCTACGACGGCGGGGCGGTGTTCTCCTATCCCTTCACGCTGGACCACGTGAGCAAGTGGGACTTCTTCCACCCCAACGCGGACGGCCAGCGCGCCCTGTCGCAGGCGACGTTCAAGACGAGTTTCCCCTTCGACCGCGCACCGCTGGCCCGCGACCAGCCGCTGGCGCAGCCGAAGCCCGAGCCGGACGCCCCCGACCAGCGGACGCCTCCGGCGGAGGACCCGGTGACACCGCCTCCGCCGCCCGTGACCCCGGAGCCGTCCCTGCCGGCCGAGGACGCCGTCGCCCAGCAGCCCGCCATCCGGTGACGGTCACCCGCGCGGCGGCAGCGGCGGCACGGTGAGACGGGGCCGGTCGGCCGGGTTGGGCGTGTGCGGGGGATGTTCGGTCAGGGCCTCCAGGGCGAGGTCGATGGCCCGCTCCAGCTGGGAGTCGACCCCGCGGGCGTACTCCTGCGGGGTGATGTCCACCTCGACGTCGGGGTCGGTGCCGTAGTTCTCCACCCGCCAGCCGACGTCGTCGAAGGCGAAGGAGAACTCCGGCTGGGTGGTGACGGTGCCGTCGGCGAGCTGGTGGCGGGGCCAGATGCCGATGACGCCGCCCCAGGTGCGTTTGCCGACCAGCGGGCCGAGGCGCAGCAGTTTGAACGTGTGGCTGAAGATGTCGCCGTCCGAGCCGGCCAGCTCGTTGGTGATGGCCACCATCGGGCCGCGGGGCGACTCGGCGGGGTAGGGCTCGGGCAGGCCCCAGCGCGGGAAGTCGTAGCCGAGCCGCCGGCGGGCCAGTTTCTGCAGCAGCAGGCCGGAGACGTGGCCGCCGCCGTTGAAGCGGACGTCCACCACCAGGCCCTCGCGGTCGTGCTCGGCGAGGAAGCCGCGGTGGAACTCGGCGTAGCCGAGGGGGCCCATGTCGGGGATGTGCAGGTAGCCGACGCGGCCGTCGGTGCGTTCGTGGACGCGGGCACGGTTGGCCTCCACCCAGTCGCGGTAGCGGGCGGGCTGCTCGTCGGACATGGCCTTGACCGTGACGGTGCGGGGCGGGCCGTCGCCGCGCCGGACGGTCAGTTCCACCTCCTGGTCGGCCTGGTTGACCAGCAGCGGCGCCGGGCCCGCGGGAGTGGTGACCGGCCGGCCGTTGACCGCGACGATCACGTCGCCGGGCCGTACGTCCAGTCCCGGGCGGTTGAGGGGCGAGGTGGCCTCGGGGTCCCACGGGTCGCCCTGGACGACGCGGGTGATGACGTGCGCGCCGTCGCGGTACTCCCAGTCGGCGCCGAGCAGGCCCTGCCAGTAGTGGGGGCTCTCGCGGTACTCCCCGCCGCCCTCGTAGGCGTGGGACGTGCCGAGCTCGCCGTGCAGCTCCCACAGCAGGTCGGAGAACTCGCCACGGGTGGCGATCTTGTCGACGAGCGGCAGGTAGCGGCGGTACACGCCGTCCCAGTCGATGCCCGCCATGTCCTCCACCCAGAAGTGCTCGCGCTGCAGGCGCCACGCCTCGCGGAACATCTGCCGCCACTCGGCGTCCGGGAGCACCGACACCTTGACGCGGTGCAGGTCGATCCAGCCGGCGGCCCGGGTGGTGGCGTCGTCGTCGGACGGGCTCTCGCCGGCCTTGACGACGCGCAGGCGGCGGCCGGAGCGGTAGAGCAGGGTGCTGCCGTCCTGGCCGAGACGGAAGTCGGACACGTCGCCCGCGATGGTGTCGAGTTTCTGCTTGCGCAGGTCGTAAGCCTGCAAGGTGCCGGAGACCGGGTCGGCGTACTCGTCGCCGCGGCTGCCGGAGACGGGATACACGATGAACAGCACCTTGTCCTTCAGGCCGGCGACGCGGTGGTACCGGCCCTCGGGGACGGGGAAGGCGATGACGCGGCGCTCGATGCCGTCCAGGTCGATGCGCAGGCCCTCCTCGTCGCCGGACTCGTCGTCCTCGGTGTCCTCGGCAGTGCCGGTGGCGGCCTCCGCGGGGTCGCTGTCCTCGTCGCCCGCGGGGGCGCTCGTACGGTCGGTGCCCTTCTTCGCGGTGTCGTCGCCCGACAGGGGACGGGGTTCGAGGACGAACGGCGAGCCGACGTCCTCGCGCAGCGTCACGGCGTAGGGGCGGGTGCCGAGGGGGAAGCCGAGGTCGAACTGCAGGGAGTCGTACACGGGGTTGAAGACCCGTTCGCCGATGAAGTACAGGTAGCGGCCCTCGGGGTCGAAGGCGGGCATGCCGTCGCGCAGCACGGGGCGGGTGACGCGGTGGGTCTGCCCGGTCGCGGTCCGGTAAAGCTTGATCACCGTGCTGTGGGCCGTCTCGGGGCAGGAGTAGGCGAGCCAGTCGCCCTCCGGGGACCAGGTGGGGTCGGTGATCCGGGCGTAAGGGGCACGGTCGGCGACGGTGAGGACGGCTTCCTCGCCGGGGGCCGAGGGCAGGTCGATGACGAGCAGCTCGTTGCGGTGGTTGGTCACCGCGATGCGGTCGGTGCCGGTGTCGGGGGACACCTCCAGGTGGATGGCGCGGCCGGTGTCGAGGCCGGTCAGGCGGATCGGCTCGGCGCTGCCGTCCGCGGTGAGCACGACGAGGACCTCGCGTTCGCCCTCGTCGCTCGCGGCGGCCACGAGGCGTTCGTGGCCGGGGAGCCAGCTCAGCAGGCGGTAGCGGACGCCGTCGGGCTCGCCGTGCTGGCGGACCGGGCCCTCCCAGTTGCCGAACGAGTAGGCCTTGCCGCGCGTGGTGACGGCGAGGCCGCTGCCGTCGGGGGCGAGCCGGGCGCTGTCGAGGTAGCGGGCCGCGGAGGCGAAGCGGCGGTTGCGCTGGGTGCGGGAGCTGCCGAGGCGCACGTCCAGGCGGCGGGACTCACCCTCGGCGGGGTCGAGCAGGTACAGGTCGCCCGCCGCGTGGTACACCAGGCGCGTGCCGTCGCTGGACAGGTTGCGGGCGTAGTAGTCGCCGTGGTCGGTGTGGCGCCGCAGGTCCGTGCCGGCGGGGGTGCAGGAGTAGACGTTCCCGATGCCCTCGTGGTCGGACAGGAAGTAGATCCGTTCCCCCGCCCAGCACGGGGAGGCGAGGTTGCCGGCCAGGGCGATGAGGCGGGCGAAGCGGCCGTCGCCCTCCCTGTCGATCCAGAGGTCGCCGACGGTGCCGCCACGGTAACGCTTCCAGCGGGCCGGGTCGGCGGTGTTGCGTCCGAGCACCACGGCGCCGCCGTGCCCGTAGGTGATGGTGTTGGCCGGTCCGTGCGGCAGCGGTTCCGAGTGCCCGGCGGGGTCCACGCGGTGCAGCCATTTGCGCCGGTTGAAGGGCTGGCGGGCGTCGCTGGCGTAGATCACCGCCCCGTCCGGCGACCACGCCGTCACCGTGCACAGCGCTCCGTCGTAGGTGAGCCGCCGGGCCGATCCGCCGTCGGCGGGCATGACGTAGACCTCCTCCGGTCCCTCCTCGCGGCCGACGAACGCGAGCAGCCCGCCGTCCGGTGAGAACCGGGGGTAGGTGGCCTCGGCGAGCCCGGCGGTCAGCCGGAACGCCCGCCCGCCCTCGTCGGACACCATCCACAGGTCGTCCTCGGCGGTGAACACCACTACCTGCCCGAAGATCGCGGGAAACCGGATATATACGGACATCAATCCTCACGTTCGTTCCGGAGGGCTCTGCACTGCTGAGCGCCCATCTTCCCCGCTCCGACCCCTCTCGCGGTAACCGTGCCCCTACCTTCCGCCGTCCTCATGATCGGCCGTTCCCGCCGTGGCGTCGAGGGCGGCCTCCGGTTCGTCCCCGAGGAGGGCGCCGCGATCGTGTCCGTGCCGAAGGCAGAGCACGATCACACGGGCGTGGGCCTCGGCCGGTCCACGCGGGCCGACCTGCCGCGGCTGTTGAACGCAGCACACGTGGGACGAGGGGATCCTCCGCCTCGAACTGCAGCCCGACGACGACGCCTGCCGGTTGGTGTTCACCACGGTCGTCAGCGGCCGCGGCTCGGCGCCCGCGCTGGGACTGTGAAGCCGATGATGCGGCTAATAGCTGTATTAGCCGCATCATCGGGAGTAAGTACCCCAGAGGGGGACAATCATCACCTATATGGCGTTAAGTGGGTTATTGGGGGATTGGGGAGAGGTACTCCCGGAGATGCCGGGCCGTCAGGGTGTCGCCGGCGGCGATCAGATCGGCCGGGGGGCCGGTGAAGACCACGCGGCCGCCGTCGTGGCCGGCACCCGGGCCGAGGTCGATGATCCAGTCGGCGTGGGCCATGACGGCCTGGTGGTGCTCGATGACGATGACCGTGTTGCCGGTGTCGACCAGGCGGTCGAGCAGGGCCAGCAGACGGTCCACGTCGGCCAGGTGCAACCCCGTGGTCGGCTCGTCCAGGACATAGATGGCGGACTTCTCAGCCATGTGGATGGCCAGCTTGAGGCGCTGCCGTTCGCCGCCGGACAGGGTGGTGAGGGGCTGGCCGAGGCTGAGGTAGCCGAGGCCCACGTCCGCGAGGCGGTTGAGGATGGTCCGGGCGGGGCCGGAGGTGAAGAAGTCGCGGGCCTCGGCGATGGACATCAGCAGGACCTCGCTGATGTTCTTGCCGTTCAGCGTGTGGGTGAGCACCTCGGGGGTGAAGCGCCTGCCCTCGCACTGCTCGCACACCGACGCGACCCCGGCCATCATCGCCAGGTCGGTGTAGACCAGGCCAAGACCCTTGCAGGCGGGGCAGGCGCCCTCGGAGTTGGCGCTGAACAGGGACGCCTTGACGCCGTTGGCCTTGGCGAACGCCGTGCGGATCGGGTCGAGCAGGCCGGTGTACGTGGCCGGGTTGCTGCGCCGCGAGCCGCGGATGGGGGACTGGTCGGCCACCACGACGCCGTCGAACCGCGGCAGGTAGCCGTGGATCAGCGAGCTCTTCCCCGACCCGGCGACCCCGGTGACCACGGTCAGCACCCCGAGGGGGATGTCCACGCTGACGTCCTTGAGGTTGTGCAGGGTGGCGCCGGTGATGGGCAACGTCCCGGTGGCCGCGCGCGGCTTCTCGCGCAGCGTCACCTTGTGGTCCAGGTAACGCCCGGTCAGGGTGTCCGAACGCCGCAACTCCTCGACGGTCCCGGTGAAACAGATGCGCCCGCCGGCCGGGCCCGCGCCCGGGCCGAGGTCCACCACGTGATCGGCGATGGCGATCACCTCGGGTTTGTGCTCCACGACGAGCACCGTGTTCCCCTTGTCCCGCAGCAGCCGCAGCAGGGTGTTCATGCGCTGGATGTCGTGCGGGTGCAGCCCGGCCGTCGGCTCGTCGAAGACATAGGTGACGTCGGTGAGACTGGAGCCGAGATGGCGCACCATCTTCACGCGCTGCGACTCCCCGCCGGACAGCGTGAGGGAGGGACGGTCCAGGCTGAGGTAGCCGAGCCCGATCTCCACCAGGTTGTCCAGCGTGCCACGCAGCCCGGCGAGCATCGGCGCCACCGACGGCTCGTCCAGCTCGGCCACGAACCGTGCCAGCTCGTTGATCTGCATGGCCGAGCACTCGGCGATGTTGCGCCCCTGGATGGTCGACGACAACGCCGCCGGATTGAGCCGGGCCCCCTTGCACTCCGGGCAGGTCGCGAACGCCACCGCCCGGTCCACGAACGCCCGCATCTGCGGCCGCATCGACTCACGATCCTTATTGAGGAACAGCCGCCGCACCTTCACCGCGAGCCCCTCATAGGTCATGGTCGACCCACCCACCTTGACCGGGGTGGCCGCCTTGAACATCAGTGCGTCCCACTCGGCCGGCGACAGGTCCCGCAGCCTGGCCGCCGGATCGAAGAACCCCGAAGAAGCCAGAATCTGCCAGTACCACCCCCCGACGTCGAACCCCGGCACGGTCACCGCACCGTCGTTGAGCGACCGATCGACGTCCACCAGTTGGTACACGTCGATGTCGGACACCTCCCCGAGCCCCTCACAGGCCGGGCACATCCCCTCCGCGGTATTGAAACTGAACGCGGAGGACGTACCGATGTGCGGCGTACCGAGCCGGCTGTAGATGATCCGCAACATGGTGTAGGCATCGGTCGCCGTCCCCACCGTGGAACGGGAGTTGGCCCCCATCCGCTCCTGGTCCACCATGATCGCCGCACTGAGATTGTGCAGCGCATCGACATCCGGCCGCCCAAGACTCGGCATGAACGACTGCACGAACGCCGTGTAAGTCTCGTTGATCAGCCGCTGCGACTCAGCGGCGATGGTGCCGAACACCAGCGAACTCTTACCGGACCCGGAAAGCCCGGTGAACACCGTGAGACGCCGCTTAGGTATATCGAGCGAGACACCCGTGAGGTTGTTCTCCCGAGCCCCCCGAACCTGAATCACATCATGACTGTCCGCCGCATGACCCGCGCCCGTCATCGCGCCACCCAGAAGAACCGTACCGGAGAGTACGTCATAGCGACCCTTTCTCATGGTGGAGGAACACCGCCGACAACCCCGGCGCCTACCTCAATTCTTTCATTGACACCACGTTTGAGACTTGACGTAGCCCATACCGCCAAATCTCAATGTTTCTCCCGCCAAAGTCTCAAACATCACGTCAAGCCGCCCCATCAACCGCACAGCCCCGACACGCGCCTCCAGCCGACACTTCGAACGCCCCCGAAGCGATGCCGCCCAGCAACCCACCCCACGCCGCCAAAACCTCGACCCACTAAACGCGCACCTACGCCGCCCCCCATGCGACCTCCGTGGCGCCCACGGAAACGGCCCCCGCATCTCCACCACCTCCCACCGCCGGCCGCAAATAAGCACGACGGAGGGAGACGCCGGCAGGAGTCTGTAGGTGGGTGAGAGCGAGGGTGAGGGCCCCGCCGACCGCCGGGGAAGGACGGCGGGCAGCGGGAGTCTGTGGGTCGGCGGATGAGGGCGAGGGCCCCGTCGTCCACCACGGGAAGCGCGAGGAAGGGGCGGTGGAGGGCGGGAGTCTGGTGGGGGGGATGGATGAAGCGAGGGCCCCACCGCGCGCCTGGGGGAAGCGCGGGGAAGGGAGGGAGTGCGCGGGGTAGGTGAGGCGAGGGCCCCGTCGTCCGCCAGGGAAGGCGGGGGGAAGGGGGAAGGGCGGGCAGGCAACCTGTGGGGTGCGTGGGTGAGGGCGAGGGTCCCGCCCTCCGCCAGGCCAAGTGCGGGGAAGGGACGGCGGGAGTGCGCGGGGTAGGTGAGGCGAGGGCCCCGTCGTCCGCCAGGGAAGGCGGGGGAGAGGAAGGGAGGGCGGGCAGGAATCTGTGGGGTGCGTGGGTGAGGGCGGGGGG
>NZ_JBDPMD010000034.1:0-97706 GCF_039871875.1 Sphaerisporangium sp. B11E5 | reverse complement strand
GTGCCGGGGGGGACGGCGGGCGGGGTGGACAGGACGCCGGCGACGCGGGCGGCGGAGGCGCGGGCCTGGGCGAGTTCGGTGGTGACCCAGGAGAGGACCTCCAGGGGGCCGAGCAGGAACATGGCGAGGCCGACGGCGGAGACGAGCTGGCCGAGGGTGATGTCGCCCTGGGCGGCGAGCCGGCCGCCGACCAGGGCCACCACCGCGATGAACGTTCCGGTGAGCGCGAGGACGGCGCCGTTGCTCAGGGCCTCGGCGCGGGCGGCGCGTACGGTGGCGGCCAGGGACTCACGGCTGGTCGCGCGGTAGCGGGCGACGGCGGCGGCCTCGGCGCCGATGCCCTTGAGCACCCGCAGGCCGGCCACCAGGTCGGCGGCGACGCCGGAGGCGTGCGCGGCACGTTCCTGCTCGGCCTCGCTGCGGCGCTCGAGCGGCTTGCTCAGCAGGTGGCCGAGCCACAGCAGCACGGGGGTGCCGAGCAGCACCATCAGCCCGAGCGGCAGCGAGATGCGCAGCAGCACGACGGCGCCCACCAGCAGCCCGGCCAGCGCCGACACCCCGGACAGCACGGCCATGTTCACCGCGCCGACCCGCCGCGCGTCCTCGGTGGCGATGGCGGTGAGCGCGCCGGGCAGCCGCCCCTCCTCGGCGCCGCCCCCCGGGTGCAGCACCCGTTCGACGAGCGCCACCCGCAGGTCGTGGCCCGCCCGCTCGGCGGCCCGTTCCCCGGCCCGCGCGCCGAAGCGGAAGCCGAACGACAACCCGACGTAGACGACGGCCAGCACGCCGAGCAGCGCGAGCAGCGCCCCGAGGTCCCCCTCGGCGACCCCCTGGTCGATGGTGATGCCGATCAGCACCGGGACCAGCGCCTCTCCGGCCTGGTGGGCGGCGCCGAGCGCCGACCCCACGGCCACGTCCCGCCGCTGCCCTCCGATGGCACGCCGCAGGACGTCCCCGCCCGACGGCACCGAGGCACCCAAGACCGCACCCTCCGCGTGATCGCTGATCCGAACTTAGGTAAGGCTAGACTAACTAAGTCTTTCCTTACCAGCCCGCCCTCCCGATGCGTCCTCTCCGGAGGCCCGGAAGCGCAAAAAATCTACAATGTAAAGGCGCACGGTTCGCCGACCCCAAAAGAACGGCACCCCCCAACCCTGCCGGCGACGACGACCGTCAGTCGCGGGAGGTGAAGCTGGGCGGGTCCGGGAGGGGGACGGTGGCGGTGAGGTGGAACCAGCCGTCCGAGGTGACCTGGGCGTTGAGCCGGCCGCCGGCGCCGGCCAGGCGGGTGATGAGGTTGCTCAGGCCGTTGCCGTGGGCGACCGGGGGAGTGGCGCCGGAGGCCGGGGCCGGTTCGCCGCAGGGGAGCGCGGCCATGCGTACCCCGCGGTGCGGAGGTTGGGCGTCCAGCCCGTCGTTGGCGATGTGGAGGTGGATGGTGTGGCCGTCTGGGGTGGTGTGGAGGGTGGCGTGGATGACGGTGTGCTGGGCTTTGCTGTGGCGCAGGATGTTGGTGATGGCCTCGCGGATGACGGTGGCCATGACGGTTTCCAGTGCGGGGGGCAGGGGTGGGGTGTCGATGGTGGCTTGTACGTCGATGTCGGCGGCGGTGAGTACCGAGACGGCTGATTCGGCTTCTCCGGCCAGGGACATGGTGCGGTATCCGCTGGCCACGGTGCGTACGTCGGCCAGTGCCTGGCGCGCGACCCCCAGGATGTCGGTGATCTCCTCTTGTGCCCGGTGCGGGTTCGCCGGTAGCAGCCGATGGGTCAGCTCGCTCTTCAGCGTGATCGCCGACAGGCTGTACCCCAGCAGATCATGCAGGTCACGCGCCACCCGGAGCCGCTCGCGCGTCACCGCCATCCGCGCCAGCTTGTCCCGGGCCGCCGACACCTCGGCCACCAGCGAGGACAGCGAGCTCATCCCGTACACGATCAGCCCGGTCAGCAGGCTGGAGACGGGCAGGTACACCAGATAGGCGCCTGTCACGCCGTACGCCGGCGCCAGCGGCAGCACTCCCAGCACGATCGCCCCGTACAGCGCCCAGCGCGTCCAGCCGGCCACCACCAGCAGCACCGACCCGGCGAGGAAGCCGACCATCGACCCCCACGGCATCCCGATCCACAGCAGCGGCAGGTAGCTGGCCGCCGCCTGCGCGGACAGGGTGACGGCGCGCAGCCGCGCGGGCCAGCCGAGCGGCCGGCCGAAGGAGTGGGCCACCTGCAGGGCGGAGGACACCAGGAGGCAGCCCGCGAACCCCAGCATCCCGGGGACGCCGACGCCGGTGTCGATGACGTTGACGAGCATGATGCACGCGTAGCCGGCCAGCACCGCCATCGTGATCGGCACCGACACGCGCGGCGCCCACTGCCGGGTGTCGGACCGCTCGGGCTCCTCCTCGGCGCGGCCGCGGGACAGCCGCGGGAAGTGCAGCGGCCCCGGGCCGGTGTCCTCGGCGGCCTCCCCGGCCGGCAGCCGCTCCACCGGCGCCGTCGCGGTGAGGTGGAACCAGCCGTCGGGGGTGGTGCGCGAGGCGAGGTTCCCGTCGGCGGTGGCGAGGCGGGAGGTGAGGTTGCGCAGCCCGTTGCCGTGGACGACGGGCGTGGTGCCATCCGTGGTCTCGTCGGTGCCGGTCAGGGTGGGGGAGGAGGTGTCGAGCCCGTCGTTGGCGATGTGGAGGTGGATGGTGTGGCCGTCTGGGGTGGTGTGGAGGGTGGCGTGGATGACGGTGTGCTGGGCTTTGCTGTGGCGCAGGATGTTGGTGATGGCCTCGCGGATGACGGTGGCCATGACGGTTTCCAGTGCGGGGGGCAGGGGTGGGGTGTCGATGGTGGCTTGTACGTCGATGTCGGCGGCGGTGAGTACCGAGACGGCTGATTCGGCTTCTCCGGCCAGGGACATGGTGCGGTATCCGCTGGCCACGGTGCGTACGTCGGCCAGTGCCTGGCGCGCGACCCCCAGGATGTCGGTGATCTCCTCTTGTGCCCGGTGCGGGTTCGCCGGTAGCAGCCGATGGGTCAGCTCGCTCTTCAGCGTGATCGCCGACAGGCTGTACCCCAGCAGATCATGCAGGTCACGCGCCACCCGTAATCGTTCGCGTGTGACGGCCATGCGCGCGAGCCGGTCCCGGGCCGCCAGGAGTTCGGAGATGAGCGCGGCCAGCGAGCTGATGCCGTAGACCACCACCCCGGTCAGCAGGGTGAAGCCGACCCCGTAGGCCATGACGAGGGGGGTGAGGCTCTGCGACGCCAGCGCCGGCAGCACGCCCGCCCCGGCCGCCGCGTACAGCACCCACCGCACCCTGCCGGGCACGGCGAGCAGCAGTGAGCCCGCGAGGAAGCCGGCCATGGCCCCCCACGACGGCCCCACCCAGAGGAAGGGCAGGTAGGTGGCGAGGGCCTGGGCCGACAGGGTGAGCACCCGCCATCGGGCGGGCCAGGTGAGCGGCCGGCCGAGGGAGTGGACCATCTGCAGCGGGAACACCACCGCCAGGCAGATCGCGAACCCGAGCAACGGCGCCTGGCCGGAGACGGTGGCGTGCACGTTGATGACGGTGACGGCCGCGAACCCGGTCAGCATCGCCAGCGTCACCGGTACGGCCACACGCGGCGCCCATTCCTCCGGGGCGGCTCCGGGCCATCGGGGCCGGTCCGCCTCCCGGTCGCCGGGTACGTGGCCGCTCTTCGACTCGCCCCTGGGGGGGAGCGCTCCCATTTCCCCTGCCTCCATTGGGGGCCGTAACGGGCACCGTGTCAGGGTATTGGAGGGCCGCCGTGGGTGAACAGCCGGGCGGGGTGCGCCGGGGCGGGGGCCTTGTGAGGCCCATGCGCACCACGCCGTCCTCCTCCTGGGCGCCGTGGGTTTCAGGGCGGCCGGGCGCCGTGGAGGTTTTCGCTGTCAGCCGCAGTAGGTCGGCAGCGCGTACGCGGAGCTTGAACCGTCCAGCGGCTCGATGACGAACTGGTCGGCGGAGCGCTGGTCGCGGGCGTGGGAGCGGGTGGTGCCACCGGACGCGGCCGAGGCGGCCCGGTGACCCGTGGAGACGCCCTGCCGGTGCGAGGCCGTACCCGGGAAAGTCGTGGTGCGACCGTGCTTGTGGTGTCCGGTGGTCAACATCTCATCTCCTCTTTACTTCACGTCGTCCGTTGCTGATAATTCTCTACACGGCGAAGGGATGCGAATAGTCCCCTGGATCATCCTGCCTTTGTGAATTTATCACGTAACCATTTTGTGATTACATATTCTCTTGTTTAATCCGGGCCGTAACATAATCTTCGCGGTCACGTCGGCATTCGTTTCACCGGATGTGGGGCTGGGGTAACTCAGCGGGTGCGACGGCGCCGCAGCAGCTCGGCGGCGAGTTCCGGCCAGCCGGGGTCGTTCACCGGCCGCCTGCGCCGCTCCACGCGCCCCGGCCCGTCGGCGGGCCGGCCGAGCGCGAGCCCGCCGACGCACGACTCGGTGCGCCAGTCGGTGCCGAGCGCGCGTGCCGTCACGTCGATGTCGGCGGTGGCGAGGGGGCGGGTGGCGAGCTCCAGCGTCGCGGCCACGAGGTACAGCGTCTGCAGCAGCGCCCCGGTGTTCCTCAGCACCAGCGCGTACCCGGGCCCGGTGAACTTCCACGTCACCCGGCGGAAGCGCGCGGTGACGAACATCAGCACCGGGGGAGGGGTGGTCAGGTCCGCCGACATGCGGCCCCGGTCCAGCAGCTCCTGCACGTCGGCTTGCGCGGCGGGCACCGGATCCAGCCGGTGGCCGGACGGGTCGTAGTGGTAGACGCCGGGCCGCAGCCCCGCGCACCGGTCGACGGCCAGGTACAGCTCCAGCTCGTAGGAGGCCGCGAAGCTCGGGTAGGGCCGGTCGCTGGTGACCTCCCCGGGCTCGCCGGGCGAGGCGAGCAGCGAGCGCACCCGGGCCGTCCGGTACAGCAGCTCGCCGAGCTCGTCGGCCGTCACCGCCCCGGCGCCGAACCGGCGGGTGGGGCGGCGGCCCTCCACGGCGGCGGTGAGCGGCGGGTCGCTCGCCATCAGCGTCTCCCACCGCGGCCGATACAGCGGCACGCTCTCGCCCTCCCGGGCGGCGGGCTTGGTGACCGGCTCGACCGTCCAGCGCTCGCCCATCGGATAGGTGGCGCCGAAGTCGTGGTCGTGCCGGCCGAGCGTGGAGCGGGTGTGGAACATCAGGTCCTCGGGCGGCCAGGTGACCAGCGCGGGGTCGGTGTCCTCGGCGAACACCGGCGGCCCGCCCGTCTCACCGGGCCGGGCCTGCACCAGCATGCCGGCCCCGATCAGGTAGGCCAGCATGTCCATCGCGGGCGCGGCCGGGCAGGGCATCGCGGCCGCCGCGGCCGCCGGGGTCAGCGGGCGGCTCAGCTTGGCCAGGCACCACAGGGCCTCGGGCCGGTGCAGCACCACCCGGTGCAGCGACAGCGGCGACTCCAGGTGGTAGACGCCGTCCACGGCGCGCAGCACGGCGAACCTCGACATGCGCACGGCGCGGCCCGGCCGCGGGGCGACCGGGCCGAACCGCGCCCGCGGGGTGAGCGGCACCACCGAGATCACCGGCCGCTCCTGGTCAAGACCGAGCGAGCGGATCACCAGGTGACGCAGCCGGCCGAGCACCCGGTCGAGCGCGGGACGGTCGGCGGGGTCGCCGACGGCGTTCTCCAGCGAGACGGGCCCGAGGCTCATGCGGTGCAGCGCCTCCACCACCGCGCGCCCGGGCCGGCGCACCACCTCGTCGCCCCACCGGCTGTGCAGGATCACCACGTCGCCGGCCTGGTCGGCCTCCACGTGCACGTCCTCGCGCAACGACCACAGCGGGAACCCGTCGGGTGACGTGTCCGCGGTGATGGTCACACTCGTCTCCTGTTCGTGTCGGGGTCAGAGGAAGAGCGGAACCGGGTTGAGGTTCTCGTACGCGGTGGGTTCGGCCAGGCGGCCGAGGCGCACCGGGACGTCGTACAGCCGCCCGGGGGCGAACCGCGCCCAGAAGTGCCGCAGGCCCGGCACGACGACCTTCACCACGGGCAGCCCGATGTCGGGGCGGGTCTGGTCGAGCACGAGGACCTCAAGGCCGTTGCCGCGGGCCAGCTCCACGATGTGGCGCACGTCGTCGGCGAGGTCGGCGCGCGGCGTCCAGGGCATGTCGCCCACCGCCACGGCCGGCGTGGCGCCGTCGGGCAGCAGGTAGGGCTGGTCGCGTACGGTCGCGCCGGTCCACCAGGCGAGCAGCGCGGGGTCGGTGGTGCCGTACCCGGTGCCGTCCGGCCCGCCGGCGAGCGTCACCGGCAGGAGCTGGCCGAGCTCGGCCAGCGCGCGGCGCAGCGCGATCCGCGGGTCGAAGTGCGCGCCGAAGCCGAGCATGATGTCCTCGGCGGGCCCGCCGGTGCGGCGGGAGACCGCGGCCATCACCGGCACGCCGAGGTCGGAGGTGATGTCCAGCACCCACACCTCGCGGCCGAGCGCGGCGTACCGCTCGCGGATGCCCGCGACCCACGGGTCGCCGGCGGAGTCCAGGTCGACCGCCCGGTGGCGGGTGCGGTTGTACCACCACAGCGCCACGGCGTCCCGCTCGGTCAGCTCAAGGAAGCCCTGCACGATGGCGTCCTCGCGGCTGGACCCGGCGGCGTTGCCGTTGGAGTCGGCCCGCACCGAGGCGGTGCCGGGCGCGCCGGAGGGGCGGTAGTACAGCAGGTCGGTGGGCAGCAGCCGGTGGTGCCCGGCGGTCAGCGACCACACCGGGGTCCACTCGATCACCTGGCGGTCGTCGAACGGCTCGGGCACGTGGTGGAACCCGGAGTTGACGGCGTTCCACGCGTCCCGGCCGGCGTACTGGCGCGGGTGGAAGAGCTGGCAGGAGTCGGGGTGGACGGCGGCGTCGCCGAGCCCGCGGAAGCTGTCGCGCACCACCGGCTCGTCGCCGGCGCGCACCCCGCTGTACCGCTCCACCGCCTCGCACAGGGCGCTCACCCGGGCCTCCAGGTCGGTGACGCCCTTGCCGCCGCTCTGGGCGCGCAGCCCCGCGCGCATCTGCGCGAGGTCGCCGGCGCCGAGCGCGAGGTTGGGGCCGGCCAGGTAGCCGTGCAGGAACGCCGGGCCGCGCGGGTCGCGGCGGATGGCCGCGGTGACGCCGGTGACCGGGTCGGCGAGGCCGCTGTACCGCTTCCAGACCTCGTCGGGGGTCATGGCCCGCTCACCGGTGCCGCCCGCCGTCTTCGGGCGGGAGGTGACGGTGACGGGCTCGCGCACCTGGCGGGCGATCAGCTCCGGGTCGCCGCAGGAGGGGCACTGCGGGCGCCGCCGCAGCGGGTGGCGGCGGCCGGCGAGGGTGAGGGTGTCGAGCGTCCAGATGGAGTCCTGGCCCTCGTACCGGTGGCCGGCCAGCCACTTGGCGGCCTCCAGCGCCACCGACAGCGCGCCGATGCCGCGGGTCAGCGGCAGCGAGGCCTCCGGAGGGGCGGCGTCGCCCGCGGTGCGGCGCAGGCAGATCTCGGCGCGGCGGTGGCCGCGCAGCCGCTGCGCCAGGCACTCCCAGCACGGGCCGTCGCCAGGACGGAACACCGGGCCGATCCAGACGTCGGCGCCTCCGGGCTTGGCGAGCAGCCACGGCCGGCCGCCGGCCAGCCGCGCGGCGTTGACCCGCTCCAGCCCGGTGTCGAGGTAGTCGTCGCACAGCACGAGCGTCAGGTCGGCCTCGGCCTCGTCCGCGTCCTGGCCGGTGAGCACGGCGTGCAGCCCGGCGTCGTGGCAGGCGGCCATCACGGGGGCGGGGTCGGTGTCGAGCGCCACCACGCCGAGCAGTGCGGTGGGCAGCGTGCCGGTGATGCGGTCGCCGTCAAGCCCGGCGAGGTCCCAGTACGCCTCGGCGCCGGTGTCGGCCGCGGGCACGTCGGTGCGGTAGCCGATGAGGCCGGCCTCGTTCATGCGGCCGAGCACCTCGTCGATCTGCCACTGCGGCAGGTGGGCGGACGCGGCGCGATAGAGCTCCTCCTCGCTGTGGCTGCCGTCCAGCAGCGGCGCGAGGACCTGCGCGGGCCGCCCGGACAGCGCGGTGGTGCCGCGCTCGGACAGCAGGTAGACGGCCTCCCCGGCGATCTCCGGCCGCAGGTGGCGTTTGAAGCCGATGCGGCGCGTGCCCGCCTGGACGGCGGGATGCCTGTCGGCCGGGTGGTGCCGGCGCACCGCGCCGGTGACGTTCGTCCGTTGATTCATCTCTACCACGGGGTGCCTCGCTCTCCGACCCTCGCCGGGCACGTCGCTGCGGTACGCCGAGCCGCGCACTCCATCGGTCGCGCCGCCCGGCTTGCATCGGTGCCGTCGCGCGGGGCCGGCGGCGGGCGACACCTTGAAAGGCATTGTGGTCCGCCGCCGGACTCGCGAACAGTTTGCCACTCATATACCGGGTGTGAATCTCTCATACCGCCCAGGTGACCGGGTCACTGGGCGTGAGCAGTGACTCCGGGCAGACTGGGAAACCGTAGATTCCCGCCAGGAGGCCGACAATGCATCGGATTCGCATTCGAGTCGTGCGCACCAGCAAATCGCACGAAAAATTCGGTGAGAAGCAATTAGATCTGCGAAGTCCGTCCGGCCGGACATTGCCCTATTAGTCAAAGCCGCCTGCATGGAAGGAACGGATCATGGCTCCGGTACTGGAACTGGCCGGTGAGCGCTTCCGGGCCGAGGGGGTGTGGCGCGACCGCACCCTCGCCGACGACATGCGCGACGCGGTGTCGCGCTTCCCGTCGCGCACGGCCGTGGTGTGCCGCTACGGTGACGGCCGCCCGCCCGAGCGCCTGACCTACGCCGAGCTGGCCGCGGTCGTCGAACGGCTAGCCGCGGGGCTGGTCGGTCTCGGCGTGCGGCGCGGTGACGTGGTCACCCTGCAACTGCCCAACTCCTGGCAACTGGTCGCGCTGATCCTGGCGTGCGCGCGGGCCGGCGCGGTGGCCGGGCCGGTGGCGACCATCATGCGCCGCCGCGAGGTGGAGTACATGACCGGCCTCACCGGCAGCCCCCTGTACATCGGACAGGCCGAGCTGAAGGGCTTCTCCTTCGCGAGGATGAGCGCCGAGGTCGCCGAGACCGTGCCCACGCTGCGCCGCCGGGTGCTGCTCGGCGGGGCCGCCGCGGGGGACGACGCCGCGCTGGACTTCGACCGCGACCTGCTGGAGCGCCCGTGGGAGCGCGAGCTGACCCCGGGCGCGCTGGACGCGCTGGAGGCGCGCCCCGACGACATCGCCCAGATCATGTTCACCTCCGGGACGACCGGCGAGCCCAAGGGTGTCGTGCACACCCACAACACGCTGCGCGCCACCAACCAGTCGCAGATCGACGTGCTCGGCCTCACCTCCGACGAGGTCACCGCGATGGGGTCGCCCACGACGCTCCAGGCCGGCTACACCTGGAACTTCATCATGCCGCTGCTGCTCGGCGCGACCGCCGTCCAGGTGGACGCCTGGGACCGCGAGCGCATGCTCGACATCATCGAGGAGGAGCGGGTCACGTTCTTCATGGGCGCCCCGCCGTTCCTGATGGACCTCATCAGGGCGCAGAGCGAGGCGCCGCGTGACCTGTCCTCGCTGAGGATCTTCGCGACCGGCAGCGCTCCCATCCCCCCGGTGCTGGTGGAGCAGTCCCGTGACGTGCTGGGCTGCCGGCTGTACGCCCTGTGGGGCATGACCGAGAACGGCTGCGTCACCGTCACCCGCCCCGAGGACCCGCCGATGCGGGCCGCCGAGAGCGACGGCACGCCCGTCCCCGGCATGGAGGTGCGGATCGTGGACGGCGAGACCGGCGAGCCGGTCGCCCCCGGCGCCACCGGCAACCTGCAGGTGCGCGGCGCCAACCAGTGCCTCGGCTACTACCGCCGCCCCGAGCTGTACGCCGAGTCGCTCACCGCCGACGGGTGGTTCGACACCGGCGACCTCGCCAGGGACGACGGCTACGGCGGCATCCGCATCGCCGGCCGCGTCAAGGACGTCATCTCCCGCGGCGGGGTCAAGATCCCGGTCGTGGAGGTGGAGGCCGCGCTGCTTCGGCACCCCGCCGTAAAGGACGTCGCCGTGGTCGGCTACGCCGACGACCGGCTGGGGGAGCGCGCGTGCGCGGTCATCGTGCCGGGCGCCACGCCGCCCACCATGGAGGACCTGAAGGCCCACCTGGACGAGCTGGACATGGCCAAGCAGTACTGGCCCGAGCGGATCCTGCTCGTCGACTCGCTGCCGAGGACACCCTCCGGCAAGGTGCAGAAATTCGTGCTGCGCGAGCGGCTCGACGCGGAATGAGGACCCATGGACTTTCTCTTCTCTGCTGAGCAGGAGGCGCTCGCCGCCAAGGTCCGCGCGTTCGTCGCCGACCGCCTGGCGCCCGCCGCGGACCAGGCCGACCGCGAGGGCCGCTTCCCGCCCGGACTGCTGGCGGACATGGCGGCCGAGGGCTACTTCGGCCTGCGCATCGCCGCCCGGTACGGCGGCATGGCCCTCTCCGCGGTCAGCACCGGCGTCGTGCTGGAGGAGCTGGCCCGCGGCGACATCACCGCCTGCTACCCGGTGCTGAACGCCGCGCTGATCGGCGGCGTGCTCGACCTCAACTGCGACGACGACCAGAAGGCCCGGTGGCTGCCGGAGATCGCGCGCGGCGACGCCGTCGTGGCGCTGTGCATGACCGAGCGCGACCACGGCACCGACGCGGCCGGGCTCGAACTGCGCGCCGAGCCCGACGGCGACGGCTGGCGGCTGACGGGGGAGAAGACCTCCATCATGCTCGGCGGCTACGCCACGCACGGCCTGGTGTTCGCCCGCACGGGCCCGGAGCCGCGCTCGCGCGGCGTGACCGCCTTCTACACCCCCCTCACCGGCGAGCACGTCACCCGCACCGTGCTGCGCGACCTCGGCAGCCGCGCCGGCGGCCGGGCGACGCTGGCGTTCGACGGGCTGCCCGTCGGCCCCGGCCAGGTGATCGGCGGCACCGGCCTCGGCTTCGTGCAGGGCATGCGCGGGTTCGACTACTCCCGGGCGCTGATCGGGGTCATGGCCGTGGCCGCCGCGAGCGCCTCCGTCGAGGACGCCTTCGCGCACTGCCGCACCCGCGAGGCCTTCGGCCAGTCCCTCGGCCGGTTCCAGGGCGTGTCGTTCCCGCTGGTGGAGCACGCGACCTACCTGCACGCCGCCCGGCTCCTCGCCTACGAGGCGCTGTGGCGCAACGACGCCGGGCTCCCGCACCGGGTCCCGTCCAACATGGCCAAGTGGTGGGGGCCGAAGGCGTCGGTCGAGGCCGCCCACCAGGCGCTGCTCACCCTCGGCCACTTCGGCTGGTCGGAGGACCGGCCGCTGGCCCGCCGGCTGCGCGACGTGATCGGCACGCAGCTCGGCGACGGCACCGCGGGCGCCACCAAGCTGGTGATCGCCCGGGAGCTGCTCGGCCGCGAGTACGCCCCCTGACCCCGCGGACACCCGGCCCGGGGCGCGTCCGTGCCCCTGACCTCGGTTCGCCACCGAAAGCCGCCGCCCCGTCCGGTGCAGGGCGGGGCGGCGGCGCACCCCGATGAGAGGAGACAACCCGATGGGCGCACCTGGCACACCGCCCTACCGTTCGTACCCGTCCTACGTGGCGGGTGAGGACGTGGAGTCCGACCGGCACATCTACGTGATGACGGCCCGCTCCGTGCTGGAGAACGACCTGGCGGCCATCCGGCGCAAGCGACTGCTGGAAAGCGGGGAGCCGGATCCGGACCAGGGCGGGCCCGGGCTCGCCGGCCGGTGCGCGCTGGCCACCCCCGAGACCGTCCAGAAGGCCCTGGCCGCCGCCGCTGCCGCCGCCCCGCAGTGGGCGAGGACGCCGCTGGACCTGCGGCTGCGGCTCGGCGAGCTCATCCGCAAGCGCCTGTCCGACGTGCGCGCCGAGTTCGTCGACATCATGGTCGCCGAGGGCCGCCCGCGCACGGTGTCGGAGTGGGAGATCGACGGCCTGATGCACACCCTCAGCCCCGAGACCCTCGGCTGGTGCGCCGAACTGCTGCACCGCGAGTTCTCCTACAACGGCCGCTACCTGGCCATGCGCCGCCGCCCGGACGGCGTGGTCTGCGTCGCCCCGCCGCAGAACGCCCCGCACTCCAACACCATCTACGGCGCGTTCGCCCTGCTGTCGGGCAACACCGTGCTGATCCGCGCGCCGCGCAGCATCCCGCTCGGCTCCATGTACGCCGTCCGGGAGATCATCGCGCCCGCCCTCGACGAGGTCGGCGCCCCGCCCGGCACGCTGAACGCGGTGTGCGGCCCGCCCATGATGGAGGACTGGCTGCGCAGCGAGCACGTCGACGACATCATCTACTTCGGCGGCACCGAGAAGGGCATGGCCTTCCAGAACGACTGCGTCGCGGCGGGCAAGAAGCCCATCCTGGAGCTGGCCGGCAACGACTGCGCCGTGGTGTGGCGCGACGCCGACCTCGACATGGCCGTCGGCGCCCTGGTGGAGGCGTTCAACTCCTCCGGGCAGATCTGCAACGTCCCCAACCGCGTCATCGCGCACCCCGCCATAGCCGACGAACTGCTGGAGCGCCTGGCCACCGCGGCCGCGAGGATCCGGCCCGGCTACCCCGACCAGGAGGGCGTGGTCCTCACGCCGGTGCTGGCCATGGGCGACCACTTCACCGTCATCGCCGACGCGCTGCGCAAGGGCGGCAGGCTGGTGTGCGGCGGGCGCCGCCTCGACGTGAACGGCGAGGTGTCGGACACCGGGTTCTACGCCGAGCCCACGGTGGTGCGGGTGGACGGCCTCGACGGCGCCCACGAGGTGGACGCGGTGCGGGAGGAGACCTTCTTCCCCATGCTCCCCGTCGTGGTGCCCGGGACCGGCCGCTCCGACGACCGGCTCCTGGAGGACGTCATCACCTTCGTCAACGCCAACACCTACGGCCTGCGCAACTCGCTGTGGGCGGCGGACGAGAGCGTCGTGGACCGCTTCGTCAACGGCGTGGTCAACGGCGGAATGCTCAAGGTCAACGACACGTCCCACTGCGGGTTCTTCCCCTACATGCCCTCCCACGGCGGGACCGGGCTCACCGGCGGCGTGTTCGGCGAGGCCACCTACATGATGATCAGGACCACGCACCTGCAGGGCGTCTCGGCCGGCCCCGGCCGCCGGGCGGGAGGCGGTGCGTCGGGAAGGGAGGCGTGAGATGGGCAAGGTAGGCGTGCGGGCCCGCGTCCGCGTGGAGGCGAGAGAGGCGCTGCGCCGTCTCGCCGACGGCGGCTGGTGCGCCGCGCTGCCGCCGGACGTGGTGGCGGTGCGGATCGAGCAGGAGACCGAGCCCGGCCACACCGGGCGGCGGGTCAGCGAGTGGGCGGTGCCGTTCCGGGCCGGGACGGTGCGCTGGCGGCAGATCGAGGAGGTGTTCCCCGAGCGGCCCGGCATCGTGTTCGAGCAGGAGTACGGCGACCTCGCCCGGCTGTCGGGCGCCTGGCGTCTCCAGCCCGAGCCGCCGGGGCCCGGCGGCGACGCGTGCCAGGTGACGTTCGAGCTGCGTTTCGACCTCGGGGTGCCGCTGTGGAACCGGGTCGTCGACCCGCTGCTGGCCCGCTCCCTCACCGCGGCCGCCGAGGCGGTCATCGCCGCGGCGTTCGGGGAGGCCGAGCTGTCCCGCGAGCCGGACGCCGCGGCCGAGGCCGAGCGTCTTGTCACCGCCCTCGCGGTGAGCGCGTGAGAGGGCACCACCCGTACGGATGGCACCGGCCGCTTCCTCCGACGGGGGGCGGCCGGTTCTCGCGTGGCCGCCGCGGCCGGCTGCTCAGGGCACCCAGCCCGCTTCGGTGGCGATGCGGATGGCGTCCACGCGGTTGCGCGCGTTGAGCTTCATGACGATCGTCGTCAGGTAGTTGCGCACCGTCCCCGCGGACAGGTGCAGCGTGGTGGCGATCTCCGCCGCCTCGGCACCCTGCGCGGCCAGGCGCAGCACCTGCAGCTCCCGCTCCGACAGCGGGTTCTCCCCGACGTCCCACGCGCTCAGCGCGAGCTGCGGGTCGATGACCCGCATGCCCCGCGCCACGTTGCGCACCGCCTCGGCCAGGTGGTCGGGCGGCGCGTCCTTCAGGATGAACCCCGACACGTGGGCCCCGAGCGCCCGCCGCACCGTGCCCGGCCGGCCCAGGCTGGTCAGGATGAGGGCGCGGCAGTTGGGCAGCTTCTCGCGCAGCAGCGCCGCCGCGGTCAGCCCGTCCATGCCCGGCAGGTCGATGTCGATGACCGCCACGTCCGGCCGGTGCTCCATCGCGGCGGGCACGATGAGGTCACCGCGGTCGACCTGCGCCACCACGGTCAGGTCGGACTCCAGCTCCAGCAGGGCCACCAGCGCCCCGCGTACCATGTGCACGTCCTCGGCGAGGAGGACCTTCAAAGTACGCACCTGCGGGTCCCGACCTCCTGGGGCTCAAGGTGATCACTGTTGACTACCGCAAAGCGTATGTGTCAGTGCCGACGGCGCGTAAGCATGCGGGTATCGAAATTTTCCTCCGGACACCACGGACGGCGGGAGCTTGTGCTCCCGCCGTCCCGTCACGGGTCACGGTCTGCGTGCCGGGCCTGCGGCCGGAGGATGCCGGTCAGCCCGCGGGCCAGCGGACCTCGGCGACGTCCAGCCGGGCCCGGCCCTCGGTGTACAGCATGAACGGCACGTCCACGTGCCGCAGCCGGGTGCCGGCCCGCTCCAGCTCGGCCAGCGGCACCGTCACGGTGCGCCACTCCCCGCGGGGCAGGCCGCGCAGCAGCGGCGCCACGTCCACGCCGGGCTGGCCGGGGAAGTCGTCGTGGCAGCACAGGTACATCGGCAGCTCCGGCGGCTCGGCGACCCGCACGTCGAACGCCAGGCTCCCGCCTGCCTCACTGTGGCCGCGCAGGTCGGCGGGCCTGCCGCCGGCGTGCTCGGCGTAGACGAAGGCGATGTGGCCCTGGAAGTCCAGTGAGAGCGCCGGCCCGCCGCCGGGGTGGTCCACCGGGCGGCTCCTGACGATCAGCGTCGAGGTGGGGCCCTCCAGGGAGAGGTCCTCCCGCGACCAGGTGTTGTGCCCGCCGGTCCGCATGACGTACGCGCCGCCGGCCCGGGCGCCGAACACCTCCAGCGGGCCGGTGACCGGGGGAGCGGGCGGCTCGGGGCGCACCGGGTCCGGCGGCAGGTGCCCCACCGGGGCGGTGTCGCGCAGGGACAGGCCGTGGCCGTAGGGGAACAGCGGGGCGTGCTCGCCCTCGGGGGCCTGTTCCTCGGGCGGCACCCGGTAGCCGGGGATGTGCGGCGGGATCCGGTTGACGCTCATCGAGCGCCGGCCGCGCGGCCAGCCGAAGGTGAGCCGTCCCTGGAAGTCGTGGCGCGCCGCGCCGTCCGGCCCGGCGAACAGCACGTCGGTGACGCCGCCGCCCTCGGTGCCGGGCAGCCACGCCACCACGAACGCGTCCGACAGGTTGATCTCCTCGGTGACGTACAGGGGCCGCCCGGTGAACATCACCGTCACCACCGGCACCCCGGCCTCGCGCAGCCTGCGCAGCGTCGAGAGGTCGCGGGCGTAGGACCGCTTGAGCGCGGCGTACTCCACGGTGCCCCACGGCTTGATGGTGCCGCGCATCTCGGCGTAGGAGTCCTCGCCGATGGCGACCACCGCCACGTCGTAGTCCCGCGGGTCGGCGTCCTCCAGGTAGGGGTCCACCCGGCAGCGTTCCTCGCCGGTCACCTCGCGCACCGCCATGGCGAGCGTCGTGGCGCCGGGCAGGTCCGACAGGTCCACGTCGTGACCCTGCCAGCTGATCGTCCAGCCGCCGGCCTGCTTGCTGATGTCGTCGGCCGCGCCGCCCGCCACCAGCACCCGGGCGCCGGGGGACAGGGGCAGCACGCCGCCGTCGTTCTTCAGCAGGACCAGCGACTTGCGTACCGCCTCGCGTGACAACGCCCGGTGGCCTGCGTGGCCGAGCACCGAGGCGTCCCCGGCGAGCGAGCGGTCCCGCGGCCGGGGTTTGTCCCACAGTCCGGCCCGCATCTTGACCCGCAGCACCCGTGTCACCGCGTCGTCGATGCGCGACATGGGGATGATCCCGGCGACGACCTGGTCGCGGGCGGTGCGCCACACCGACCGCCAGGCGTCGCGGCCGGCCACCATCAGCACGTCCATGCCCGCGTTGATCGCGTACCCGGCGTCGCCGATGTCGCAGCCCGCCACCTCGGCGTGCGCGTCCCAGTCGCTGATGACGATGCCGTCGAACCCGACGGCGTTCTTCAGCACGTCGGTCAGCAGGTACCTGCTGCCGTGCACCTTGTGGTTGTACGGCGTGGCGCCGCCGGGCGAGTGGTCGTAGTTGGCCGGGTTCTCCCAGCCGCTGAACGACGCCATCACCGCCTGGGCGCCCGCCTCGATGCCGGACAGGAAGCCGTGCGCGTGGATGTTGCGCAGCAGGTCCTCCGGGCAGCGCGCCACCCCGCGGTCCACCCCGTCGGCGGTGGCGCCGTCGGCGATCCAGTGCTTGATGGTGGAGATCACGCGGGTGTCCCCGGCCAGGCCCGTCGTGCCGCCCTGCAGGCCGGTGACCATCGCGCCGGCGTAGGCGCGCACCACCTCGGGGTCCTCGGAGTAGCCCTCGTAGTGGCGGCCCCAGCGGCGGTCGCGCGGCGTGGTCACGGTGGGGGCGAACGTCCAGTCCATGCCGGTGGCGGCGATCTCGCGCGCGGTGGCCTCCCCGATGCGGCGCACCAGGCCGGGGTCCCGCGCGGCGCCGAGGCCGATGTTGTGCGGGAAGATGGTGGCGCCGTGCACGTTGTTGTGGCCGTGCACCGCGTCGGTGGCCCACATGAACGGCACCCGGAACGGCCGGTCGCGGTAGGCGTCCTCCACGGCCTCCCAGTAGGCGTCCACGGTCTCGACCCACCGCTTGACGTCGGCGCGCCGGTCGCCGTCCGGCCAGATACCGGCGCCGTTCAGCGCCGAGCCGATCTTGTACTCGCGGGCGTCCTCCACGGTCAGCTCGGCCAGCTCGGGCTGGATCATCTGGCCGAGCTTCTCCTCCAGCGTCATCTGCCCCAGGATGCCGGCGACCCGCGCCTCGATCGCGGGGTCCGGCGCGAAGGCGGAGCGCACCCGCGGCCACTCGCTCAGGTACTCAAGGCCGCTCATGGCCCGTCTCCTTCCGGGCCCGCGCCGGGGCGGGCGTGGCGAAACGCGGGCGTCATGTCGCCCGGGACGATCCAGAACTCCTCGGCGCGCCGGGTGAGCACCCGCCGCGCGAACTCCTCGGGCACCACGGGGCGCCGCTGCGCGGGGGAGAACAGCGTCACCTGGGTGCGGTGCTCCTCCAGCGCGGCCCGTTTGCGGTCCAGCCACGCCGACACGTCGGTGCGCGCCCTCCGCTCACCCTCGGGGCAGGGGCGGTCCGGCGCGACGCGGTTGGTGAAGGCGAACGCGGCCTCGGTGTCCTCGTCCCACACGACGTACCTGCGCAGGCGGGGGGTGAGGCCGAGCTCGGCGAGGGCGTCCGCGACGGCCTCGCCGGTGAGGCGGTGGTCGGCGTTCAGCTCGCGCACCTCGTGCGGGAAGTACACCTCGGCCACGTCCGCGCGCTCACGCAGCAGCGCGGTCACCTCGGCGCGGAAGCGCGGCATGGTCGCCGACAGCAGCGTGTCGACGTGCCCGAGCCAGACGACGTCCTTGGGCCCGAGGCCGAGCGCCTTGGCGGCGGCCTCGGCCTCGCCGCGGCGGATCACCGCGAGCTCCTCCGGCGTGGGGTCGTCGTGGACGCCGAGCACGGCGCTGTGCGAGCGCGACCCGTCGGTGGCGAACACGATCGTCACAGGGACACCCGCGGCGGCGTACCGGGCGATGACGCCGCCGCAGGCGATGACCTCGTCGTCGGGGTGCGGCGCGAACACGACGACCGGCCCGCGCCCCCCGTCCCGTTCACCCCGCATGGCCCGCCGCCCGGCCGGCCGTCATCGCCCGTGTGCCGGTCCGCATGCCCGCGAGCGCCTCCACGACCTCCATCCCGGCGACGGCGGCCATCGCCTCCACAGGGTCCACGTCGTCGTCCACCGCGCCCGGCGGGCTCGCGGGGATCACGGCGATCACAGGAGCCGGCGGGCCGTCGGCGTCCACGGCCTCCAGGGCTTCCACGACCGCCAGGCCCGTCGTCTCCTCGACCGCCTCCATGATCTCCACGGCCGTGGCCGCGGGCGCGGCGGCCCGGGCGGCCAGGTAGTCCGCGCACGAGGGCAGCCCCCGCTGCCTGATCACGTCGTTGATGGCGAAGAAATGGTTGCCGGTGACCAGCCGCATGATGGGGGTGTCGTACTTGGCGGCCATGTACTGATAGTTGGCGGCCGCGCCGGCGACGTTGTCCTCGTAACTCTTGTCGTGCGGGTGGTGGATGGCCACCGCGTCCCTGCCGAGCACGAACCGGGCGCCCCCGCGGAACAGCCGGTAGCCGAGCTCCACGTCCTCGCCGCCCCAGCTCGTGAACGCCTCGTCGAACCCGCCGACCCGGCGCAGCAGCGCGGTGGGCGCCGACACGTTGCACGTCCAGTAGATCAGCCACGGCGCGGGCAGTTCCCCGATGTCGTCGGTGTAGCGCTCGTAGAACTCCTCGCGGATGTCGGCCCACTTGCCTTGGGAGCGCAGCTCCCCGATGGTCGCGTCCGGGTCGCGCACGTCGATGGCCCGCTCCATCAGCGCGCCGTCCTCGTTGTCCTCGTTGAAGCAGTACACGTAGCCGACCACCGCGACCGGCACGGCCCGGCTCTCGTGCTCGGCCAGGTACGCCGCCAGGGCGCCGGAGCCGAGCAGCACGCCGGAGTCCACGAACACGCAGACCTCCGCCCGCGCCGCCGCGATGCCCGCGTTGCGGGCCTTGGCGACCCGGTACCCGAGGTCCTCCTGGTAGAAGTACCGCAGGTCAAGACGCCCGGCGTACTCGCGGACCACCTCGGCGGTGTCGTCGGCGGAGCCGTCGTCGACCACCAGCACCTCGAACGACCGGGGCGGCAGGGTCTGGCGGACCAGCGAGTCGAGGGTGAGGCGCAGCAGCCGCGCGCGGTTGTAGGTGGGAACGATCACGCTGCACCGTGGTGCCGTGGAGCTCATGCTTTCCTCCTGAGGAACAGCGAGAGGAGTGCGAGCGCCGAGAGCGCCGCGCACGCCCAGAAGACGTTGGTGAACCCCACCCACTGCGCGATCAGGCCGGTGAGGATGCCGCCGAGGAAGATGCCGGTCTTGAAGGCGCTGGAGTACAGCGACGAGGCGACCCCGGGGCGGTCGGGCATGGAGTCCTGCAGGACGGTCACCGGGATGCTCATCGCCACGGCCGTCCAGATCGCGTTCGGGATCTGGAGCAGCAGGACCGCGATCTTGGTGGTGGCGAGCGGCAGCACGCAGAAGAGCAGGGTGGCGCACAGGGCGGCGCCCATGATGACCCGCCAGTGGCCGAGCCGGTCGGCCTTGGCGCCGATGTACATCATCGCCGGGATCTCGATCGCCGAGGCCAGGCCGAGCACCAGCCCGGTGAAGCCGGCGTCGAAGCCGAGGTCCTTGGTGATGAACAGGGCGATGGTGATGGAGTACATGCTGTTCACCGTCAGCAGCAGCACGATGGTGACCAGCAGGGCCTTCACCCGGGGGGTGAGGCCGGCGAACGGGCTGCCCTGCGGCTGCGCGGCGGCGCGCACCTTGGTGGCGACGGCTCCCGCCGCGCCGGCCTCCTCGGCCACCGCCCCGGGTTCGGGGCGGGCGCGGCGGCGCCCCACGTCGGGCAGCCCCCAGAAGCAGATCAGCGCGCCGCCGAGGTACAGCACGGCCGCCACGGCGTACATGTTCCTGAAGCCCACGGCGGCGATCAGGCCGAACGCCAGCGGCGGGCCGAGGATCCACGCCATCGAGGTGACCGAGCGCAGCGCCGAGTTGAAGAACGTCACCGGGTGGTTTTTGGCCTCGGCGAACTCCCGCGTGTAGGCGTAGAGCTGCGGGAACGTGGTGCCGCCGAGGCCGAAGAACAGCGCCGAGAGCACCAGCAGCAGCCAGTAGTCGCGGAAGGTGAAGTAGGACAGCGCGCCCGCCGCGGCGAACACCGAGCAGACGGCGAGCACGAGCCTGCGGTTGCCGAGCCGGTCCGACAGCACGCCCACCCCGAGGTCGGCGCTGATCTCGGCGACCGCGCGGCCGGCGACGAACGCGCCGATCATGATGGGGGTCGCGCCGACGGCGTCGGACAGGAAGAGGCTGACGGTGGGGACCACCATCGCGCCGCCGACGCCGATCATCGCGGTGGCGGCCGCGAGCCGCGTCACGGCGCCGTCCATGAAGATCCTTAAGCCTGCGGTCCTCGTGGGCTGCACGATCTCTCCTTAGGTGCTCGGCGGGGCGTGGACGGTCAGGGTCACGCCCCGAGCAGTTGCCGGTAGGGCAGCCACGGCTCGATGCGCTGGTGCGGCGGCACGGTCAAGGAGCCGTGATGGTCGCCGGGGCCGATGTGGCCGGCCGACAGCAGGGCGTCCCGGGTGGGAAGGGGCAGCGCGGCGAGGACGCGGTGCTTCAGCGTGGTGAGGTCGAACAGCGCGTCGCACGGGGCCGGCCTCGCTTCCGGGGTGCCGGAGGGGGACAGGTTCGCGGGGACCACGACGCTTGAGACCAGCCGCCAGTAGTCACCGAAGTGCGTGGCCGGGTCCGGCAGCATCCCGCCGGCGAGACCGATCCGGATACTTTCCAGCCAGCAGTCGTAATAACGCCGGCGGGCGGGAAGGTGCTTCTCGCACCAGGCGGCCCTGCTCAGCGGCCCCGGCAGCTCCGCCTTCCCCGACAGCACCGCGAGCGCCCACCCCGCGACCGCCTCGAAATAGGGGCACGCGGTGCCGAACGCGTCGGTGGCGATCGGGGTGTTGATCACCATGAGGGTCGGGTCGTCGCGGTGGAAGAAGTGCTCGTACAGATCCTCCTGGCGGAACCCGTCGACGAACCCGTAGTCCGGCGCCTCGTAGCCGAGGCACAGGATCACGGTGTCGTACCGGCCGGTGCCGCCGTCCTCGAACACCGCGACGCCGCCCTCGCCGAGCCGCGACAGCGCCGCACGGGGGCGCACGTCCCCGCGGTGCACGGCCGGGACGATCCGGTCGTTGACGTGCACCGCGTTGTGGAAACCGTCCTCGGGCAGCAGGCCGCTCGCCCGGTACATCCGCATGTACTCCGGCATCAGCCCGGACAGGAACACCAGCCACTGCGTGAAGGGCAGCTCCTCCAGCGCGACCCGGCCGATGTAGGAGAACAGCATGTCATTGGGGATGCCCCCGCAGTCGCGCGGCAGGAACAGGGCCCGGCCGCGCACCGCCCAGTCGACGGACGCCGCCTCCCCGGCGAGCTCGGCGGCGATGTCCGCGCCGCTGACCCCGCCGCCCGCCACCAGCACCCGCCGGCCGCGCAGGTCCGAGGGGCGCCGGTAGTCCTTGGCGGTCATCAGGCGGAACCCGCGGGCCTCGGACGGCACCGGCGCGCCGGGCAGGCCCTTCGGCCGCCACAGCTCGCCGTTGGCGACCATCACCGCGTCGAACCGCTCGGTGGCCTCCCGGCCGCCGTGGCGCGCCGTGACGTGCCACTGGTCGCCGGGCCGGTGCACCCGGACCACGTCGTGCCCGAACCGGACGGCCGGGAGCACGCCGAACCGCTCGGCGTAGGCCCGCAGGTAGGCGTGCATCCGGGCCACACTGGGGAACTCGTCCTCCCCCGGCTCGGCGCCGGGGAAGGGGAAGTCGGAGTACGGCAGGCATTCGCGCGAGGTCTGCGTGCGCACGCCCTCGTAGGCGCCGAGTGACGCCGGGTTCCAGATGCCGCCGACGTCGTCGTGCCGTTCGTAGAGCACGACGTCGTGGCCGTACTCCATTGCCTGCTTGGCGCTGGTGAGGCCGGCCGGCCCCGCGCCGATCACCGCGATGCGCATGATGGCCGCCTAGGGCTAGATGAACGGGTCGTAGTCGTCGATGAGCTCCACCGGCCCGGGACGGCCCGGCAGCGCGGCGATCTCGACGTTGGCCTTGTGCCGGGCGCAGTGGAACTTGCAGTCGTGCCGGGGGTCCACCACGGTGGTGTCGGCCCGCGCCCACAGGTCGGCGAACGTCGTCTCGTCGTCCAGGTCGCCGAGCTTGGCCTTGGGGTTGCCCCGGTGGTAGGGGCACACGAAGACGCCGTTGGGGGTCACGGTGGTGCGCAGCTCGGCGATGTGGCAGGTCGAGTAGTCCTTCGGCTGCTCGGGGTCGTCGCCCTGCCGCACCGTCTCCCAGTTGGAGGAGCCGAGCAGGTGGAAGTTCTCGTCCTCCAGCTCGCGCAGCCGGGTCACCTGGCCCTCCACCAGCGCGATGTCGCCGGGGGACTGGTTGACGGTGAAGTGGTCGTCGTCGAGCATCGCCTTGAGCTCGAAGTAGTCGCAGCCGATGTCCTTGGCGAGTTTCCCGGCCTCGTACACCTCGTGGTAGTTGGTGTCGGTGACCCGCCCCTCGGCGTCGAAGCGCTGCATCAGCAGGAACGAGTAGCCGAGGGCGCCGCGCTTGCGGGCGGCGAGGTCGCGCATGTTCTGCACGATCAGCGGGAACACACTGCTCTTGCGGCGGCTCGGGCGGAACTTGTCGTAGGTCGGCACGGTGGCGGCGTCGATGGACACCCGCACCCAGGAGGCCATCTCCGAGAGCTGGTCGAGGTAGCGGCCGATCAGGGTGCCGTTGGTGACCAGTCCGATCTGGATGCCCGCGTCGTACAGCACCTCGATGATGGTGCCGATGGCGCGGTGCATCAGCGGCTCGCCGCCGCCGATGAGGATGACGGCCTTGACGGGGGACCCGGCCAGCTCGTGGGCGAGCCGCACGATGCGGTCCTTGGAGAACTGGCCCTTGTGCAGCACGCCGGAGCTGATGCACTCGGGGCAGGCGAGGTCGCACAGCGTCGTCGGGTCCAGGTCCACCACCAGCGGGGACGGCAGGCGCAGGCCGTGCGCCACGTCCGCCACGCCGGGGAACACCGAACGCTGGTACAGCTTGCCGGCGAGGTCCAGGTTGCGGTCGATCCTCGGGGTGCCGAGGCGGGTGAGCGTCATGACGCACGCGCCTGAAGGGGTGCCGCCTGTGTGGCGGAGAAGCGGTCCAGCCGCCCGATGACCTCGCCGGCCTTCCAGCTCAGCGGCGGGATGTGCGCGTTGACCAGCTCGCCGTCCTGGCGCAGCGCGGACGCCGGGGGGTGGCGCAGGTGCAGCAGGGTGTCGTCGTGGCTGTCGTAGGCGTTGGCGAAGTCGAAGCGGTAGTTGAAGTCGATGTCCTCGCCGCCCCAGCCCTCGTAGCGCTCGTCCATGCCGCCGATGCGGTGGAAGGCGCTGGTGCGCACCCACAGGCAGGCGCCGGGGCCGCGGCGCAGCGTGAAACCGCGCAGCCGGTCGAGGTCGGGCTCGCCGGCGCCGTCGCGCAGCCGCTCGCGGATCGCGCGGGAGGTGGACACGGTGTCCAGGCACAACATGTTGCGGTAGGTCAGGAATCCCATGACACCCGGCTTGCCGAAACGCTCGGCGTTGCGCTCGACGAACCAGCGGTCGGCCAGCACGTCGGCGTCCAGGAGGCAGATCACCTCGGGCCGCCCGGGGCTGTTCACCACGCCCGCGTTCACCGCCCACGACTTGTTGAAGGTGTCGGCCTTGGGGGCGAACAGGTAGGTGTCGCAGTACTGCTCGATCACCTCGCGCCAGCGGGGCTCGGAGTCGGACTCCACGACGGTCACCCGGTAGCACGCGCGGGGGTAGGACTGGTCGCGCAGCGACAGCAGGCAGGAGATCAGGTTGCGCAGCCGCATGCCGCCGGTGTCGCGGTCGCGGAACGGCACGACGATCAGCACCTCGGGGTCGGCGCCGGGAGGCAGGCCCTCGCCGGCGGGCAGGGAGCGCAGCTCCTCCAGACCCACCGGGCCGAGCTCGGGCTCGCGCACGTAGCGTGCGCCCAGGTGGTGGCCGAGGCGGTTGTTGCACTCGGCCTCCCACGCCAGGTCGAACAGCGCCTCCAGGGCGGGGCCCTGTGCGGCGGGCGCGCACAGCGCCGCGCGCAGGGCGGAGTACTTGGCGGGGCAGGCCGGGTCGGCGATCAGGCTCTCGCCGAGGGCACGGATGCGGGTGTCCTCCATCCGCCCGATCGCCTCGATCACGGCGCCGGTCCAGGGGCGGGCGCACTCCCAGTAGTACAGGCCCGAGTGCGGGGCGTCGGAGTCTGCGGCCACCACCAGGGAGTCCGCGACGGCGGTGGCCAGCACGTCGGGATCGGCAGGCTTCAGCGTGGGCATCGGACTTGCTCCTTCCGTACGCCGGGTCCTGTGCGGCCCCCGGCGGAGTTCGGTCACGGGAGTGTCTGACGCCGGGGGACGCCGTGGTCACGACGCTATTGGGACGTCCCCGGCCAGGTCAGCGGCCCGCGCTACTCCATCGCGGCGCGGGTTTTACTCAATTCACTCGATCCCGGCGAAGCCGGTGATCATGCCCGCGGCCACCGTGCTGTTGGTGGCGTCGTCGATGAGGATGACGCCGCCGGTGAGGCGGTTGCGGGTGTAGGGGTCGCAGAACAGCGGACGGGTGACACGCAGGCCGATCCGGCCGATCTCGTTGCGGTGCAGCCTGGTGGCGTCCGGGTCGCGGTGCAGGGTGTCGATGTCCAGCCGGTAGCGCAGGTCACCGACCAGCGCCTTGGCCGTGCGGGTGGTGTGCTTGACGGTCAGCGTGGTCCGCGGCGCCATCGGGCGGTCGCCCATCCAGCAGACCATCAGGTCCAGGTCCTGGGTGACCGTGGGGACGTTGCGCGGGCGGCACAGCATGTCGCCGCGCGAGATGTCCAGGTCGTCGGCGAGCCGCAGCGACACCGACATCGGGGCGAACGCCTCGTCCACCGGCCCGCCGGGCGCGTCGACCGCCGTGACCCGCGTGGTCAGGCCGGACGGCAGGTGCATGACCTCGTCGCCGGGCCGCACGGTGCCGCCCGCGATCTGGCCGGCGTAGCCCCGGCCCTCGCCCGCCCTGATCACGTACTGCACCGGGAAGCGCAGGTCGACCAGGTTGCGGTCGGAGGCGATGTGCGCGGTCTCCAGCAGGTGGAGCAGCGACCCGCCCTCGTGCCAGCCCATGTCCGCGGACCGGGTGACGACGTTGTCGCCGTTCAGCGCGGAGATCGGCACGAACGTCAGGTCCTGGACGGTCAGCTTGGCGGCGAACGCGGTGAACTCCTGCTTGATGCGCTCGAACACCTCCCTGCTGTAACCGACCAGGTCCATCTTGTTGACGCACACCACGATGTGCGGCACCCCGAGCAGGCTGAGCAGCAGGGCGTGCCTGCGGCTCTGCTCCAGCACCCCCTTGGTGGCGTCCACCAGCACGATGGCGAGGTCGGCGGTGGACGCCCCGGTCACCATGTTGCGGGTGTACTGCAGGTGACCGGGGGTGTCGGCGATGATGAACTTGCGCTGGGGCGTGGCGAAGTAGCGGTAGGCGACGTCGATGGTGATGCCCTGCTCGCGTTCGGCGCGCAGGCCGTCGGTGAGCAGCGCCAGGTCCACCCGGTCGCCGCCCCTGGAGACGCTGGCGCGCTCCACGGCGTCGAGCTGGTCCTCGAAGATCGATTTGGAGTCGTACAGCAGGCGGCCGACGAGCGTGCTCTTGCCGTCGTCGACCGAGCCCGCCGTCGCGAAGCGGAGAATGTCCATGGTCATAGCCGGCTCGATTCGGTGGTCAGAAGTAGCCTTCGCGCTTGCGGTCCTCCATGGCCGCCTCGCTGGCCCGGTCGTCGGCGCGGGTGGCGCCGCGTTCGGTGGTCCGCGCGGCCGCGACCTCCCGGACGATCGCCTCGACGTCGGCGGCGGAGGAGGCCACCGCGCCGGTGCAGGTCATGTCGCCCACGGTGCGGAACCGCACCGTGGTCTCGTGGACCGGCTCGTCGTCCGCGCGGGTGACGAAGGGGTTGTCCGCGATCAGCATGCCGTCGCGCTCGAACACCCTGCGGGTGTGGGCGAAGTAGATCGAGGGGATCTCCAGGCCCTCCCGGGCGATGTACTGCCACACGTCCAGCTCGGTCCAGTTGGACAGCGGGAACGCGCGGATGTGCTCGCCGGGCCGGATGCGGGTGTTGAACAGATTCCACAGCTCGGGCCGCTGGTTCTTGGGGTCCCACTGGCCGAACTCGTCGCGGAACGACAACACGCGTTCCTTGGCGCGGGCCTTGTCCTCGTCCCTGCGGGCGCCGCCGAACACCGCGTCGAAGCGGTGCTCGGCGATGGTGTCGAGCAGTGCCGTGGTCTGCAGCCGGTTGCGGCTCGGCCACCGGCCGGTGGGCTCGGCCACCCGGCCGGAGTCGATGGCCGCCTGCACCGACCCCACGACCAGGCGCATGCCGAGCTCGGCCACGCGCCGGTCGCGGAAGTCCAGCACCTCGGGGAAGTTGTGCCCGGTGTCCACGTGGACGGCGGGGAACGGGATGGGCGCGGGCGCGAACGCCTTCTCGGCCAGGCTCAGCAGCACGATGGAGTCCTTGCCGCCGGAGAACAGCAGCCCGGGGCGTTCGAACTCCGACGCGACCTCGCGGAACACGTGGATCGCCTCGGACTCCAGCGCGTCGAGCTGCGCCAGCCGGTAGTCGATCGTCCTGGTCATCCGAACCCCCGCGTGTTCCCGCCGTCCACGACCATGACCGTGCCGGTGACGAACCGCGCCTGCTCGCTCGCGAGGAACGCGGCGATGGCGCCGAAGTCCGACGGCGCGCCGACCTCGCCGAGCGGGATCTCCGCGGTGACCTCCTTGAGGGCCGCGTCGATGTCGCCGGCGCCGCGCGCCTCCAGGTACCCCTCGAAGGCGGGGGTGCGGTGGCAGCCGGGTGCCAGCACGTTGACCGTGACGCCGGACGCGCCGGCCGCGTGCACCAGGCCCTTGGCGAAGCCGAGCAGCCCGAGCCGGGCCGTGGCCGACAGAGCGGTGCCCGGCAGGGGCTGGCGCACCGCCTCCGAGGTGATCATCATGATCCGGCCCCAGCCGCCCTCCACCAGGTAGGGGAGGGCGGTCAGCGCGATGGTGATGTGCGGCAGCATCGTGGCGTCCACCGCGGTGCGGTAGTCGCCGGGGGTGAAGGCGTCGGCCCTGCCGTGCGGCACGCCGGCGGCGTTGGTGACGACCACGTGGAGGCCGCCGAGCGTGGCGGCGGTGTCGCGCACCCAGGCGGTGGTGGCCTCCTCGTCGCACACGTCGAGCACGGTGCTCATCACCCGCCCGGGCCCGGCGGCGTCCACGGCGGCGTGCGCCGCGGCCAGCCGTCCGGGGTCGCGCGCGGCGATGGACACGTGGGCCCCCTCGGCGGCCAGGGCCAGGGCCGTGCCCAGCCCCAGCCCGCTGCTGGCCGCGGACACCAGGGCCACGCGTCCGGTCAGTCCGAGGTCCATGTCAAGCTCTCCCTCCCGGTCCGGGCGCGCGACGGCGCCGGGGCCAGCGGATAGCGGTATCGGGCCAGCAGCGGCAGCGCCACCGCGGTCGCGGTCGCGGCGTGCCGGGCCGGCAGGTCGGTGCGCCAGCGCTCCTCGGACCGGATCCGCGTGGCGCCGCGGGCCAGCCGGTCGGGGTTGCCGGTCACGGTGTGGTTGACGCCGAGCGTCACCGTGCCGGTGGAGTCGACCGGCGGGGTGTCGTCCAGCCCGGCGAACGCGAGGACCTCCCCCAGCACCCCGGCGGGGTCGGCGGAGAAGTCCTCGTGCCGGATGCGCAGGTACCGGTCCGGCGCGGCGGCGCCCACCAGCTCGGAGGCCAGGTTGAACCCGAGCCAGTACCCGGTGCTGCGCGCCGGGCTCATGATCTCTATGTACTGCTTGACGCTCAGGTGGGACAGCGCCACGGCGCGCGGGTCGCGCACCATGTGCAGCACCCGCACGTCGAGGTCGCGGCGCCCGATCAGGGCTGCCGCCTCCGCGGGGTACTTGGAGCCGTCCACGACGAGCCGCTCGCCGCCGCCCGCGGCGAGGGCCCGGTAGAGGTCCGCCGTGCGGTCCATGACCTCGGCCGCCGCGGGCGGCGCGGGCCGGCCGGCCCGGCTCTCGGCGAGCCGGGCCCTGGTGTGCCGGGTGCGCAGGTGGGCGTGCTGCGCCGCCACCATGCGCTCGGCCACCGACACCGCGTCGCCCGCGTCACCCATGGCGCCGGCCGCGGGGAGGCCGGTCACCGAGGACCACAGAGGGCATTCGCGCACCTGCGTGCCGCAGCCGCACACCGAGTTGGTGCCCGACCGCAGCATGCCGTTGCGCCACAGATAGTGCAGTTCACCGGCGTGCACCACGCCGGGCAGCTCGTTCAGCACGTTGCCGAGCAAGGTGGTCCCGCTGCGCAGCCAGCCGGTGATGTAGAGGACCTTCGTTCTTTCCGTCATGTGGTGCACCTCCCGGTGAGGGTCGGGGCGGTCAGCGGGACAGCAGCAGGAAGTGCTGCGGCAGGTGCACGGCGAGCCCCATGCGCGAGTGCGCCCGCACCATGTCCTCACCGTTCGGCCCGGCCTTGCGCCGCAGCGTGATGGAGGACACGTTCGGGTCGAGCAGGGTGACCGCGGCCCGGAAGTCGCCGAGCAGCGCCTTGCCGTGCGGCATCATCCGGGTGCGTGCCACCTTGACGCCCACCGAGTTGAGCTTGGCGAGCGTGCCGTCGCGCAGAAGCTGCCAGTACAGCGCGGGGTGGGCGACGATCCCGTCGCAGGAACCGCCGGTGTCCTCCACGCGCGCTGCGCCCATGGTCAGCGCCTCGCTCACGTCGTCGCCGAACGGGCCGGTGCGCAGACCGGTCAGCGACAGCAGGCCCTCGATCCTTCCGTCGGCGGTGCCGTGCAGCAGCGACTCGTTCTCCACGACGCCCATGCGGACGAGGACGCGGAAATCGATGAACGCCGCGAGCAGGGCCGGCTCGTCGAGCAGGCCGTCGGGCACCGCGACGTCGACGTAGAGGTCGGTCAGTTCCGCGGAGCGGACGCTGGAGCCGAACGCCGACTCGGGGGTGCTGTCGTACGTGTTGCCGGGTGTGTCGCGGCCGCCGGTGATGGCCTCGTGCACGTAGGCGGTGTCCCGGTCCGACACGCTCGCCACCTTCAGCAGGTGGCGCACCGTGTAACGGGGCCGGGTGGTGAACAGCGGGAACGCCGAGGGCAGGTACCCCTGGATGGGGACGGTGACGTCGTCGGTCCCGCGGTCGCGGGACACGGCCCAGGCGAACTCCTCACCGGGAGTGCGCCGGGTCAGGGCCGGGTCCGACAACGTCTGGCGGGTCACCTCGACGACGTTCGGTTGTACGGCAGTGGTCATAGTCATCCCCCAAACGAGATGGTCGGCGCCGGGCTCACCGTCCCGCCGCCGCGAGGACGGCGGGGACGGTGAGCCCGAGCGCGGTCAGGATGTCGTCATGGCCGCCGCCCTCCGACGGCCATGAGGGCCCGGCGTTGACCGCGCGGACCTCGTGCGTCGGCAGAAGCAGCGCCAGGGCCGAGGCGACGCCGCCGGCCTCCCGGTGCTCCTCCACCACCACCAGCCGGCGCGCGGAGGCGGCCAGTTCACCGGCCACCAGCGCGAGGCTCTCGTCGTCCACCCAGCACAGGTGGGCGTGGGCCAGCCCGGGGTCCTGCTCGGCCGCACGCCCGCAGAGCTGCGCGGGCTTCTCGCCGACCGACACCAGGCAGGTCGTGATGCCGTCGCCGGGCGGGGTCACCCACCCGATCTCGCCGTGACCGGCGGGGGCGAACGGCGGGTCGTAGGTCTCGTTCCTGGCCAGCCGCACGTAGCACGGCCGGTCGGCGGCGGCCGCCGCCCTGATCACCTCCCTCGTCTCCGCCTCGCCGCACGGGACGGCGACCCGCACGCCGGGAAGGCTGCGGGCCACCGCCAGGTCCTCGAGGCTGTGGTGTGTGGGCCCGAACCAGCCGCCGGAGACGCCGCCGTACGGGCAGACCAGTACGACGGGCGCGCCCATGTAGCCGAGCCCGAGCTTGACGCTCTCGGCCGCCCGCCACGTTCCGAACGCGGCGAACGTGCTGAGGAACGGGCGCAGCCCCGCCGAGGCGAGACCCACCGCGATGTCGACGGCCGCGCCCTCGGCGATGCCGAGGTTGAGGAAACGGCCGGGGTGCCGGTCGGCGAAGGGGTGCTTGGGGCCGCCCAGGTCGGCCTCCAGGCAGATGATGCGCTCGTCGCCCTCCGCCAGGGCGGCCAGTTCGTCCTTGTAGGCTTCGCGTCCGGACGTCATCAGGCGATCGCCGCCTTCCACTGCCGGGCACGCGCCGGGGGGATCTTCACGTAGTGCGAGGACGCCTTGCCCTCGGCGGCCGGCACGCCCTTGGCCTTGACCGTGGTGGCGAGCACCGCGCGCGGCCGCTCGCCGGGGGTGATCGCGGTCATCAGCTTCTCGATGTCGTGCCCGTCGGTCTCGATCACCTCGAACCCGAACGCGGCGAACCGCGCGGGCAGGTCGGGAAGGGCCGAGATGTCGGACACGTAGCCGTCGTTCTGGCCGCCGTTGACGTCCACCACGATGGTGAAGCCGGTGATGCGCTTGGCCTGGACGACCTGCAGGGTCTCCCAGATCAGGCCCTCCTGCAGCTCGCCGTCGCCGACGACGGCGATGGCGCCGCCGGCCTCGCCGAGCAGGCGCCGCGACAGCGCCCAGCCGGCCGCGTACGCGGCGCCGTGCCCGAGGCTGCCGGTGGCGAACCGCACACCGGGCACCTTCTGGCTCGGGTGGCCGGTGTAGGGCTCACCGGGCAGGCCGTACCGCGGGGCCGGGTCCTCCTCGATCAGGCCGAACTGGTGCAGCACCGCGTACAGCCCCGCGGCGGCGTGCCCCTTGCTGAGCACCACCTCGGTGCCGGGCCTGGCGGCCGCCACCGTGTAGGCGGCCACCAGGATGTCCAGCACCGACAGGCTGCCGCCGAGGTGGCACCCCACGGCGCCGGCGGCCATGTCGACCACCGAGCGCCGGGCGCGCCGCGCCCGCTCGTTCGCCAGGTCGATCTCGTTCACGTCCGCTCGCCTCCCGTCGTCACGCCGGCGGCCACGGCGGGGGAGCCGTCGGCCAGCCAGCGGCGTACCGCGTCGTCGAGCACGGTCCTGGCCAGCCGGTACTCCCGGGCGTCCAGGCGCTCGTGCGGGGTGTGGTCGAGCGAGGAGTCGCCCGGCCCGTAGGCCACCATCGGCACGTCGTGCCAGGTGGTGGCGAGGGTGTTCATGTCGCTGCTGCCCTTCTTGGCGAGCAGTCGCGGGGCGCCGCCGGTCGCGGCGCGCAGGGCCCGGGTGAACGACCGCACCAGCGGGCTGGTGCGCGGCGTCGCCACCGCGGGGGTGCGCAGCAGGGTCTCGGCGTTCACCCGCGCCGGTACGGCCCGGGTGATCGCGTCGCTGACCTCGGCCGGCGTGATCGACGGCGGCACCCGCACGTCGACCACGGCCTCGGCCCATTGCACGCCGTCGCGGCTGCCCGCGTGGATGCTGAGCACCGCGAACAGCGTGTCGGCGCCGAGCCGCGCCACCTCGGCCTCGGCCGACGCGACCGCGTCGGCCATCGTGCCTGCCGCGGTGCGCGAGTCCTTGGCCGCGGTGTGCGCCGTCGGCTGCGTCAGGGTGAGCTTCGTCTTGCACACCCCGTGGTAGCCGACGGTCAGCGCCGCGGCGCCGCTCGGTTCACCGGTGATCACCGCGTCCGCGGCGTAGTGGTCGCGCGCGTGGTGGGCGCCGACCGCCGAGCGTTCCTCCTCGACGGTGCCGATCACCCGCACGGCGGCGCCTTCGGGCACGTCCAGCCCGGCGAGCGTCTCGAGGAACACCGCGAGGCTGCCCTTGGCGTCGACGCAGCCGCGCCCGGTGATGGCCTCGCCCTCCCAGCGGACCGGCCAGCGGTGCGGCACGGTGTCCATGTGGCCGATCATCAGCAGCCGCCGCGGGCCGTCGCCCTTGGTGGCGACCAGGTTGCCCGCCTGGTCGATCCAGGCGTCGACGCCGCGCCCGGCGCACCACCGCACCAGGTACTCGGCCAGGTCCCGCTCGTCGCCCGACACCGAGCCGAGCTCCACCATGCGGGCCAGCAGCCCGAGGTCGGGCGCGGGGGCCGGGGCCCGCCAGAAGCGGGTGCCCGAGCCGGTGTCCAGCGTGTGCGGGCCGGTGATCACGACGTCGGGCGTGCCGGCCAGGGCCAGCTCGGCCGCGCGGACCTTCTGCTTCATGCGCCCGCCGGCGTAGCCCATGGCCTCGCCGAGGGCGGCGTCGCGCAGCGTGCTCGCGGGGTCGGCGGGGTCGGTGAGCAGCCCCGCCGTGCCGGTGACCAGGCGCAGGTGGTCGGCGTCCAGGGCGATCGCCACCTCGGCGGCGAGCACGTCGGCGTCCACGTTGAGCGCCGCCCCGCCGTCGCTCGCGGCGACCGGCGGGGACACGCACACGACGTCGAACACCTCGAGCAGCTCGGCCAGCCGGGCGGCGTCGACCTGCCGCACGGTGCCCGCGCGATGGTCGCGCACGAACCGCTGCCTGCCGTCCTCGAAGGCGCGCAGCGGGCCGTTGGGGGTGGCGGTGACCAGCCCGCAGCCGCGGCCCGTGGCTGCGGCCCCGATGGTGGTGAACACCGACAGGCCGCGCTTGGTCAGCTCGTCCCTGATCCGGGGGAGGGTGATCTGCTCGTAGGCCTCCACGATGGAGGGGATCTCGTCCGGCGGGCAGTAGCGCACCTCGTCGCCGCCGCGCAGTGTCAGGGTGCGCACCGGCCGGCCGATGAGCGCGTAGTGCAGCTTGATGTCGGCCGCGCCGCCGGTGACCACCAGCACGCGGGCACCGCGGGAGCGCAGCTCGGCGACCTCGTCGTACACGCGCTCGTGCCGCAGGGTCGCGCTGCCGAGCTTGACCACGTGCAGGGCGCGGTGCGGGTTGACCGCCTTCAGCTCGTCAGGGACGTAGGTCACGGCCATGCTCCCACCTCCGCCAGGCCGAGGGCCTCGTCGAAGCCGAAGACGATGTTCATCGCCTGCACGGCCTGACCGGCGCCGCCCTTGAGCAGGTTGTCGAGGGCGGCCACGGCGACGCAGCGGCCGCCCTCCACCGACGCCCCGACCTCCGCGGTGTTGGACCCGGCGACGGTCTTGAGCATGGGCAGCGCCATCGGCGACCTGCCGTTCGCGACCCTGACGAAACGCGCGTCCGCGTACGCCTTGGCGTACGCCTTGCGCACCTCGGTGGCCCCGGCGTCCGCCTTGAGCCAGGTGTAGGCCGAGGCGAACACCCCGCGCACGATCGGCAGGCTGTACGCGGAGAACTGCAGGTCGGGGGTGGTGCCGGTGAACTCGCCGATGGCCTGGCGGATCTCCGGCGCGTGCCGGTGGCCGTGCAGCTTGTGCGCGCGGACGTTGCCGTCACGCAGCGCCGGGTGCTCGGCCCCGCCGTTGCCGCCGCCGCTCGAGCCGGTCTTGGCGTCCACGACGACACGTGGCTCCACCAGGCCGGCGGCGAACAGCGGGTACAGGGCGTATATGGCGGCCGATGCCATGCAGCCGGGCAGGTTGACCACCGGCTCCGTCGGCTTCGGGCAGAACTCCGGCACGTAGTAGGGG
Source organism: Sphaerisporangium sp. B11E5 (assembly GCF_039871875.1). Lineage (NCBI taxonomy): Bacteria > Bacillati > Actinomycetota > Actinomycetes > Streptosporangiales > Streptosporangiaceae > Sphaerisporangium > Sphaerisporangium sp. B11E5. The sequence continues at coordinate 64,091 of NZ_JBDPMD010000034.1, read as the reverse complement.
ATGGGCTGGCGCCAGCCGGCGGCCGACTCCGGGTAGTACTCGGCGATCTCCGCCGGGTCGTGCAGCCGGAAGTCGCCGCCGACGTTGAGCACCAGGTCGGCCTCGGCGCTGACGTCGTCAAGCACCTTGGGCAGCACCCCGCCCGGCAGGCAGCTGAACGCCACGTCCACCTTGGTCAGCTCGTCCAGGGAGCGCAGCCTGCGCCCCGCGACCGGGGAGTTGCGCAGCCCGGACACGATCTGCCCGAGGGGACGGCCGGCGTGCTGCTGCGAGGAGAAGAACACCGGCTCGGCCTCGGGATGGGCGGCCAGCAGGCGGATCAGCTCGGCGCCGATGAAGCCGCTGGCACCGAGCACCGCGACCTTGACCTTGCCGCCGTCGCTCATGCCGCCCTCCCCTCCGGCGCGAGACGGATGCGGCCGCGGCCGTCCAGCACCGAGCGCACGTACGCGGCCAGGTGGCCGGGCACGTCCACGCCGTGCACCGCCACCGAGCGGGTGAACTCGGGGTTGGTGTTGACCTCCAGCACGTACATCTCGCCGGTGCCGGCGTCCTCGGCCAGGTCGATGCCGTAGAAGCCGGGGCCGAAGGCCTCGACCACGCGCTCGCACAGGTCGACGGAGCGCGGCTCCAGCGGGGTGGGCTCCACCTTGCCGCCGAGGCGGGTGTTGGTCCGCAGGTCCTCGCTCACCTGGCGGTAGGAGACCAGCGGCCGGTCGCCGACGACGACCACGCGCAGGTTGTAGCCGGGCTTCGGCAGGTACTGCTGCACGATGACCGGGTAGTTGCGCTCGGCCGGGTCCAGGGACTCGCGGCCCCCGACCCAGGCGGCGAACTCGGCCTCGTCGCGGATGTGCACGATGCCGCGGCCCCACGAACCGCTGACGGGCTTGATGACCGCGTCGCCGCCGAGCGTGTCGATGTGCTCGCGCACCTGGTCGGCGCTGAACGCGATCAGGGTCTCGGGGTGGGTGATGCCGTGCCGGGCGAACCGCAGGGCCTGCAGGTCCTTGGACAGGCACAGCCGCACCGCGTGCGGGTTGTTGAGGGTGGGGACGCCCGCCTGCTCGAACCGGTCGCTCATCGCGGCCAGTTCCCGGTGCGAGACGTTGCGCAGCAGCACCAGGCGCGGGGCGAGCGAGGCGTCGTTGAGGAAGGAAGCCGTGTGGCGCGGGGTCACCGACCGCGCGGTGACACCCACCGCGCGGAGCGCCGTCAGGAGCAGCCGCTCCTCGGGGCGCATGATGGTGACCGAGACCAGCACGTCGGCCGGGCTCTCACTCACCCCAGTCCTCCTCGATCTCGGGGGCCAGGTCCAGGCGGACCGGCGCCACGTCGAGCACCTCGTGCTCCTGGCCGCAGCCGCGGCAGGCCAGGATGTCGCCGAGCTCGAGCTCGGCGGGCACGGAGATGTCGGTCTCGCACTGGAGGCAGGCGGGGGACAAAGTGGCGTTTGCCATGGGGAACAACTCCTTGGCGTGCTGGCGGAAATGGCGTTACTGACTTTTCGGATCAGTTGGATTGCTTCGGTACGGTCAGGCGCTGCGGGGGAGCGAGAACGCGTCCGACTCCGCGCGCTCGAAATCGATGATCATCATGTCCCGGACGGCGACGGTGGAGTCCGTCGGGGTGATCGGGGTGACCTCGTGCTCCATGGTCCGGTCATCGAGCACGAGAGTCTCCATGGGGCGTTCGAGCGTGTGCTCGAGCGCCGGCCGGCCGCTGCCCTTGCGGTACACGCGGCTGCGGCCGCCCGTACAGCGCTCCCGGCCGATCAGGTGCATGATCACGTAGTCGTGGCCGTCGTTGTGCCGGCCCTCCGGCGCCGGCGCGGAGGTGTCCGTGCCGGTGGCCGTGATGCGGATCAGGTGCACGGTGATCAGCCAGGCGCTTCCCTCGCCCTCGATGCGCCTGATCAGGCCGAGGTCGTGCTCCAGCGCGGCACGGAAGCAGGGATTGTCATAGGCCGCGTCGGTCAGCGGGGCGAACGTTCGCTTCTGCCCCCCGTAGACCGAGTTGACCTCGCTGCTCTGGTAGAAGACGCCGTGAGCCATGCGCTCCATGTCCAGGCCCGATCCGGCCGGTGCCAGCAACTGGCCGAGGCGGCGGCGGCGCGTGGTGCCGTGCTCACGCCGCACGTACTGGTCCGGTGGAAGGTCCTCCCAGAGCTTGGCGAACTCACTCCATTCGCTGTCGGCCGGGGCCGGCAGGCGTCCATGGCTCCAGCCCTTCTCCACGACTTCCGCGGGCCATGGGGCGGTTTTCTTCGTAATACGCATCGAGCCGCTTTCTCGTGAAGGTGGTTGATATCCCTGTGACGTGACTCCGTTCCGATCGGAGGGCGAAAGCCCTGTCGAAATAAAAGATATGCACGGATTTATGGGGATGTAATGCCCGGCATTGCTCTGTTGGCCTGCGCCGTCTACTCAAGGGCGGCTGCCCGCGTACTCAGGGAGCCGGTCTGACGTGCGGTTCCGCACGCACTCCTCGTGATGGCTTAACAGCGGGCACGTGAATAATTCACAATGCCCTGATGATCGGCGCACTGGTGGTTCCGCGCCCGCGGAAACAAAATGAATTCGACCCTGTATATCGAGGACACCGGAGTGCTCAGATGACGGTCGAGGCCTTCAGGACGCGGCCCCGCGACGGCCGCCCGGCCGCCGCGCGACGCCCCGCGCCCACCCCGCCCCCGGACCATCTGACCGAAGGCTCGTGGCCCCCGCCCGACGCCCCAGAAGACGGACGACCCCCCGCACACGCCGCGCCCTCCGCTCCGCCGGAGCCCTCGTGGTCCCCGTCTGCCGTGCCGGACGCATCCGGAGAGGGTGATTGGTCCTCACGTGCCGGGTCCTCCGCCCCGCCTGCGGGCCGTGTGCCGGAGGGCTCGTCCCCGCGGGCCGCGCCGGGTGCCCTCCGAGGGGCGGCCGGGTCGCTCTCACAGGCCCCGTCCGCCGGCGGTCTCGCCGCCGATGCCCGGCCACCGCATACCCGGCCGGGGGGCGAGGGGGGATCGTCGCTGTTCGTCCCGCGCTCCTGGACGGCGCTCACCGAGCTCGGCCGGGTGTTCGTCGGCCGGCGGGCCGAGCTGGACCGCATCGCGGCGGCCGTCGCGCACCCCGACCTCGCGGGGGCCGCGCTCGTCGGCGAGAGCGGGGCCGGCAAGAGCCGTCTGCTCACCGAGGTGATCCGCGCCGCGCCCGCGAGCACGTTCGTCATCCGCGCCTGCGCCATCCGCGCCACCGCCGAGGTGCCGTTCGGGGCGTTCGCGCAGTACCTCCCGCCGCCGCTCATGGACACCGCGTTCAGCGGCAACGTGCTGCGCATGGCGGCCGACGCGCTGATCGGGCAGGCCGGCGGGCGCGACCTGCTGATCGTCATCGACGACGCCCACCTGCTGGACGAGGCGTCGGTGGCGCTCACCTTCCAGATGGCGCGCCACCGCGAGGCGTTCGTCCTCGCCGCCTACCGTGCGGGCGAGGCCGTGCCGGAGCCGATCGCCGGCCTGTGGAGCGGCGGCCTCGCCGAATGGATCGAGGTGCCCCCGTTCACCCGCGACGAGGTCGCCCGGCTGCTGGAGGGCACGCTCGGCGGCCCCGTCGAAGGGCTGCTGGTGCAGCGCGCCTACGAGACGACCCGCGGCAACGCGTTCCTGCTGCGCGAGCTGATCACCGCGATGCTGGAGACCGGGGCGCTCGCCCCCGGCGAGGGCGTCTGGCGCGGCCCGGAACGCCTGCCGGTGACCGCCCGCCTGGCCGGGCTGGTCGGCAAGCGGCTGGAGGGCCTGCCGCCCGAGTGCCACCGCGTGCTCGAACTCCTCGCCTTCGGCGAACCGCTCGGCACCGGCATCCTGGCCGGCCTGGTCTCCCACGGCGCCGTGGAGACCGTCGAGGCCCGCGGCGTCATCCGGATCGACCACCCGGGCCTGGCCCGCCTCGCCTACCCCTTCTACGGGGAGGTCCTGCGCGCCCGCGCCCCCCGGCTGCGCGCCCACCGCTGCCGCGAGGAACTCGCCGACGCCCTGGAGGCCGCCGACCCGGGCCGCGAGGCCCGCCGCCGCGTGGTCGCCTGGCGCCTGGAGAACGGCGTCCAGCCCTCACCCCGGACGCTGGCCACCGCCGCCAGGGACGCCTGGGCCCACCGCGACCTGCCCATGAGCCGCCGCCTCGCCGCCCACGCGGTCTCCGCCGGCCTGGCCCAGGAGACCGCCGAGCCGTTCGGCTACACCCTCTTCTTCACCGGCCACCCCCACGAGGCCGAGTCCCACCTCTCCCGCCTGACCACCCCCCGCGCGGCGGACCGTGACGGCGGCGACGAGGAGTGGGCGAGGGCCGTCGGGGCACGGGCGTTCAACCTGTACTTCGGCCTCGGCCGCGGCCCCGAGGCCCGCGCCGTGATCCGCACGGCACTGCGCGACGTCCCCGCTCCCCGGCCCACCGCCCCCAGCGAGCCACCCGGCGCCCCCGGCTCCCGGTCGGGGGAACCTGGTGGTTTGCCCGGTGCCGGTTCCCGGTCTGGGGGGCCTGGTGTTTCGCCCGGTGCCGGTGCCCGGTCGGGGGGACCTGGTGGACCACCCGGCGTCGCCGGTGCCCCATCGGGGATACCGGGTGACCTGCCCGGTGTGGACGATTCATGGCTGGGGAGGTCCGGTGGCCTGCTCGGTGTGGACGGCCACCGGCCGGTGTCCGGGCAGGGGGGCGGGGTCGCCTCGTGCGAGGGGCGGGCCGAGATGGAGGCGCTGCGGGCGTTGTTCACCGTCTTCGGCGGGGACTGCGCCGAAGGGCTCCGGCTGGCGGGGGAGGCCGCCGCGGGGGCGGGTCGCGGGTCGCGGGCGCGGGCGGTCGCCGAGACCGTGCGGGCCGTGGCGCTCGCGTTCCTCGGGCGGGGGGAGGACGCTCTCGCGGCGCTGGGCGCGGCGCGGGAACTGAGCCTGCGCTGGGAGGCCGAGCTGCCGTGGATGGAGGTGTTCACCGGGTTCGCCTCGGTGCACGCCTGCCTGCTTGACGGGCGGTTCGCCGAGGCCGAGGCCCGCGCCGCCGACGCCTACGACCGGGCCGTGGCCCGGCGCTGCCAGTTCGCCGTCGCCTGGGCCTGCCTCGGGCGGGCGCTGGCCGCCGGGGCGTGCGGCGACACGCGCGAGCAGGTGAACCGCTGCCGCGAGGGCATCGCCATCACGCGCGACCGCCGCGACCGCGGGCTGCGCGCCGTCCTGCTCGGCCGTCTCGCCCACGCCCTGGCCCTGTCCGGCGACCCGTCCGGCGCCGCCGCGTGCCTGGCCGAGTCCGACCACCTGGCCCAGCGCACCCTGTGGCTCCTGCAGCCCTGGACCGAGCTGGCCCGCGCCTGGGCCGCCGCCGGCCGCCGCTCCCCGCACGCCGCCGTGACCGCCGAGCAGGCCGCCACCCTGGCCCGCGCGTCCGGCGCCACCACCCTGGAGGCCCTGGCGCTCCACGACACCACCCGCATCGCCACCGTCGTCCCCGAGGCGTCCCCCGAGGCCGCGCCACGGGCGCGCCGCCGGCTCGCCGACCTCGCCGCACAGGACGAGGACGGCGTGGTACGGCTGTACGCCGCCCACGCCGACGCCGTGGCGGCCGGCGACGGCGCGGCCCTCGGGGAGTGCTCCGAATGCCTGGAGCACATGGGCAGCCCTCTGCTCGCTGCCGAGGCCGCCGCCGAGGAGGCCGCCCGCCAGCGCGCCTCCGGCGACCTCGCCGCCGCCTGCGCCGCCGCCGCCCGCGCCCTGCGCCTGGCCGAGGGCACCGGCGCCCGCAGCCCCGTACTCGCCGCCCTGGAACGGCCCCACCTGACCCGCAGGGAACTTCAGATCGCCGCCCTGGCCGCCGACGGCATGTCCAGCCGCGAGATCAGCACCCACTTCGTCCTGTCCGTCCGCACCGTGGAGAACCACCTCCAGCGGACCTACCGAAAACTCGGCATCGGCGACCGATCCGAGTTGGCCGCCCTGCGCGGCCTCTTCCTCCAGCCCGAGCACGACGCCCCTGACCAGGGGCTCAGAAGGGAGAAGATATGACATCAGGCCTGAACTCCTCCATCGAATGGATGCTCCGCGCCCGCTGGGGCCAGGTCCCGGCATCCCCCGCCGAAACCGCCCCGCCCAGAGGCGACCGCCGCCGCGGCCTCCTCAAGCGCCTCCGCGACGCCGCCTCCTGACGGAGCATCCGCGTCGAGAGGCTTTCTGACGGAGCGTCCGCGTCGTGGGGGCTCCTGACGGAGCGTCCGCGTCGTGGGGGCTCCTGACGGAGCGTCCGCGTCGTGGGGGCTCCTGACGGAGTCTCTGCGTGGAAAAGGGCTCGTGACGAAGCTCTCTATCGCGGCGGCTCCTGGCCACCAGCGCCCGGAGCCCTCAACAACCGCCCCAGGCGCAGCACTCGCCGGGTCCGGCAACGGGCCGGCGGGTGCGCGTGCCGGACCACACCGGCGGCTCCTGCGGAACCGTCGGCATCGGGCCCGTGTGGGGCGGGTCGGGCACTCGGTCTGAGACACCGGGTCGGGCACTCGGTCTGAGACACCGGGTCGGGCACCCGGTCTGGGAACACGGGCCGGGTGTCCGGCATGTGGAGAGCCTCTCGCTCAGATCGTCGCGGGGGCAGAACCTGGTCCCGCGGCCGGAAGTGCCGGCGTCGCGGGTGCCGTTGACGGGTCGTGTGCGACGGGCGTGGGGTGTTCTCAGTTCTGGTCGTGGAAGCTGTAGCGGCGCAGGCGGGTGCACCAGGGGTGGTAGTCGGCGAGGCTCGCCGGGGCCGAGGTGTTCTTCAACAGGGCCGTGAGGGAGTTCAGCAGGGCCTGGTGGCCCGGATCGCCTGCCAGGGCGGGGTCGTCGTCGACGGCCTGGGCCAGAACGGTCGCGGCGTCCTCGTGCGGGGCGGCGGCGAGCAGGCGTGCGTAGAGGGGGCCGGCTTGTTCGGGCATGCCGACCAGCAGGAGCAGCAGGACCTGGGCCGCGTGGTACGGGGCGGTCAGGAAAACGGGGATGTCGGCGGGGGGGACGGTCACGCGGACGAGGCGGTACAGGTTGACCAGCTTCTTCATCTTGCGCGGGTTGCCGAGCAGCGCGGCCAGCGCGGCGAGGGAGGCCGTCTCCCTGGCCGTCAGGCGCAGGCCCTCGGGCCGCGCGCGGAAGACCTCCTCCGGCAGGGCGGCGGCATCGTCCGGCTGCGCCCCGCCGCGGCCCTCGCCCGAGGGAGGAGCGGGGGCGGTGGCACGCCGCGCCGCCTCCGTGCCCTCGCCCCCGGGGACCTCGGGGACATCGGGGTCCCCGGGGGCCGGGGCGGGGACCGGCGGCCTGCTCCCGACGGCCGGGAGGAGCCTGCGCACGTACGCCGCGGCCTGCTCGCCGGCCGGCGGGGACAGCCGCAGCGGGATCTGGAAGATCTTGTCCAGGTAGTCGGCCGGGGACACCGCGCCCTGCGTCAGCTCGTCCAGGTGCCGCTCCACCGACCGGATCAGCCACTGGGAGTCCACCCCGACGACCACCACGAACAGCGGCAGCGCCATCAGCAGGTGGACGGCGGCGAGCACCTCCACGACCAGCTTGGGGTGGCACCGGTCCAGGTCGTCGATGTACAGCACGATCCGCTCCAGCGGCGGTTCCCCCTGCGCCCCGCCTTCGCGCCACTGCCGCCGCGAGCCTTCCAGCTCCGCCGAGATCCGCGCCAGGTCGTGGTGCACCTGCCCCACCAGCCCCCGGTACGGCCGGTACGTGCCGTCCGCCTCGACCCCGGCGAGGAGGTCCTCCAGCCGCGCGGCCGCGTCCGCCACGACGAGGTCCTCCCGCAGCCGCGCCATCCGCGTCCGCACCTGACGGCGCCGCTCCTCCAGCATGTCCCTGTGCCACCCGGCCAGCCCCAGCCCGCTGCGGTGCCACTCGGCGAGCCGCCTCCACACGACCAGGGCCGGCGCCAGCAGCACCGCCACCACGGGCGTCAGCGCCGCCAGCACCGGCCGCGCCGCCACCCATGCCGCGTACCCCGCGCCGGCCAGCACGGCCCACGCGAGCAGCAGCCGCCAGCTCAGCCGCGCGTCGGACACGATCTGCCGCGCCCCGGTGAACAGGGTGCGGCCCAGCGTGACCGGCGACCCGAGCGCCGCGAACACCCCCGGCGGATCGTCGGAGCGGTCCACCGCGTCCAGCCGTTCAGTCAGCTTCTTGTCCAGCTCCTCGCAGCCGTCCAGCCGCGCCCGCAGCTCCGCCCTGCTCCGTGCCTCCTCCCCGGCGTCCGCGTCGCGCGACTCCCCCGTGCCCTCCCTGAGGCAGGCGAACAGATGCTCCACGATGCCGGGCCAGATGTGGTCGTCGCTGTAGTGCCACGCGTTGAACCACACCTGCCGGACGTTCGACACGAACACGCTGTTTCCCGCGTCCGCCGCCGCCCCCTCGGCCAGCTCCGCGACGTACCTCTTCATCTGCAGCATCGCGCTGGACTTCCCGATCCCCCACTCCCCGACCAGCGCGACCGCGAGCGGCGGGCTGAGGTCCTTCGCCGCGGCCAGCATCGCCAGCGGCATCACCTCGTCCCTCACCCCGAGCAGGTCGTCCTCACTCGGCAGGTCGCTGTCGTACCCCGGCAGCCACCGTGTGGCGGCGCCGGCCAGCACGGCGGGGGAGAGGACGCCGATCTGCCGCCCGTCCTCGACGTTCCACAGCCGGACGTCCTCGCCGCCGCTCGCGAGGGTGACGCCGTCCGGTGCGAACGCCAGCGACCTGACCGGCTCGGTGTGGCCGGTCAGCGTCGCGACCGGCTCGCCGCTGAGGGTGTCCCAGATCCGGACGGCACGGTCGTCGCCGCCACTGGCCAGCAGACGCCGGTCGGGACTGAAGGCCACCGCCCAGACGGCCGAGCCGTAGCCGGTCAGATGCAACTGCGCCGACCCGGTGCGCGCGCCGGACAACACGATGTGCCCGTCCGCCAGACCGGCGGCCAATGTCGTGCCGTCCGGGGAGAACGCGACCGACAACACGGCGACAGGCTGCCGGGGGAGGTCCACGATCTGCGATTCGACGTGGGCGATGCCGTGCAACTTGATCGTCATGTCGTCCCCGCCGCTGGCCAGGAGCGTGTCGTCGGGGCTGAGGGCCACAGACCAGACCGGCCCCTGGTGGCCGGTCAGGGGCAGGAGCCGATGGTGGGTGTCCGCGTCCAGCAGCAGGACTGTGCCGTCGTCCCCGCCGCCGGCCACCACGGCGCCGTCGGCGGAGACGGCGACGGACCAGACGGGTGCCGGGTGGACGGTCGTCTCGCGCGGTTCCCCGCCCGCGTCCCACAGGCGGATCTCTCCGGCATCGGTGGCGACCGCCACCAGTCCGCCGCCGCAGGCGACGTCCGTGATGACTCCCTGATGGCCCGGAAGTTCCGCCGTCACCCGACCGGAGGCGGGGTTCCAGAGCACGGCCGTGGATCCGTGGCCGATGACCAGGTACTCGCCCTCGGGGTCGAAGGCCACCACGGCCGGCGTGGTTCCGTGCGTGTTCTCGGTCATGCTGTTCCGGCTCCGCAGGGGTCGTCGGGCACCGCTTGTGACACTATGTGCCGAGGACCGGTGACGGCAGGTGTTCCTGAAGTGGGCGGCAGGTACCGAGAGAGGCCGTGGTCAGATGAGCGTCAATCCGTTCGCGCTGCGCGGCCGGGACCATCCCGCCGGCCACCTGTCGCCGTTCCCCGGGAAGGGCTCGGAGGAGTCCGGGCTGTACGTCGATGTCGGCGGGGCGTCGGCGCGGTTCGCCAGGTTCACCGAGGAGTTCACCCCGCCGGACGCCGCGGCCGGACGCGGGCGGCTGGTGGTGGTGACCGGCGACTCGGGGTCCGGGAAGACCTCGCTGGTCGACCGGTGCGTCGATTGGCTGGGACGCGCCGCGGCGGAGCGGGGGTGGCAGGCGCCGGCCGTCGATCTGCGTGAGGCGGAAGCCGTGGCGCTCGGCACGGCGGACCGTGTGCGGCTCGTGTTCCGCAGGCTGGTGGCGTCCCTCGCCGAGGAGGGCGCGGTGCCGCGGCGGTGGGTGGAGGAGCTGCGCGTCCACGAGGACGACCCGCCGAGCGGTTACCGTGCGCTCGGCCGCGTGGTGCTGGAGCAGCGCCGGTTCGCCGTGGTGCTGCTGCCGTCCTGCGAGCTGCCGATGGAGTTGCGTGAGTACGCGCGCCTCGCCACGCCGGGGGTGGTGCTGTTCCTGGAGAGTTCCTATCCGGAGGTGGAGCGGGAGGCGGAGTCGCCGCCGTCCGAGGGACGGGTGCTGCACCTGCGGATGGGCAGGCTGGGGGCGGACGACGTCCGGCGTTTCGTGGAGCAGCGGCTTCGCGGCCGGCCGCCGGGAACCGTCCCGGAGATCAGCGACGAGGCGATGGAGGCCGTGGTGCGCACCGCACCCCATCTCGCCACCGTCCGGCAGGTGCAGATGTTGCTGCACGAGATGTTCGACCGGGCGATAGCGGAGTCCCGGACGACCGTCACCTACCGCGACTTCCTGGAGTACTGGAACGCGAAGGACCTCACGCGATGACCCCGGCCGGCGCGTCCCCGCCGCACGGGCGCAACCCGTTCCCGCTCGTCGCCGTCGAGATGTTGTCCCCGCACGCCCCCCTCCGCCTGAGCGTCACCACCCCGGCGTGCGACACCGTGCTGGACAACGCGGACGCGTTCCTGCGCTCCCTCGCGCCGGACGGCCGCGCCTTTCCCGGCGCGGGCAACGTCCTCGCGGTGGTCGGTGAGAACGGCACCGGCAAGACGCACCTGGCGATGGTGCTGTGCCATCGCCTGCTGGAGGGCGGCCCGGCGGTGCGCCCGGTGTGCGTGGACCGGGTGGGGAACTCCTTCCTGGAGGTGTACCGGCAGTTCGCCGGCCAGGTGGACCGCTGGGCGCTGAGCGGGTGTGTGCAGCGTTTCTACGCCGGCGTCGTCGCGGACTCGCTGGCCGGGTCGCCCGCCGCGGCCGACATCGTGGCGGGCCTGCGTGAGGGACGACTCAGCCCGCAGGGCGTGGTGCGCCGCTACGGGCTCATGCGGACCGGCCTGCTTGAGGAGTTGCGCGTGAGGCTGACGGCGGCGACGGGGGACCCCGTGCACGGCACGGCTTTCGCGCTGATCCAACGGCCGGAGTTCACCGATCTGGTGTGGGACTGGCTGCGCGGCGGACCGCCCGCCGCCGCCCTGGTGGACCGGGGCGTGGCGCACGCCGTGGACACCGAGGCCGCCGCGGTGGAGGCGCTGCGGGCCCTCACCATGGTGTTCGCGGCCCAGGAGCGTCCGTTCGCCCTGTTCGTCGACGAGTTCGACGGCCTGCTCGCCGGGCCGCCCGAGTCCGTGCCGGGCAAGGCCCACGCGCTCGGGCGGCTGATGGAGGCCTACATCTCCACCGGTTCGCTGCTGGTGCTGACCGGCAGGCCGGCCGCGTTCCGCCTGCTGCCCGCGCAGGTCGCCGAACGGCTGGGCGCGGTGGTCCGCCCGAGCGCGTTCACCGCGCGGCACGCCGAGGAGTACCTGCGGATGGCGTTCGGCGGCCTCGGGCCGTTCACCGGGCCGGGTGTCGGCCACCTGGTGGAGATGACCGGGGGCAACCCGCGGTGGTTCATCAGGCTGTGCCACCGGGCGTACGAGCGCGCGGTGCGGCGGGACGAGCCGGTGACCCCCGCCATGGTGCAGCACCTGATCGGGGAGGACGGGCCGGCGTCCGGCGGCCCCCCCTTCGACCGGCGGCGGGAGGGCGCCTCCGCGTCGGACGCGCTCGGCGACGTCCGGCGGCAGCAGGCGCTCATCTCGGTGCTCACCGCGCGGGTCGAGGAGCTCGCGGCCCGGGTGGAACGGCTGGAGGGGGGCGGTGACGCCGTGCCCCCGGGGATGGCCAGAGGGCACCGCCGGCCCGGCGGGCCGGGGCCGTGACGGGGGTGACCGGTCAGCCCGGCGCGCCGCGGTAGCGGAGGCCGTCCATGAGCAGGTCGAGCAGGCGGCCGGCCTGGTCGCGTTTGTCGAGGTCGCCGGTGGTGAGGGTGACGCCGCTGAGGCCGACCAGGACGTCGGCGGGGTCGACGTCGGAGCGCATGGTGGCGTCGGCGGCGCCGGCCTGCAGGAGGGCGCCGATGGCGGTGAGCAGGCGGTCGCGGCTCTGGGCGTAGGGGTTGCCGCCGGAGGCGATGACGGCGCGCAGGGCGCCGGCCATGCCGCGTTTGGTCGCCATGTAGTCCACGAAGTGGTCCATCCACGTGCGGGTGGCCTTGTCGGCGGGCAGGGTGCGCAGCAGTTCGGGCACCGAGTCGCACAGCCGGGCCAGCTCGTTGCGGTAGGCGGCCTCGATGAGGGCCTCGCGGGTGGGGAAGTGGCGGTAGAGCGTGCCGATGCCCACACCCGCGTCCTTGGCGATGGCGTCCAGCGTCACCCCCGACCCCTCCTGGGAGAACGCCCGGACGGCGGCGTCCAGGAGCCGATCGCGGTTGCGCCGGGCGTCGGCGCGCAGCGGTCGGGAGCCGGTGGCCGCCATGGGGCCCTCCTTCGGGTCGGGGGAGACGCGACTTGCTAAACGGAGGAAACTCCGTTTAATGTGGAAAGGCATCCGGAGGATCCTCCGCTTAATCTTACCGGTCGCCCTCCGCGTTCGCATGCCGAGATAGACGGGAAAGATCGTGACCGCTCGAATCACCACTCCGTTCACCGCGCAGTCCACCGCCGCCGAGGTCGTGGACGGCGTCGACCTCACCGGCCGCAGGGCCGTCGTCACCGGCGGCTCGTCCGGCATCGGCGTCGAGACGGCCCGCGCCCTCGCCGGGGCCGGCGCCGAGGTGACGCTCGCCGTGCGCGACCCCCGGGCGGGGGAGCGCGCCGCCGACGACATCGTCGCGGCCACCGGCAACAAGCAGGTCCTGGTCGCGCCGCTCGACCTCGCCGACCAGGCGTCCGTCGCGGCGTTCGCCGCCGCCTGGGACGGCCCGCTGCACATCCTGGTGAACAACGCCGGCATCATGGCCGCCCCCGAGACACGCACCCCGCAGGGCTACGAGCTGCAGTTCGCCACCAACCACCTCGGCCACTTCGCGCTCACCACCGCCCTGCACCCCCACCTGGCCGCCGCCGGCGGCGCCCGCGTGGTGTCGGTCAGCTCCGCCGCCCACCTGCGCTCCCCGGTGGTGTTCGACGACATCCACTTCCGCGAGCGGACCTACGAGCCGTGGCTCGCGTACGGCCAGTCCAAGGCGGCCAACGTGCTGTTCGCCGTGGAGGCCACCCGGCGCTGGGCGGGCGACGGCGTCACCGTCAACGCCCTGCACCCCGGCGGCATCCGCACCCGGCTCCAGCGTCACGTCACCGACGAGGAGCTCGACCGGGTGCGCGGCGCCACCCCTGGCAGCTTCTCGTGGAAGACCCCCGAGCAGGGCGCCGCCACCTCCGTCCTCGTCGCCACCTCGCCCCTGCTCGACGGCGTCGGCGGCCGGTACTTCGAGGACTGCGAGGAGGCCGTCCCCCACGAGCCCGGCACCCGCCGCGGCGTCGCCGCCTACGCCCTCGACCCCGAGGCCGCCGCCCTGCTCTGGCAGGTCTCGGTCGACACCCTGGCCTCCTGAGCACCACCCCGGGCCGCCGCCCCCCTCACCAGGGAGGCGGCGGCCGTCGCGTGTCCCGGGCGGGAAGTGGGTCTAGGCGAGTGACATATGTCGGGTTAAGTTCCTTACAAGATGAGTCGGGGTACGGCGGACCCCCGCTGAGCACTGTGGAGGCGTAGCGGCGCGGAAACCGATCACGTGACCGGGCCGCCGTCGCGGCGCCCTCCTGCTCCCGTCCGGCGGTCCCGGGCGGTGAACGGGTCCCGTCCCGTACGTCCCTGTCCCGCCGGAGGCGTCCCCACCCTGGGCGTCCTCGCGGCGTCACCCCCTCCCCACCCCAGAGGACTGGCATGAGATCACGTCTGACCACGCTCGTCTCGGCGCTGGCGCTGGCCCTGGTGGCCGTCGTGCCGGGTACGGCGGCCCCCGCCGCCGCGTTCGCGGCACCGGACATCCCGCTGGCCAACGTCAAGGCGCACCTGACCCAGTTGCAGAACATCGCGAACGCCAACGGCGGCAACCGCGCGCACGGACGCCCCGGCTACCTGGCCTCGGCCAACTACGTCAAGGGCCTGCTGGACGCCGCCGGGTACACCACCACGCTGCAGTCGTTCACCTACAACGGCGCCACCGGCTACAACGTCATCGCGGACTGGCCGGGCGGCGACCCCAACGACATCCTCATGGTGGGGGCGCACCTGGACAGCGTGACCGCGGGCCCCGGCATCAACGACAACGGCTCGGGCAGCGCCGCGATCCTGGAGACGGCCCTGGAGGTGTCGCGCCAGGCGCTGGCGCCGACCAAGCACCTGCGGTTCGCCTGGTGGGGCGCCGAGGAGCTCGGGCTGCGCGGCTCGACGTACTACGTGAACAACCTGCCGGCCACCGAGCAGGCCAAGATCAAGGGGTACTACAACTTCGACATGGTGGGCTCGCCCAACCCCGGGTACTTCCTCTACGACGGCGACAACTCCGACGGCGTGGGCTCGGGCCCCGGCCCGGCCGGGTCGGCCGAGCTGGAGCGGGTGCTGGCGGACTACTTCGCCTCCATCGGCGTGCCCACCCGCGGCACCGACTTCGACGGCCGGTCCGACTACGGGCCGTTCATCTCCCGCGGCATCCCGGCCGGCGGCACGTTCACCGGCGCCGAGGGCGTCAAGTCCAGCGCGCAGGCCACGTTGTGGGGCGGCACCGCCGGGCAGGCGTTCGACCAGTGCTACCACCGGGCGTGCGACACCACGTCCAACATCAACGACACCGCGCTGAACCGCAACGCCGACGCCATCGCCTACGCGGTGTGGACCGTCGCCGCCACGCCCCCGCCCGTCGTGGTGTGGCAGGACACCTTCGAGGCCGCCAACGGCTGGACGGTCAACCCCTCCGGCACCGACACCGCGACCACCGGCCAGTGGGAGCGCGGCGACCCCGAGGCCACCAGCTCCAGCGGCACCAAGCAGCTCGGCACCACCGTCAGCGGCACCAACGACCTGGTGACCGGGCGCCTCGCCGGGGCCTCCGCCGGTGACCATGACGTGGACGGCGGCGTCACCAGCATCCAGTCCCCGGCGATCACGCTGCCGTCGGGCTCCCCGCTGCGGCTCTCCCTGTCGTGGTACCTGGCCCACGGCAGCAACTCCTCCAGCGCCGACTACCTGCGGGTCCGCGTCGTCGGCACGAGCACCGTCGTCGTGCTGAACCAGGCGGGCGCCGCCGCCAACCGCGACGGCTCCTGGAGCTCCTCCTCGGCCGACATCAGCTCCCTGGCCGGCCAGACCGTCCGGGTGGTGATCGACGTCGCCGACGCCTCGACCGCGAGCCTGGTGGAGGCCGGCGTCGACGACGTCCGCGTCACCCGCTAGCCGGTCGTGCCCGGGGACGGGACGCCGCAAGCGTTCCGTCCCCGGCTCACCGGGACGGGCCGGGACGGTTGGGACCATGCCGTGACCACTTGCCGCCCGGAAGTGACCGATGGGCCGCTACCGTTGACGAGGTGGAGGAGATCGATCGCCGAATCGTGACGCTGCTGGCGGCGGACGGGCGCATGAGCTTCACCGACCTGGCCAAGGAGACGGGCCTGTCGGTGTCCGCCGTCCACCAGCGGGTGCGGCGGCTGGAGAAGCGTGGCGTCATCCGCGGCTACGCGGCCCTCATCGACCACGACGCGATCGGCCTCCCGCTCACCGCCTTCGTGTCGATCAAGCCGATCGACCCCTCCGCGGCGGACGACGCCCCCGAGCGCCTCCAGTACCTCACGGCGGTGGAGGCCTGCCACAGCGTGGCGGGCGACGAGAGCTACATCCTCAAGGTCCGCGTGGAGTCGCCGATCGCCCTGGAGCACCTGCTCCAGCAGATCCGCGCCGCGGCCAACGTCTCCACCCGCACCACCATCGTCCTGAGCACCCCTTTCGAGCACCGCACCCCGGACCTGAACGCCGACCAGCCCTGACGCCCCCGTCGCCGGCACACCGCGGGGGAGCGGCTCACCCCGGGAGAGCGGCGGCGAACGCGGCCCGCACCCGTGCCTCCGCCTCGTCCGCACCACCAGACCCCGAGCGCCGCAGTTGCTCCAGTCCGAGCAGCGCGGCGCCCGCGACCGGCGGGTGGGCGGACACCACCAGTGTGGCGCGCGGTGCCCGCTCGGCGTACCGGCGGGCCACCAGACCGTCCAGCAGCGGGTCGCGCGCGGTCAGCACGCCGCCGCCCAGCACCACCTCGCAGGGGGTGTCCAGCATGCCGAGGCGCCGCAGCGCGGTCACGCCCATCAGCGCGACCTCCTCGGCCTGCCGTTCCACCAGCTCCCGCGCGATCGCGTCACCGGACGCGGCGGCGGCCAGCAGCGGCGGTACCAGGTCGTTGAGACGCCCGTACGCCAGCGAGCGGAAGTGCAGCCCGAGCACGACCTCCTCGGCGGTGCGGGTGCCGAACACCTCCCGCACCACGCCGAGCAGCGCGGTGCCTGGCCCGCGGCCGTCCTCGGCGCGCACCGCGTGCCACAGCACCTCCTCGCCGAGGCCGAGCCCGCCGCCCCAGTCGCCGCTGACCCGCCCGAGGGCGGGGAACCGCGCCGTGCGGCCGTCGGGGGCGACCGCCACCGCGTTGATCCCGGCCCCGCAGACCACGGCGGCGCCGTACGGGCGGCTGGTCCCGGCGCGCATCAGGGCGAAGGTGTCGTTGCCCACCACCGCCGTGCGGCCGTACCCGCGGGCGAGGATCTCGGCGCGCAGCGCGTCCTCCTCCACCGGCAGGTCGGCCCCGGCGACGTAGGCCGCGACGTGATCGGCGAACGGCGGCCGGGCGTCCGGGCCGAGCGCCCGCCGCACCGCGTCGAGCAGCACGTCGATGGCGGCGGGCACGCCTTCGCTCTGCGGCCGGAAGCCGCCGCCGACCCCGGTGGCCAGCACGGTGCCGTCCTCTGCGACCAGCGCCACCGCCGTCTTGCTGTTGCCGCCGTCCACCGCGAGCAGCGCCGTCATCGCCGGTCCTCCGTCGTGCCGCCGCCGTCCGTCGCGTGCGGCGCCGTCATCGCCCGGTCTCCGCCCACGGCAGGAACGGCCGGTTGGCCTCGATGAGCCGTCTGGCCAGCTCCGCCGACACCGACGCCTGCCCGATCAGCGGGTGCGCAAGCAGCGCGTCGGCCACCCGGTCCGTCCCGCCGCGCACCGCGGCCTCCAGCGCCAGGTCCTCGTACGCGGTGACGTGCGCGATGAGCCCGGCGTACAGCGGCGGCACCGGCGCGACCGGCAGGGCCGCGGCCCCGGCGGCGCCGACACGGGCGGGCACCTCGATGACCGCGTCGTCGGGCAGGAACGGCAGGGTGCCGTCGTTGCGCAGATTCACCACCTGCGTGTCGCCCCGGTCGCCGACGAGGGACGCGATGAGCGCCACCGCGGCCTCGGAGTAGAACGCGCCGCCGCGCCGCTCCAGCAGCTCGGGCTTGGTGTCCACCGCCGGGTCGGCGTACATGGCGAGCAGCGACTCCTCCAGCGCGGCCACCTGCCCGGCGCGCGAGGGGGTGACCCGCTGCTCGGCGACCACAGCGTCGTGCTCGTAGAAGTAGCGCAGATAGTAGGACGGCACGACGCCGAGGCGGCGGATGAGCTTCGCGGGCAGCCCGACGTCGCGGGCGATGTCCTCGCCGTGCTCGGCGAGCAGCCGCGGCAGCACGTCGGTCCCGTCCAGGTACACCGCGCGTTCCCAGGTCAGGTGGTTGAGGCCGACGTGCCCGAGGGAGATCCGCCCGGGGTCCACGCCGAGCGCGGCGGCGAAGCGCCGCTGGAAGCCGATCGCCACGTTGCACAGCCCGATGGCCCGGTGCCCGGCGCCGAGCAGCGCCCGGGTGACGATGCCGACGGGGTTGGTGAAGTCGACGATCCAGGCGTCCGGCGCGGCCTTGGCGACCCGTTCGGCGATGTCCAGCACCACCGGCACGGTGCGCAGCGCCTTGGCCAGCCCGCCCGCCCCCGTGGTCTCCTGCCCGACGCAGCCGCATTCCAGGGGCAGCGTCTCG
Organism: Sphaerisporangium sp. B11E5; assembly: GCF_039871875.1. NCBI lineage: Bacteria > Bacillati > Actinomycetota > Actinomycetes > Streptosporangiales > Streptosporangiaceae > Sphaerisporangium > Sphaerisporangium sp. B11E5. Next base: position 46,040 of record NZ_JBDPMD010000034.1, on the reverse strand, counting down.
TCCACCCCGCGCGCGGCCTGCCCGCCGACGCGCAGTTGCAGCAGCACGGCGGCCGCGCCCGCCGCGCCGTCCTCGACGGTGGTGGCGGTGCGTACGGCGGCCGGGTGGCCGGCCCGGGCCAGCATGCGGGCGGACATCGCCGACACCAGCGCCAGCCGCCGCTCGTCGGGGTCGATCAGCGTGATCTCCGTCAGCGGCAGCTCGTGCCGCAGGCGGGCGAACCCGTCGATCAGCTCGGGCGTGTAGGTCGAGCCACCGCCGACCACGGCCAGTTTCATGGGGCGTTCTTCCCTTCGGTGGGGTGTCGCGGTGATCTCAGGCGCCGGGGGAGGGGGATGCCGCGGGGCCCGGTACGGCGCCGAAGAGCTCGTCGCGGGTGGCGGCGAGGGCCAGGCCGAGGGCGCCGGTGAGCACCGGGTCGCCGTCGACGGCGGACAGGCGCACCGGCGGGCGGGGAAGTGTCAGCGCGTGCAGCTCGCGTTCGACGAGCGCGGCGAGGGTGGTGCCGCCGGCCAGCAGGGTGGCGCCGGTCAGCACCACCAGGCCCGGGTCGGCCACCGCGACGACGGGCGCCAGCCCGGTGGCGAGGCGCGCCGCCAGCTCGCCGAGCGCCGCCTCGGCCCGGCCGGCGCGCGGGCCTCCGCTCGCGGCGTCGCGCACGGCGGCCGCCACGGCGCGGGCGGGGTCGGTGCCGCGCAGCCCGTGGGAGCGCAGCAGCCTGAGCACGGCGGGCCCGCCGGCCAGCGACTGGAAGCCGTGGTCGCCGCGTTTGCCGGTGTCCCGCGCGGTGGGGGCGCCCGCGATGGGCATGTAGCCCACCTCGCCGGCGCCTCCGGTGGCGCCCCGGTGCAGCCGCCCGCCGAGCACCAGCGCCGCCCCGATCCCGTCGCCGGCCCACAGCAGCGCGAAGTCCTGGTGCCCCCGGGCCGCGCCGTGGGACCGTTCGGCCAGGGCGACCAGGTTGACGTCGTTCTCCACCTCCACGGGCACGCCGAGCGCGTCGCCGAGCGCCGCGACCAGCCCCGGGATGTGCCAGCCCGGCATGTGCGCGGCGTACCCGAGCCGCCCGGTGGCCGGGTCGATCGCCCCCTGGACGCCGATGACGACGCGCCGCGGCGCGGACGCCGCCACACCCGCCGCCGCGCAGGCACCGGCGACCGCGGCCCGCACCCGGCCCGCCACGTCCCCCGCGGCCCGCCCCGGCGTGGGCAGGCGGAACTCGCCGAGCACGCGCCCGGTGACGTCCGCGACGGCCGCCGCGATCCGTGCCGGCGTGACGTCCAGCGCGGCCACGTGCGCCGCGGCGGGGTTGATCCGGTACAGCTCGGCGGTGCGCCCCGGCAGCCCTTCGCGCATCCCGTCCGGCACCACCAGCCCCGCCTCGCGCAGCCGCGTCAGCAACTGCGAGGCCGTCGGCTTGGACAGCCCGGTGAGCGTCCCGAGCTCGGGCCGCGTCAGCGGCCCCCGCTCCAGCAGCAGCCACAACGCCGCCCGGTCGTTGATGACCCGCAGCAGGCTGGGCGTTCCCGGCACCGCGCTCGTGGTCATCGTCCCGCGCCTCCCTGCCCGCTCCCGTTGGTTAGGAAGGTTTCCTAACCCCGAATGCGCACCGTACCGCCTCGCGCCGTGGGACGCGCGGGCGGGGTCCTAGTACCAAAGAGACGCCCCGCGTGCCTGATCGGCGGATGTGCCGGCGCGGCCCCGCGGCCCAGGGTGGTGGCCATGACGCACAAGGATGTGACCGGCGGGGAGGCGCCCGTCGCGGCGCCCCGTGAGGGCTGGTTCCCGGGCCGGGGGATCGGCGGCGCGGCGCTGGTGCTGGGGCCGCTGCTCTGGGCGGCCGGGTTGCTGCTGCGGTACCTCGGGCTGCGCTCGGCGGGGTTCACCCCCGCGGAGCTGGAGTGGTTCGGCAGGCAGCCGTTCGCCGTCCACTCGCAGGTCGCCGCGTACGTGGAGAACCCCGGCACGGTGACCGCAGGGTACGCGTGTTTCGCCGCCGGGGCGCTGCTGCTGTGCCCCGCGTTCGTCACCCTGGCGCGGACGGTCGCGCTCCGGTGCCCGCGGCTCGCGGCGTGGGGCGGCACGCTGCTCGTCATCGCACTCTTCGCGCGGCTGTACCACGCCGGCGTCGAGCAGGCCGCGTTCGACCTGGCCGAGGCGCAGGGGCTGCGGCGTGCGGTGGACTTCGTGCTGTCGTCGTACGCGGACATCTCCTACGGGCCCTGGCGGGTGCCGGTCACGGCGTCGGCGTGCCAGTATCCGGGCATGGTGCTCCTGGCGATCGGGGCGTTCCGGTCGGGGACGTTCGGCCTGGCCCGCTGCGTGGCGCTGGTCATGGCGGGCGCGCTGTGGGGAGGGGTGCTCAAGGCCGCGGAGGTGAGCGACGTCGTCTGGGCCGCCGGTCTGTGCCTGGCCCTGGTGCCGCTCGGCGTACGGCTGCTGCGTGGCACGGCGCCCGAGCCGCGCGGCGGGTCGTCGCGCCTGCTGAGCTGGTGAGATGTCCTCCAGGGTGCAGGTGAGCAGGCTGCGGGCGGCGGTGCTGCCCGCCGCGGCCCTGTGCGCCGTCCTGCTGCCGCCCCACGGCTCTCCTGTCCTGGAGCCGCTCGCGGTGCCCTTCGTCGTGCGGGCCGCCGTGATCGCGCCCGTGGCGGCCGCGGCGGCGTGGGCCGTGCCGCGCCGCCCGTGGCCGCTGCTGCTCGTCGCGGTCGCCGACGCGCTGGTCTGGTCGCCGGGTTTCCTGCTGTCGCTCGCGTCATACGTCGCGGCGGTCGCGTGCCGGCGGTCCCGCCACGTGGCCGCGTACGCGGCGGTGGCCGCCCTGACGGCGGTGGTGCCGAGGCCGGGGGCGGAGATCTCCTCCTCTCTTGGTGCCGTCCCCTTGTTCGTCGGCCTGCCGCTCGCCGCCGGCCTGTGGGTGACGGCCCGGCGCCAGGCGATGGCCGCGCTGCGGGAACGCGCCGAACGGGTGGAGCGGGAGCAGGAGGCCCGTGCCGGGCGGGTCCGCGCGCAGGAACGCGCCCGTATCGCGCGGGACATGCACGACGTGGTGGCGCACCGGATCTCACTGGTGGTGCTGCGGGCCGGGGCGCTGGAGATCAACGCCCCCGACGAGAGGACCGCGGCCGAGGCCGAGCTGATCCGTGCGACGGGCAAGGAGGCGCTCGCCGAGCTCCGGGCCGTCCTCGGGGTGCTCGGCCAGGACGACGGGGACGCCTTCCACCCCCAGCCGCTGCTCGCCGACCTCGACCGGCTGCTCGATCACTCCCGCTCGGCGGGCGTCCCTGTGGAGCGGCGTGACGAGGGCACGGCCGGCGCCCCGCCCGTCATGGTGCAGCACACCGTGTACCGGGTCGTCCAGGAGGCCCTCACCAACGTCCACAAGCACGCGGGACCGGCCGCGACCACGGTGGTGCTGCGTCACCTCCCCGGGGCGCTGGAGGTCACCGTGCGGAACGCCGCGCCGGGGTGCGCGCCGCCCGCCGTCCCCGGCGGCGGGACCGGCCTCATCGGGCTGCGCGAGCGGGTGGAGCTGCTCGGCGGCGAGTTCGCCGCCGGCCCGGAGCCGGACGGCGGGTTCGTGGTCCGTGCGAGGCTGTGCACGTGATCCGGGTGGCGGTCGCCGACGACGAGGCGCTGGTGCGCACGGGCCTGCGCATGATCCTTGAGGCCGCCGGCGACATCGAGGTGGTCGCCGAGGCCGCGAGCGGGACCGAGGCGGTGGACGTGGCCGGCCGTCTCCACCCGCAGGTGATGCTGATGGACGTGCGGATGCCCGGCATGGACGGGATGGCCGCGCTCACGGAGATCAACCGCGGCCCCGCGCCGCCCAGGGTGGTCATGCTCACCACCTTCGACCGCGACGAGTACGTCCACGCCGCCCTGCGCGCCGGGGCCGCGGGATTCCTGCTGAAGGACACCGCTCCCCGCGATCTGATCGCCGCCGTCCGCGCGGTGGCCGGCGGCGGCGCCATGTTGTCGCCCGCGGTGACCAGGCGGCTGATCGACGCCTTCGCCGGGCGGGAGGAGGCCACGGACGCACGGGCCGCGCGGGCGCGCCTGGCCGTGCTCACCGGCCGCGAACGGCAGGTCGTGCGGGCCGTGGCGCGCGGGTTGTCCAACGCCGAGATCGCCCGCGAGCTGGCCATGAGCGAGACCACGGTCAAGGCGCACGTCAGCCGTTCGCTCACCAAACTGGGGCTGGCCAACCGTGTGCAGATCGCCCTGCTCGTCCGTGATGCCCGCTAGACGAGGGCCGTAAAATGCGAAAACGCCGCCTCGGGGGGCGGCGCACGGCAAGAGGATCAGGGGCCCGATCTGTTATTCTGTGGGCTCTCACCACATGTGTCACAGATGATTACATTTGAAAAATAAGCCCGGAGCGTCCCATTACTACCAATAATAACGAGGCCCCGCCTGCCCGTCAACTCGAGCTCGTCAAGGAGCAGCGGTACCTCACCCGCCTGTACCAGCGGCTCGACCTGCTGCGTGAGCGCACCCGCGCGCAGCTCGACGGCGTGCTGGCCCAGGGCGGCGGCGGCACCCACCAGAACCGCTCCGAGCGCGACTCGTTCGCCGGGATGTACGCCGAGCGGTTGTCGCGGCTGTGGGCGGTGGAGAACGGCCTGTGCTTCGGGCGGCTGGACCTCGCCGGCGAGAAACCGCTGTACATCGGGCGCATCGGCATGGCCGACGACGACCAGGCCCGCCTGCTCATCGACTGGCGCGCCCCGGTCGCCCAGCCGTTCTACCGGGCCACCCCCGCCAGCCCGATGGGGGTCACCCGCCGCCGCCACCTGCGCACCCGCGGCCGCCGTGTCCTCGGCGTGGACGACGACCTGTTCGACCTGGACCGGCTCACCGACGCCGACCGCGCCACCCTCAACGGCGAGGCCGCCCTGCTGGCCGCGCTCGGCGAGAAGCGCACCGGGCGCATGCGCGACATCGTGGCCACCATCCAGGCCGAGCAGGACCGCATCATCCGGGGCGACCTGAACGGCGTGCTGGTCGTGCAGGGCGGCCCCGGCACCGGCAAGACCGTGGTGGCGCTGCACCGCGCCGCGTACCTGCTGTACACCCACCGCGAGCGGCTGGCCCGCCGCGGCATCCTCATCCTCGGCCCGAACCCCACGTTCCTGCGCTACATCGAGCAGGTGCTGCCCTCGCTGGGCGAGACCGACGTGCTGCTGTCCACCGTCGCCGACCTGTACCCCGGCGTGACCGCCCGCGCCCGCGAGAGCGCCGAGGCGGCCGTGCTGAAGGGCTCGGCCCGCATGGCCGACGTGATCGCCAGGGCGGTGCGCGAGCGCCAGCGCATGCCGCGCCGGCCGATCGACATCGACCTCGGCGACCACACCCTGCGCCTGGACCCGCGCACCCTGGAGGCCGCCGCCTCCCGCGCCTCCCGGGGCCGCCGCCCGCACAACCAGGCCCGCGCGGCGTTCGTCCGCCACATCCTGTCCACCCTGGCCAAACAGTCCGCCAAGCAGCTCGGCCGCGGCCTGCTGGACGAGGAGGAGCTCGCCGACCTGCGCGAGGAGCTGCGCACCGAGCCCGCGGTCAAGAGCGCGCTGAACCGCCTGTGGCCCTACCTCACCCCGCAGCGGCTGCTGATCGGCCTGTTCGCCTCCACCGAGCGCATGGCGTACGCGGGGCTGCGGCCGGAGGAGCGGGAGATCCTGTTCCGCGAGCCGCCGCGCGACGCCGCGGGCCACTGGACCGAGGCGGACGTGCCGCTGCTGGACGAGGCCGCCGAGCTGCTCGGCGACATCGACCCCGCCGTGCTGCGCGCCGCCGCGCTGCAGGCCGAGGAGGACCTGGCCGCCGCCCGCCGCGCCGAGGAGGCCGAGCGGCTGTCGGAGATCGCCTACGCCCGCGAGGTGCTGGAGCTGACCGGCATGGCCGGCATGGTGGACGCCGAGCGCCTCGCCGCCCGGCACCGCGGCGACGGCGAGCACCTGACCACCGCCGAGCGGGCCGCCGCCGACCGCACCTGGGCGTACGGGCACGTCATCGTGGACGAGGCGCAGGAGCTGTCGGCGATGGCCTGGCGCATGCTGATGCGCCGCAGCCCCAACCGGTCGATGACCGTGGTCGGCGACATCGCCCAGACCGGTACCGCCGCCGGGGCCGCGTCCTGGGCCGAGATGCTCGACCCGCACGCCGCCGGGCGGTGGCGGGTGGAGACCCTCACCGTCAACTACCGCACCCCCGCCGAGCTGATGGCGGTCGCCGCCGACGCGCTCACCCTGGTCGGGCCGTCCCTGAAGGCCCCCGCGTCGGTGCGCGAGACCGGCGTGCGGCCCTGGTCGCGGCGCGTCCCAGGGCCGGACGAGCTGGCCGGGGTGGTGGCCGGGCAGGTCGTGCCCGGCGGGCGGCTCGCCGTGATCGTGCCGGCCGCGCACGCGGAGCGGCTCGGCGCGGCGATCACCGCCGCGGTGCCCGGCGCGGTGGCCGGCGCGGTGGCCGGGCCGGGCGCGTCCGCGCTGGAGGCCCCGGTCGCGGTGCTGACCGTCACCGAGGCCAAGGGCCTGGAGTTCGACACCGTGATCGTGGCGGAGCCGGCCGAGATCCTCGCCGGTTCGCCCCGCGGCGCCGGGGACCTTTACGTGGCGCTGACCCGGGCGACCGGGGCACTCGGCATCGTGCACACCGGCGAGCTTCCGGCCGTGCTGTCGCGCTGCGCAGGGCTTCCCGCGGGCCGGCCGGGCGGCTGAACCGAGCGAGCGACCGGCCGGTTCGGTGCCGTCGTGCCCCGGGGGACATCGGTCCACATGACGGCATTGACGGCACTCACGTCTCCCTTGTCTAGCTGCGAAAACTTGGTGTTCTCGCTGATCGGGACACGGTTGACATCTGAGCTGAGGTCGGTAATTTGCTGGACAGTCCAGCACGGGACTGCCGGTTGGCCGTCTACAGACATCGTCGGGTTCTGCGGCATGACGGGGCACGGCTCCGATCGCTCAGCCAGTCGCAGCGCCGTCGGTCCGTCGAGTCGGGGCACCCCAGCCGGATGGGGGGTTGGACCCGGGAAGGGCCCGGATACCCAGTAGACAACGGAATTCCGCGCTCGCCGCCGACGGGACGGATCCGGTCCGAAGGGTCGTCCGGGCCCTCTTCCCGTCCCGTGCCGCACCTCGCGGCGTGATCCCTGGCCCCCCAGGCACCGGGGGAGATCCAGGGATCACCATGCGTGACCGCCGCGCCCCCGGGGCAGGGGGCTCCGGCGCGCCGCGCCACGCGGGCGGTTGGAGCCCGCGCGTGCGGACGGTAGCGTTCGTTGGTCACCGCACGATCCGCGAGTGGAGAACGAAGGCCACGTGGCCCAGCCAACGGTGCAGCACCATGACCTGCGGGCGCCCGCCGTCGCCGGCGCCTCCCCGAGCCGTGCCCGGCTGCGGCCGGCGGCCGCCGTCGCGGGCGGTCTGCTGCTGTATGTTTCATTCCCGCCGATCGGTCTGTGGTTCCTCGGCCCGGCCGGTGTCGCACTGCTCACACTCGCCGCCCGCGGCGCGACGGCCCGGCGCGCCGCGTGGCTCGGCTACCTCGGCGGCGCGGCCTTCCTGCTGCCCGCCCTGGCGTGGGTGCGGCCCATCGGGTACGACGCCTGGCTGATCCTGGTCGCCGTGGAGTGCCTGTACTTCGGCGCCGTCTCGGCGGGCACGGCCCTGGTGACGCGGCTGCGGTGGCCGGCGCTGTGGGTGGCCGCGCTGTGGGTGGCGCAGGAGTGGGCGCGCGGCCGGTTCCCCGTCGGGGGCTTCCCGTGGGTGCGCCTGGCCTTCGCCCAGGGCGAGTCCCCGTTCACGCCGTACGCGGCCCTCGGCGGCGCCCCCCTGGTCACCTTCGCCGTCGCCCTGAGCGGCGCCCTGCTCGCCGCGGCGGCCCTGCGCCTCGCCCGTTCCCGCGCCGCCGCCCGGCGGCCCGGCCCGGCGGCCCCCGGGGACGCCGAGCCCGCTGCGGCTCCCGCCGTCCCGTCCCTCCCCGTGCCCGCTGCGGTCGCCGCCGGCCCGCTCCGCGCCGTGCCCGCAGGGGCTCTTGCCGTCCCGTCCGCCGCCGTGCCCGCGGGGGTGCCCACGGGCCCGCTCCGTGCCGTGCCGCGCGCGGCCGCGCTGCTGCTGGCGGGGGCGGTGGCCGTCCCGCTGCTCGGGTACGCCGTGCCCCGGCCCGCCGCCGAGGGGGGCCGCGTCATCCGGGTCGGCGTGGTGCAGGGGGACGTGCCGGGGGAGGGCATGGGGTTCCTCGGCGACCGGCCGGCCGTGGTGCTCGGCAACCACGCCCGCGTCACCCACGAGATGGCCGCCGACGTGCGGGCCGGGCGCCTGCCCCGCCCCGACATCGTGATCTGGCCGGAGAACTCCACCGACATCGACCCCTACCGCAGCGCGTACGCCCGGGGGGTCATCGACGCCGCCGTGCGCGACATCGGCGTGCCGGTGCTGGTGGGCGCCGTCGTGGTCACCCCCGACCGCGAGCACCGCCACACCCGCGCCATCGTGTGGGACCCGGCGGCGGGCCCCGGCGCGTACTACGACAAGCGCCAGCTCGTACCGTTCGGGGAGTACGTCCCGTACCGGGAGCTGCTGGAGACGTTCATCGCGCGGGTGAGTCTCGTCGGGCTGCAGTCGCTGCCGGGCGACCGTCCCGGAGCCCTGCCCATGGGCCCGGTCACGGTTGGCGCCGTCTCGTGCTACGAGGTCGCGTTCGACGACATCGTGCGCAGCACCGTGCGGGCGGGCGGCACCCCGCTGGCGGTGCAGACCAACAACGCCACCTACGCCCTCACCGGACTGCCGCCGCAGCAGCTCGCCATGTCGCAGCTACGCGCGGTGGAGCACGACCGGGCGGTGGTCATCGCGGCCACCACCGGCATCTCGGCCTTCGTCGACCACACCGGGAAGATCCGCTGGCGCAGCGCCGAGAAGGTCACCGCCAAGGCGGTGCTCGACGTCCAGGTCCGCACCGGTCAGACCCTGGCGACCCGCCTCGGGCCGCTGCCGGAGTGGATCCTGCTGCTGGCCGGTGTCGGCGCCCTCGGCGCCGCCCTGGCCCGGCGCCGCGCCCCGCGCCCCAAGGACACCACCGGAGGAGAGGACGCGTGATGGACCGGACCCTCGGACGGGTGCTCGTCATCGTGCCCACCTACAACGAACGGGAGAATCTCCCGGTGATCGTGGCCCGGCTGCGCACGGCCGTGCCCGAGGCCCACCTGCTGGTCGCCGACGACAACAGTCCCGACGGCACGGGTGAGATCGCCGACGAGCTGGCCGACGCCGACGACCACGTGCACGTCCTGCACCGCCCGGCCAAGCAGGGCCTCGGCGCCGCCTACATCGCCGGGTTCGCCTGGGGCCTGGCCGAGGGCTTCGACGTGCTGGTCGAGATGGACGCCGACGGCTCGCACAGCCCCGAGCAGCTCCCCGCCCTGCTGGACGCCCTCGCCGAGGGCGCCGACCTGGTCATCGGGTCACGCTGGGTGCGCGGCGGCAAGGTGCTCAACTGGCCGGCGCGGCGCGAGTTCCTGTCCCGCGGCGCCAACACCTACGCCCGGATCGTGCTCGGCGTGCCGGTGCGCGACACCACGGCGGGTTTCCGCGCCTACCGGGCCTCCACGCTGGAGAAGATCGGCCTGAGCGACGTGCAGTCCGAGGGCTACTGCTTCCAGGTGGACCTCACGCTGCGCACCATCCGCAACGACCTGCGCGTCACCGAGGTGCCCATCACCTTCACCGACCGCACGGTCGGGGCCAGCAAGATGAGCCGCGCCATCGTCGCCGAGGCCCTGTGGCGGGTCACGCTGTGGGGTGTCGCCGGGCTGCCCCGCAGGTTACGCCGTTCCCGATGAATCCGGCGGGGCGCCGCACCGGGGGTGCCGCCGGTTTCCTCGTGCTCGCCGGCTCCGGCGGGAACCGCCCGGCGTGGCCCGGCGTTGTACTAGCCGAGTGAAGGTGAGGCCATGCTGCGCGTAGTGCTCTTTCTGGCGTTCCTGATCGTGCCGGTCCTGGAGATCTGGGTGCTGATCCAGATCGGCCAGGTCATCGGCGGCTGGCAGACCGTCGGCCTGCTGATCCTGGACAGCCTGCTCGGCGCCTGGCTGGTGCGCCGCGAGGGCCGCCGTGCCTGGCGCGGGCTGCAACAGGCCCTCCAGTCCGGCCGCATGCCCGACCGTGAGCTGGCCGACGGCGCCCTCATCGTCGCCGGCGGCGCGCTGCTGCTCACGCCCGGCTTCCTGACCGACCTCGTGGGCTTCTTCTGCGTCCTGCCCTTCACCCGGCCGCTGGCCCGCCGTGCCCTGTCGTGGTTCCTCGGCCGCCGCGTCCGCCTGCTGACCGCGGGCACCCCTTACGGCATGATGTTCCCCGGCGGCGGCTCCGGCGCCCGCCGTCCCGACGGCGGCCGTGTCGTCTCCGGACAGGTGATCGACGACCCCGCCCCCGAGGACGCGCGGCCCGTGCCGCGCCGTCCCGCGGACTCCTGACGTCCTGTCCGGGCGCCGGCTCGCGGTCACGGTGCGGGCCCACGTTAAGCAACCCGAGTTGACTGGAGCCGTGTAGTCAACTACGGTTGCTTACATGTCCGATGCCGAGTCACCCGTTCCCGCGGATCCCGCCGACGCGCTGGCCGCCGTGGCCGCGCTCCGGCGGCTGGCGGACAGGATCGAGGACGCCGCCGTCGAGCAGGCGATGCGGGCGGGGTGGAGCTGGCCGCAGGTCGCCGAGGCCCTCGGCGTGACACGTCAGGCGGTGCACAAGAAGCACGCCAGACGGCTCATCGACGCGGGTGTGAAGCTCAGGAGGCGCTGACCATGGCGGTCATCGACGAGTACATCAACACGATCGTCGAGCGGGGCGGGCACGACGCCCGGCACGACGGGTCGGAGACGATCGAGGCGCACCACCTGCTGCTGGCGATCGCCGCCGAGGGCGACGCGGCCTCCCGCGAGGTCCTGACGTCCGCCGGGCTGGACCACCGGGCCGTACGGGACGCGCTGGACCGCGAGTTCGAGCACAGCCTCAACGCGGCCGGCGTCTCCGCGGGCACCTTCCGCCTGCCGCCGCCGAGCCCCGCGGGCACCCCGCCGGCCAAGCTCGGCGCCTCGGCCAGACTGGCCCTGGAACGCGGCTTCTCGAGCGTCTCCCGCAAGAAGGACCTGCGCCCCGGGCACCTTTTGCTCGGCATCCTGCGGGCCGAGGCCGGCACCGTCCCCCGGGCTCTCGCTCTGGCCGGTGTCGATCGCGACGACCTGATCACCCGCCTCAGGAGCACCCTCCCCGCCGCGGACGCCTGACGCCGGCCCGCCCCACGAGGGACCCCGGCCGGCCGAGGAAGGCCACCGGGCATGAAAAAGGCGCCCGCGGGCCACTTCCGTGGCCCGCGCACGCCGGTCGGTTCTGACGGTCAGGTGGTCAGGCGCTCTTGCGCCGTTGAGCCCGAAGGATGGCCAGCCGCTCGTTCAACACCTCTTCGAGGTCTTCGATCGTGCGACGCTCCAGCAGCATGTCCCAATGTGTGCGCGGCGGCTTCGCCTTCTTCTGCTGGGGCTGCTCGGCGTCGACCCGCAGCGCCGTGGCGCCGCAGCTGCGGCACTCCCACGTCGCCGGGATCTCCGCCTCGGCGGCGAGGGGCACATCGAACCGGTGGCCCTTCGGGCAGGTGTAGGGCACCTCCTGGCGTGGCGCCAGATCGGTGTTGCGGTCGTTCTCGTAGCTGGTGGCTCCGAGCCGGGTACCGCGAAGTGCACGCTCGCCCATGTTTCAATGCCTCCTGAGGGCCCCATCTGTGAGGGGTGGGTCTCCACGGCTTACAACGCTTGATACCGTGGATGGATTCCCACCCTTGGGGTGATCCAATCGCGCTTTTCGCGCCCTCCTGCGCGGCGCTCGCCCGATCCGTCCCCTCTCAACGGCCCCAAGCGGACGGCTGTTCCCGTCCGTCCAGGTGGTCACAGGTGAGCGGGCACCTCGTTGCCCGCCTCACGCACCGCGCGCGGCAGGTTGACGATCAGCAGCAGCACGAAACCGACCACGAAGAAGATCACCAGGGACAGGATGGCCGTGCGGTAGCTGCCGGTGATCTGCAGCGCCATGGTCAGGGTGAGCGACCCGAGGAACGCCGACCCCTTGTCGCTGACCTCGTACAGGCTGAAGTACTCCGCCTCCTTGCCCGCCGGGATCACCAGCGAGTACAGCGACCGCGACAGCGCCTGCGTGCCGCCGAGCACGATCGCGATCAGGAAGGCGATGGCGTAGAACTGCACCTCCGCGCCGGCCTGCAGGAAGTACGCCACCGCGACCACGGCCGTCCACACCACCAGGCTGGCCAGCACGGTGCGTTTGGTGCCGAACCGGAACGCCAGCCGCCCGAGCAGCAGCGCCCCGCCGAACGCCACGAACTGCACCATCAGGATCGCGGTGATCTGCGTGGTCTTGCCCAGCCCGAGCTCCTGGTCGGCGTAGGTCGCCGAGAACGAGATCACCGTCTGCACGCCGTCGTTGTAGATCAGGTAAGCCACCAGGAACAGCATGCTGCGCGGGTAGCGCCGCAGCCCCGCGATGGTGCGGCCGAGCTGACGGAAGCTGCCGATCACGGCCTGGCCGGGCGTGGCGTCGTGCGTGGCGACCGGGCGGTTGCGCAGCCGCAGCAGCGGGATCACGGTGAACACCGCCCACCACAGGCCCGCCGAGGCCAGGCTGATGCGCACCGCGAGGCCCTCCTCGACCCCGCTGCCCTGGTACAGGAACAGGTTGACCGCCAGCAGCAGGAAACCGCCGAGGTAGCCGAACCCCCAGCCGCGTGAGGACACCGTGTCGCGCTCCTCGGCCCCGGCGATCTGCGGCAGGAACGAGTTGTACACCACCATCGCCGCGCCGAACGCCACGTTGGCCACGATGAACAGCACGCCGCCGAGCACGTACGCCTGGCCGTCCACGAAGTAGAAACCGAGGGTGGCCGCCGCGCCGAGGTAGGCGAACAGGCCGAGCAGCTCACGTTTGCGGCCGGTGTGGTCGGCCAGCGCCCCCGCGATCGGCATCACGACGATCTGCAGGACCACCGAGATGGAGACGATCGCCGAGAAGTAGGCCGTGGCCCGGAAGTCGAACCCGAGGAAGGGCACGAAGCCGTTCTCCCCGCCCGCGGCGTTCTCGGCCAGCGTGGTCAGGTACGGCCCGAGGAACACGGTGATCACCGTGGTCTGGAACCCGGAGTTGGCGAAGTCGTACCAGTACCAGCCGCGCTGCTCGCGCCGGCGCGCCGTCGGTGTCTCCTCGGCGAGGACGGGGGTGCTCATCGGTTCTCCTGGCCTTCCTGGCCTTGGCGGGGGCGTCACGGGGGGAGGGGCGGTCAGGCGCTGCGGCCAGGGGCACCGAGGCGCAGGAGGGTCACGCGCGGGCCGCGGGGGTGTGGGGGTGCCACTGGCCGCGGGCGCTGAGGACGTCGCGCAGGCCGGAGATGTTGTCGGTCATGATGCCGTCCACACCGATGTCCAGCAGGTCCTCCATGACGCGGGGGTCGTTGACCGTCCACACGTGCACCTGCATGCCGAGGGCGTGGGCGGTGCGCACCAGGGCGCGGCTGGCGACCCGGACGCCGCGGAACCCGACGGGGATCTGCGCGCAGGGCACCCCGAGGCGGGTCAGGCCGCCGAGCAGCCGGCCGTAGCCCGAGCCCATGGCGGCGGCGCGCAGCCGGGCCACGCCGCGCGGCCCGAGCGCCGAGCACACCGGGCGGCCGACGGCCATGCGGGCCCGCGCGAGCCGCATGTCGGAGAACGAGGTCAGGCAGACGCGGTCGTAGGAGGCGGTGCGGCGGATCGCCTCGGCCAGCGGGCCGATCGCCGGGGCCTCCTTGACGTCGATGTTCACCCGGACGTCCGGCCAGGTGCCGAGGACGTCCTCCAGCAGCGGGATCTCCTCCACGCCGCCGATCAGGGCCCGGCGCACCTCGCGGTAGGGCAGGGCGGCGACCCGGCCGCCCCGGTCGGTGACACGGTCCAAGGTGTGGTCGTGGAAGGCGAGCAGCACGCCGTCGGCCGTGGCGTGGGCGTCGGTCTCCAGGTAGGCGTACCCGAGCTCGACGGCCCGGGAGAACGCGGCCATGGTGTTCTCCCTGCCCTCGGCGGCCCCGCCCCGGTGGGCGAAGGCCAGCGGCCCCGGGTGGTCGAGGAACGGATAACGCTGCTGCACGACCGTGAGTATCCCGCTTCCACCCCCGCTCCGTCACTTCACGCGGATGAACATTTGGGTCACGAACCACCCAACCGCCGCTCCTATGACCGCGGTCCTCCGTAGGGGGACGCCGCCCGCATCGTCACAGGTGACGGCGGCGCCGTCCGGTGTTCTCCAGACCGGGCCACCGCCGCCGGCGGCCTCCCCGGACACGCCCGCACCCTGCTCCCGCGCACCGTCCTCACCGGGCACGAGAGCGGCACCTCGGCGCGGCCCCGCATGATCCGGCGCGGCCCCGCGTGATCCGGCGTTCCACGCCGGGTGCCCTAACCTTGCGCGCCGGTCCCGGCGGCGGCCCATTCCTGGCGGCGGGTCTCGGCCAGCACGATGGCGGCGGCGACGCCCACGTTGAACGAGCCGACCCGGCCGACCTGCGGGATGTAGATCACCTCGTCGGCGGCCTGGAGCACGGCGGGGGAGCAGCCGTGGTCCTCGCTGCCGAGAACCAGGCAGACGTCGCGGTCCAGCCGCGCCTGGTGCAGCGGCACCGCGTCCCCGGTGAGCTCCACGGCGATCACGGTGTACCCGTCCTGCTTGGCCTCACGGACCGCGTCCAGCGCCGGGACGGCCTCCTCCCAGGGGACCAGCCGGTCGGTGCCGAGAGCGGTCTTCTGGACCTTGGGGTTGGTGGGCGGGGTGGAGTTCCCCGCCAGCCACATGCGTTCGGCGCCGAACGCGGCGGCGGTGCGGAAGATCGAGCCCACGTTGAACGGCCCGGTGACCGACTCCAGGATCACCGACAGCCGTTTCTCCGTGCCGCGGCGCCAGGTGCGGTTGAGCCGCTTGACGTCGGTCTGCCGGAGCTGCCTGCGGGCTGGTGTGGTCATCGGCGTTCTCATCGTTCCTGGTCGGTGGAAGTGGGGGAGGACGGGCGTGCGGCGACCCGCAGCACGCGGTAGGCCGAGCGGGAGGTGACGCGGTCCGCCGGCCGGCCCTGCTCGGTGAGCCACCGTTGCAGGGAGTCGGCGCCGAGGTGCTTCTGCACCACCAGATACGCCGCACCGTCCGGCGTCAGCCGGTCCAGCCACCGGGTGAGCATGGCGTGCAGCGCGGTCTTGCCGATGCGGATCGCCGGGTTCGACCAGATCGCCGCGAACCGCAACTCCGGTGGTACCTCGGACACATGCAGTGACCTTACTTTGTCAAGGCCGGCGCTCGCGGCGTTCCGCGCACAGAGCTCCACCGCACGCCGATTGACATCCACCGCCCACACCGTCGCCGACGGGGCCCGGGAAGCCATGGTCAGCGCGATCGGCCCGTACCCGCACCCGAGGTCCAGCAGATCGCCGTCCTGCGGCGGCGGAGGAACGGTCTCCAGCAACACCCGTGTCCCCGGGTCCAGCCGCTCCGGCGAGAACATCCCGCTGTCGGTGGCCAGCCGCAGGTGCACATCGGCCAGCACCACATCGACCGTCCCCGGCCGCGCCGCCGTCCCCGGCCGCTCCTCGAAGTACTGCGCCCCCGCCTGCTTGGCCATCACGTGCACAGACGTTACCAACCCCCGCCCAGTGCCCGCGTCCCGCCGAGACCGCCCTTGCCGCCGTAGCGCGGCGCCGATTCCGCCGCACCGGATCCCGCCGTACCGGCGCCGAAGGGGGGGACCGGCGGGCGGCCGGGTCGGGGCCGCCCGTTCGTTCCTCGTTGGTCCCCCGGTCCCCGTCGGTTCTCTGTCGGTCCCTCATTCCCCGCTCGTCCGTCCGGTCCGTCCGCTCGTCCGCTCGTCCGCTCGTCCGCTCGTCCGCTCGTCCGTCCGGTCCGCTCGTCCGTCCGTTGGACGGCGGGTGGGGGTCAGGGGAGGCGGGCGCCGAGGAGGAGGGCGGCGGCGGCCACCAGGAGGCCTGCCAGGACGCCGGCGATGGTGAAGTACTGGCCGATTTCCTGGTGGACGATCCGGAAGCCCAGGGAGGTGCCGATCTGGCTGTAGACGTCGCGGAGTTGGTCGCTGGACTCGGCGGTGTAGGCGCGGCCGCCGGTGCCGTCGGCGAGGGACTGCAGGGTGGTCTTGTTCACGGGGACCTGTACGTCGCGGCCGTCGATGCTCACGGTGCCTTCTGGGGTGCCGTAGGCGATGGTGGACACCGGGATCTTGGCGCCCAGGGCCGCTTGGATCGCCTCGTTGACCGAGCGGCCGGAGGTGTTGTCGCCGTCGGAGAGCAGGACGATCGCGGACGGCGGCGGGTCGGTGACCGCGCGCTGGTCGAAGGAGCGGACGGCGTCCAGTGAGTTGAACACCGCTTCACCGATGGCGGTCCCGGGGCGGGTGGACAGGTTGCCGATGGCGGTGATCACCGCCAGGTGGTCGGTGGTGGGGGAGACCACCACCGCGGCGGAGCGGGCGAAGGCCACCAGGCCGACGTTGAACCGTTCCGGCAGGTCCTTGACGAACTGCTGCGCCGCCTGCTGGGCGGCGACCAGGCGGGTCGGGGTGACGTCCGCGGCTTCCATGGACAACGAGATGTCCACCGCCACGATGATGGTCGCCCGGTCCCGGGGCACCCGGGTGGCGTCGGCGGGCCGCGCGGCGGCCAGCACCAGCAGGCTCATCATGACCAGGAACAGCACGGCGGGCACGTGGCGGCGCCAGCCGGGGCGTTCGGGTGCCACGTAGCTCAGCAGCGCCAGGTTGGTGAACCGGACGGCGTAGCGCCGGCGGGCGAACTGCGCCGCGACGTACGCCGCGACGAGCAGCGCGAGCCCGGCGAACAGCCACAGCCATGCGGGAGACAGAAAGATCACGTGCCGGCCCTCCTGGTGGGATGCCGCGCTGCCAGATGGGCGGTGCGCCGGTGCCTGAGGGTGTACTGCGCGATGTCGTACACCCAGTCGCGGTCGGTGCGAAGCACCAGGTGGGCGGCGCCGCACCGGCGCAGCGCCACCCGGTTGGCCTCGCGCTGGCGTGCCGCCGCGTCGGCGTAGGCGCGGCGGATCTTCGGCGTGAGGTGGATCTGCCGGGTGTGCCCGGTCTCGGGGTCGGTCAGCGTGATCAGCCCGACGTCGGGCAGCTCCAGCTCACGCGGGTCGACGACCTCGACGGCCAGCACCTGGTGGCGGGCCGCGAGGCGGCGCATCGGACGCTCCCAGGTGCGCACGGCGTCCGGCTCCCCGCCGGGCCCGAGCTCCAGGAAGTCCGACACCACCACCCGCAGGCCGCGCCTGCGCCGCGCCGCGGCCAGCGTCTGGATCACCTCGCCCAACCGGGTGGGGCCGCCGGCGGGCAGGCCGCGCGGGGTGTCCATCAGCGCCGACAGCAGCGCGTACATGGCGGGCCGCCCGGTGCGCGCGCTCATGTGGTGCACCTGCTCGCCCTGGATGACGTACGCCCCGAAGCGGTCGCCGATGCGGGTGGTGAGGAACCCGAGTGCCCCCACCGCGGCGATCACCAGGTCGCGTTTCTCCATGTCGGCGGTGCCGAAGTCCATGCTGGGCGACAGGTCGGCCAGCACCCAGGTCTCCAGCTCGCGGTCGGCGATCAGGTCGCGTACGTGCGGCACCTGGGTGCGGGCGGTCACCGCCCAGTCCATGCGCCGCACGTCGTCCTCGCCCGGCACGTACATGCGGCTGTCGCCGGGCTCGCTGCCCGGCCCGGGCAGCAGGCCCTGGTGGCGGCCCTGCAGCAGGCCGTCCAGGCGCCGTACCACGGTGAGCTCCAGCCGCCGCAGGGCGTGCTCGGGGCCGTGCCCGCCGCCGGTGCCCTGCGGGCGTTCCACCTGCTCGGGTGGCTGCTTGGGCGGCGGCTGCGGGGGCTTGGCGTCGTCGGGGGCTTCGGCGGCGGTCACCGCTGCGCCTGGTTCCAGACCACCAGGGGCGGAGGCACCGACGCGAGGATCTGCCGCACCACCTCGTCGGGCTCCACACCGTCGGCCAGGGCGTCGAAGGTGAGCATGAGCCGGTGCCCGATGACGTCCACCGCGACGTCGCGCACGTCGTCGGGCAGCAGGTAGTCGCGGCCGCGCAGCAGGGCCAGGCCCCGGCCGGCCGACACCAGGCCGAGGGTGGCGCGGGGGCTCACCCCGATCTCGATGGCCTCCTCCAGGTGCCGCAGGCCGTACTCGGCGGGGGAGCGGGTCGCCATGACCAGCCGCACGACGTAGTCGGCGACGAGCTGGTGCACCGACACCTGGTCGGCGAGCTTCTGCAGCGCCATCAGCCGCTCGGGGTCGAGCACCCGGCCCGGCAGCGGCGGCGACACGCTCATGCGGTGCAGGATCTCCAGCTCCTCACCGGCGGTGGGGTGCCCGACGCGGACCTTGAACAGGAACCGGTCGCGCTGCACCTCCGGCAGCGGGTAGACGCCCTCGGACTCCACCGGGTTCTGGGTGGCCAGCACCACGAAGGGCTTGGGCAGCGGGTGGGTGCGGCCCGCCAGGGTGACCTGCCGCTCGGCCATGACCTCCAGCAGCGCCGACTGCACCTTGGCCGGGGCGCGGTTCACCTCGTCGGCGAGGACGACGTTGGCGAACACCGGCCCGAGCTCGATGTCGAAGCTCTCGCTGGAGGGGTGGTACACCCGGGTGCCGACGATGTCACTCGGCACCAGGTCGGGGGTGAACTGGATGCGGGCGAAGGTGCCGCCCACCACGGTGGCGAGCGTGGAGGCCGCCAGTGTCTTGGCGACACCCGGCACTCCTTCGAGCAGGCAGTGACCACGGGCGAGCAGCGCCACAAGCAGCCGCTCCACCATGTGGTCCTGGCCGACGATGACACGCCGGACCTCCGACAAGGCCTGCTGCAGCAGGCCGAGATCGGCGTCGGCGCCCTCCTCGGGCCCGCTTCCGCCACTGCGTTCTTCGGCAACGGTCATGCGGCCCATTCCATCAAACCGGAAGCAAAGGTGCACGGTACCGGCACGGTGCGCCGGGAGGATCCCCTCCGGGACCGGCGCCCTCGCACCGGCCCATGGCACCACGGACGACGTGCACAGCCCTCCCATGATGATCGACCCGGTGTAATGGCGAGGTAAGGCGCGCGGGCCGGGCGCGGGCGTGCCGCCGACGCGGTGAGGGCAGGGCCCCGGGTGTGCTTTCATGGGCACCGTGGCCATTCCGCTCCAGTACGGCGACCCGCCCCGGCTGGGCCCCTATGTCGTCCAGGCGCGGCTGCAGACCCTTCCGACCGGGTTCGTGTACCTCGCGCAGGACGAGGCGGGCCGTGCGGTGTCGGTCGCGCTGCTGACCAGGGGCGCCGCCATGGACGCGGCCGCCCGCGAGCGTTTCCTGACCGCCGCGCGGCAGGCCCGCAGCAGCCGCGGCGGCGTGCTCGGCTGGATGGCGCGGGCCCGCGGCCGTGCCCAGGCGGGCTCGCCGCGGATCATCGCGATGGACGAGGGGCCCGCCCCGTGGGTGGCGGTGCCGTACGCGCCGGGCGATCAGGGCGCCGCGTGGTTCCTCGCGTCGGTGATGATGACCGGCACGCTGATCGGCGACGCCCACGGCCCCGACTTCGTGCCGTACTGGCTGGGCGACCGCGTGCCGGCGGTGCCGCTGCCGCCGCCGCCCGCGCCGCCGCCCACCGAGACCAGGCGCGCGGTGATGGTGGCGCTGTCGGCCCTGGTGGCGCTGCTGGTGCTGGCGATCGCCATCGCCTGGATGCTGCTCGGCCGGCAGGAGGAGCCCCCGGGCCCGGGCCGCCCGCTGCCCCCCACCCAGTACGTCCCGACGCCGCCGCCGGTGCCCTCCCCGAGCCAGACCGCCAAGCCGTCGCCGAGCCCCTCGCCCGGCGAGAGCGACGAGGCCACGCCGCGCCCGAGCATGCCAGGCGACGACCGGCCGGGCGACATCTGACCCTGGTGGTGTCCGGCCTGGGGTGGTGTCCGGCCTGGGGTGGTGTCCGGCCTGGGGTGGTGTCCGGCTTAAGGTGCTGTCCGGCCCAGGTGACCTTTGGTCTGGGCGACTGGTCTGGGCGACGTCTACCTGGCGCCGTCGGTGCCCCTGCCTCGCCGCGCCGGGCCGCGTGTGCGTCACACGCGTGAGGACCCGGCGCGCCGGGTCCTCACGGTGGGGGTGGAGGGGATGACGGTCAGGCGGTCATCCCCTCGTGGCGGGTGCGGGCGGCCGGGCGGACGGCGCCTGCGGTGAGGGCGACGAGCAGGGCCAGGGCGGCGGGGATGCCGAGTGCCGCGGGCAGGCCGACGACCTCGGAGACGGCGCCGATGAGCACCGGCCCGACGAGCATGCCGAGGTAGCCGAGGCCCGCCACCCGGGCCAGGGCCTGCCCGGCGCGGGCGGGGGCGCGGTTGCCGGCGGCGGAGAACACCTGCGGGACGGTGCACGACAACCCTGCGCCGAAGCACGCGAACGCGGCCACGGCGGCCACCGGGTGGGAGGCGAGCAGGCCCACGCCGAGGCCCGCCCCGGCCAGCAGGCCGCAGCAGCGCACCAGCACGACCGGCCCGAGCCACGCGGCCAGGCGGTCCCCGGCGAACCGCCCGGCGGTCATCATGATCGAGAACGCCGCGTAGGCCGCCGCGGCGAACCCCTGGGTGCCGCCGAGGTCCTCGCGCAGGTACACCGAGCCCCAGTCGGCGGCGGCGCCCTCGCCGATGAAGCAGCAGAACGCCAGCGCCCCGAGGAAGAACACCTCGCGCGTCCTGACCGTGCCGCGCCCGCCTCCCGGCTGCCGCGGTTCCGGCCCGGCGCGCAGCGCCCAGCGGGCCGCCAGCACCACCGGGACGGTCAGTGCGGCCGCCGCGGCGGTGAAGGTGGCCTGCGCCCCGATCCCGGCGTGCGCGAACAGGCCGCCCTGGGCGGCGCCGAGGAACCCGCCGATGCTGAACACCGCGTGGAACGACGACATCATGGGCCGCCCGCAGCGGCGTTCGACCTGGACGGCGTTGGCGTTCATCGCGACGTCCAGCGTGCCGAGCACCGCGCCGAACACCAGCAGCGCCACGATCAACGTCCCGAGGCTCGGCATGGCGGCGGGCAACAGCAGCACCAGGACCTGGGCGAACGCGACGGGTGTCATGACCTTGGCGGTGCCGAGCCGGTCCACCAGGTGCCCGACGACCTGCATGCCCGCGAACGCGCCCAGCGCGATGGCGAGCAACGCGACACTCAGCTCACCCTCGCCGATCTGCAGGCGCTCCTTCAGCGCGGGGATGCGCGCCGTCCACACCCCCACCGCGACCCCCGAGGTGAGGAACAAGAGGTACACGGCGATCCGCGCGCGCCGCAACTCGGCGCTGAGAGCCGCCCGCGGCCCACCCGGCGGCGTGCCGGTGCCGGTGGCACCGGCCGGGGCCGGGGGAGGAGGGGGATGGAAGTCCCCGCCGGGTGCGGCGGCGACGTCGTTGCCCAAGGCAGTGCTGGGTGTGCCGTTTCGCGGGCGGGTGGTGGTGACGTCGTTGCCCACGGGGGCGGGGGTCGCGTCACGTGAGGCGGTGGCGAGGGCTGCGGCGCGCGAGGGGGCGGCGGCGCTGCCGTCACGTGACGGAGCGGCGGTGACCGCGTCATCCGGGGAAGCGGCACCGGCCCTGTCGTGTGAGCGAGGGCCGGGAGCCGGGGCCGGGGAAGCGGCGCCGGCCCTGTCGTGTGAGCGAGGGCCGGGAGCCGGGGCCGGGTTCCCTGCCGTGGCGGGGTTCATGGGAAGGTCCTGGTCCGGGCCAGGGGTGGAGCGCGTCGCGGAGGCAGGGGACATGCCGGGCGCGGGAGTCGTCATGTGTCCGTCAGGGGTGTCGGGGCGCCCGTGCCGGGCGCCGGTGGGGGAGGGCGGGGTGGTGACGGTGGCGCTCGCGTCGATGATGGCAGGGCCGGAGATCCTGACGGGGTGATCCGGGCGGTGCCGTCTCCCCGGCGCCTTCCTGCCGCTGTGCGGATCCGCGTTCCCGGCGGGGTGACGCGGCTGGTGCCGTCCGCCCGGCGTCTCCAGGTCACCCTCCAGGTCCGGCGTCCTCGTGGGGTGATCCGGGTGGTGCCGTCCGTCCGGCGTCTTCATGTCGCCGACCGATCGGGGATCGTGCTGGGCCGGTCCGGGCGGTGCTGTTCGCCTGGTGTCCGCATGCCGCCGTGCGGATCGGGGATCGTGCCGGGCCGGTCCGGATGGTGCTCCATGTCGTCGTGCGGACCGTGGATCCTGGTGGGCCGGTCCGGGCGGTGCTGTTCGCCCGGTGTCTGCATGCCGCCGTCCGGGTCCGGGGGGCTCATGGGGCGATCCGGACGGTGACGCCGGCGGCGGTGAGGGCGTCGTGCTGGTCGCGGGGGACGCGTTCGTCGGTGACCAGGACGTCGATGCCGGTGGCGGCGCACACCTCGGCGAAGGCGGTCTGGCGGAACTTGTGGGAGTCGGCGGCCACCACCACGCGGCGGGCCGAGGCGATGGCGGCCTGTTTGACGGCGACGTCTTCCAGGTCGTGGGCGGTGAGGCCGTGTTCGGCGGACAGGCCGCAGCAGCCGATGACCGCGGTGTCGAAGCGCAGGCCCCGGATGGTGTTCACCGTGAGCGGGCCGGTGATGTTGAGTTCCCCGGGGCGGACCTCGCCGCCGGGCAGCACCAGCCGGACCCGGGGCGCGGTGGCGAGCTCCTGCACCGACTGCAGCGACAGGGGGAGCACGGTGAGCCGGCGGTCGTGGACGGCGCGGGCGACCTCCAGGGCGGTGGTGCCGCCGTCCAGCACGACGGCCTCGCCGTCGGCGAGCAGCCGCGCCACCTCGGCCCCGATGCGCCGTTTGGCGTCGGCGGCCTCGTGCTCGCGCACCCCGAACGGCGGTTCCTCGCCGCGCAGCAGCAGGCTCTGCGCGCCGCCGCGGATCCGCCGCACCACGCCCTGCTGGGCGAGCTCGTCCAGGTCGCGGCGGATGGTCATCTCCGACACGCCGTGCTGGGCCGCCAGGTCGGCGACCGACACGCTGTCGGCGGTGGTGAGGGCGTCCATGATCGCCCGCAAACGTTCCATGTGTTCATATGAACATGATTTATGTTCGTTCGCAAATCGTGGTGGAGACTGTGAGCCATGCGCGCCGGCCGCCTGCTGTCCTTGCTCCTGCTCCTGCAGACCCGTGGTCACATGACGGCCACCGAACTGGCCAGGGAGCTGGAGGTGTCGGTGCGCACCGTGTACCGCGACGTGGAGGCCCTGTCGTCGGCCGGCGTCCCGGTGTACGCCGACCGCGGCCCGGCCGGCGGCTACCGCCTGCTGGACGGCTACCGCACCCGCCTGAACGGCCTGACCGCCGAGGAGGCGTCCTCGCTGTTCCTGGCCGCGCTGCCCGGCCCGGCGGCCGAGCTGGGCCTGGCCGAGGTGGCGGCCGCCGCCGAGCTGAAGATGCTCGCCGCGCTGCCGCCCGAGCCTCGTTCGCACGCCTCCCGCATGCGCCGGCGGTTCCTGCTGGACGTGCCCGGCTGGTACCGCGACGCCGACGAGGTGCCCTGGCTGGGCCCGGTGTCGGACGCGGTGTGGGAGGAACGGTGGCTGCGCATGGTGTACCGCCGCTGGGGCCCGGCCGAGGTCGAGCGCGAGGTGCGGCCCTACGGCCTGGTTCTCAAGGGCGGGTCCTGGTACATGATCGCCGCGCCGCGGGACGCGGAGCCGCGCACCTACCGGGTGTCGCGCATCGTGACCGCGCAGGTCCTGCCCGCCCGTTTCACCCGTCCCGCGGGGTTCGACCTGGCGGACTTCTGGAGCGAGTACGCGGCCGGCTTCAAGGAGCGCATGTACGGCTTCGAGGCGCTGGTGCGCCTGGCGCCCGGCGCCGAGGGGCTGCTGCGCGTCACCGTCGGCAACCGCCCCGTCGACGCCGCCCTGGAGGCGGCCGAGCCTCCCGGCGCCGACGGCTGGCGCGTCCTTCGCCTGCCGGTGGAGTCGGTACGCCACGCCGGGTGGCTGCTGCTGCGCATGGGCGCCGACGTCGAGGTGCTCGGCCCCCCGGAGCTGCGCGAGCAGATGACCGAGGCGGTGGCCCGCCTGGCCGCCCTCTACGGCATCCGCCCCGCGCCCCTCGCCCGGTAGACCGTGGGGGCCGTGACGGCCCCCGGGCCGGTCAGGACTCCGGCGCGGTCCCCGGGCGCCCTGGGGGCGACGTACGATTCCCCTTGTGACCGGCAGACCCGCCTCGGCGCAGCACCTGCGCGACCTCGCGCGGTTGCGCCGTGTCCGCGACCGGATCGACCGTGAGTACGCGCAGCCGCTGGACGTCGAGGCGCTCGCCCGCGGTGTGAACATGTCGGCCGGGCACCTCAGCCGCCAGTTCCGGCTCGCCTACGGCGAGTCGCCGTACTCGTACCTGATGACGCGCCGCATCGAGCGCGCGATGGCGCTGCTGCGCCGCGGCGACCTGAGCGTCACCGAGGTCTGCTTCGCGGTCGGCTGCTCCTCGCTCGGCACCTTCAGCACGCGTTTCACCGAGCTGGTCGGCATGCCGCCCAGCGCCTACCGCCGCCAGGCGGCGCGCGCGACGGCGGGCATGCCGTCGTGCGTGGCCAAACAGGTGACCAGGCCGGTCAGGAATCGAGAAGCGCAGCCCACCGAGCCGCAACTAACCTGACCTGCATGGACATCAGCATTCACGCGAGTTTCCTCCCGCACGACGACCCCGACGCCGCCCTGGCCTTCTACCGCGACACCCTCGGTTTCGAGGTACGCAACGACGTCGGATACGACGGGATGCGCTGGATCACCGTCGGCCCCCCCGGCCAGCCCGGCACGTCCATCGTGCTGCACCCGCCGGCCGCCGACCCCGGTGTCACCGAGGACGAGCGCCGCACCATCACCGAGATGATGGCCAAGGGCACCTACGGCGGCATCCTGCTGGCCACCAAGGACCTCGACGCCACCTTCGCCCGGCTGCAGTCCGGCGACGCCGAGGTCGTCCAGGAGCCGGTGGACCAGCCGTACGGGGTCCGCGACTGCGCCTTCCGCGACCCGGCGGGCAACATGATCCGCATCCAGCAGCTCCGCTGACCCTCCGGCGGCCGCGGGGAGACCCCTGCCCGTCCAGGTGCGGACGCGGCCCCGGGCCGGGGGATCGAGGACGTGCACACCCCCGGCCGGCCGCGTTCCCCTGCCCCGTCGCCGGACGAGCGCGCAGGGTCGTTCAGGGCCTGCGGCCGCGGAAGGTGCGGCGCAGGTCGCTCACCCAGGCGTCGGGGTTCTCCCAGGGGATGAAGTGGCCGCCGTGGTCGTGGGCGTTGACGTTGACGTGGTTGAACCAGCCGGCCTGCGGGCCGGTCGTGAACGCCTGGACGCGCTCGCCGGCGGTGTGGACGCCGGGCGGGTTCTCGTAGGTGACGAAGGTCAGGCCGACCGGGGCCTGCACGACCGGGGTGCGGTCGTGGGAGGGGACCCAGGGGTAGCGGTTGGCGTTGGCGTAGTAACGCATCGACGTGGCGATGGAGTTGTTCGCCCAGTAGATCGTGGCGTGGGTGAGCATGTCGTCCTTGGTGAAGACCGACTCGACGTCGCCGCCGTTGTCGCTCCAGGCGTTCCAGCGCGCCAGCAGCCAGGCGAGCAGCCCGGCGGGTGAGTCGCTCAGCCCGTGGGCCAGGGTGGCGCCGTCGAGCATGTGGACGGCCAGGTGGGGCGCCCAGCGGTGGTCCAGTTCGATGACGCGGGCGCGGACGCCGGCGGGCTGGTCGTCGGTGAGGGGACGGTTCCGGGCGAAGTCCCAGGCGCGGGGGCCGGTGAAGAAGTCGAGCGGCAGCCCGGAGCCGATGTGGATGCCGTACAGCTCGCCGGCGTACTTGTGGCCGAGCTGGCTGGAGACGATCCCGCCGATGTCGCAGCCCCCGGCGGCGTATTTCCCGTATCCCAGGGTCTCGGTCATCAGGGTGTGCCAGAGGTCGGCGACCTTCCAGAAGTTGACGTCGGGAAAGCCGGTGAGAGGGCCGGGGAAGCCGAAACCGGGCAGGGACGGCACGATGACGTCGAACGCGTCGGCGGGGTCACCGCCGGACGCGGCGGGGTCGGCGAGCGGGTCGATCACCTTCGACCAGTGCCAGAACGTCCACGGCCAGCCGTGGGTGAGGATCAACGGGATCGGGCGGGGGCCGCGGCCGGGCTTGCGCATGAAGTGCACCGGGACGCCGGCGACGCTCACCTGGTAGTGCTCGTGGACGTTGATGGCGACCTCGGCCTTGCGCCAGTCGTAGCCGTCCCGCCAGTAGGCGACCAGCTCACGCAGGTAGCCGTCCGGGACGCCGTAGGACCAGTCCTCGTTCCCCTCGTCCAGCGGCGGACGGGTCGATGCGAGACGGGCCCGCAGGTCGTCGAGGACCTCGTCGGGCACATGGACAGGGGTGGCCTCCAAG
The DNA here is from genome assembly GCF_039871875.1 of Sphaerisporangium sp. B11E5. Classification (NCBI taxonomy): domain Bacteria; kingdom Bacillati; phylum Actinomycetota; class Actinomycetes; order Streptosporangiales; family Streptosporangiaceae; genus Sphaerisporangium; species Sphaerisporangium sp. B11E5. The sequence goes on along the minus strand of NZ_JBDPMD010000034.1, from coordinate 19,581 downwards.
GGGAAGGCGCGCGGGGTGGTCATGGCGTGGTTCCTTACCAGGCGGGGGCGGCGGCGCACAACCGCCGGACGGCGTGCACGTAGCCGGGCCGGCCCGCCGCCGGGAGGGCGGGCCGGCACGCCGGGACCATCCGCTCGGCCGGGACGATGGCCCTGTCCGACGTGGCCCGGCGCACGCCGTTCACGGGGACGGACAGGAGGGCGTGGTGCCCGGTGGCCCTCCCGCCGCGGGACGTCCCCGGGCCGGCGGTGACCGCCGGTCAGCCGAAGGGGGCGCCGCTGAGGGTCACGTCGTAGGGGCGGAAGGCGGAGGCGGTGGCGGCGCGGGCGGAGATGACGACCACGGGGCAGCGGGCGGCCATGACGCAGGCGGCGACCACCGGGGGAGCGGCGGCGGGGGCGCCGGGGTCGGCGGCGCGGACGCCGAGCACCAGCATGGCGGCGTCGGCGCTGTGTTCGAGGAGCACCTGGGCCGGTGGGCCCTGCGCCACCACCGGGTCCAGCCCGGGCGCCACCCGGGCGACGGCGCGCCGGATGCGTTCGCGGACCGCCTCGTACTCCTCGTCGGGGGACCGCCAGCTCCCCATGGGGGCGTACGAGGCGCGGTGCTTGCCCGACCACTGCCAGGCGTGCACCGCGACGACCTCCGCCTCCCGCAGCCGGCTCTCCCCGAGTGCCCAGCGCAGCGCGGCGGTGGCGGCGGGGGAGTTGCTCAGGCCGACGACGATGCGGGGCCGGATGGTGTTGTGCGTCACGGATTACCTCCTCCACAACGAGCATCGCCCGCCGCCGGTGACGCGCCGTCAAAGCCCAGGGAAAAACCGACTAAATGTCACGTTTCCAGTACACATCGTGATACATACCCGATTTATTCCTGGGGGGGAGAGACCCGGGGGCAGGGGCTCGCAGGTGAAAACGTGGGCGTGCACGCCCCCCTGCCCGCGCGGCGGCCCCGCACACCCGCGTTCCGTCCCGGCCGCCCTCGCTCCTGATCTACATAGTAAAGGCGCCAGCTCGGAGCGGCACCCACCCAGCCCACACCGAACCCCTGTCCACAACCGGACAAGCCAAGGGTGTGGTCAGTGGACGGAGAAGCCGCCGTCGACGTACACCGACTGGCCGGTCATGTACGCGGCGGCGTCGCCGGCGAGCAGCACCGCGACGCCGGCGAAGTCGCGCGGCAGGCCGTTGCGGCCGGTCATGGTGCGGGCGGCCATCGCCTCCACGCGGCCGGGCACCGCCTGGGCGGGCTCGGTCAGGGGAGTGAGCACGAAACCGGGCATCACGGTGTTGACGCACACCCCGTGGGCGGACCAGGCCTCGGCCTGTGAGCGGGTCAGCCCGGCGAGGGCCGCCTTGCTGACGCCGTAGACGCCGCTGTCGCCGAACGCGCTGATCGCCTGCTGGGAGGCCACGTTGACGATGCGCCCCCAGCCGCGGGCGGCCATGCGGGGCCCGAAGTGCGCCCCGAGCAGGTAGGGGGCGGTGAGGTTGAGCCGGACGGTGGCGTCGTAGTCCTCGCGGGTCAGCTCGCCCATGGGGCGGCGGATGTTGTTGGCGGCGGCGTTGACCAGGATCGCGATCTCCCCGGCGAACTCCCCGGCGCGTTCGCACACCTGGCGCACCGCGTGCTCGTCGCCGAGGTCGGCGCTGATGGTGTGGGCGTCCACGCCCTGGTCGCGCAGCCGTGCCGCCGCGGCGGCGAGCCCGGCCTCGCGCCGGGCGACCAGCACCACGGCCGCCCCGGCCAGCCCGATCGCCTCGGCCATGGCGTACCCGATGCCGGAGCTGCCGCCGGTGACCAGGGCCGTCCGCCCGTCCAGGGAGAACATGCGGTGCAGGTAGGCCGCACTGGGAGGTCGCATGGCGCCAGAAGGTAGCACCCGGTGCCGGGCCCGGGGCGGGGCGGGGTCAGTGGGGGCCGTACAGCTCGGTGACGGCGGCGCGCAGCTCGGCCATGACCTGGTCCAGGCGGCGCAGGGCGTCGGTGTCGAGCAGGTCGAGCAGGCGGCGGTAGCCGGCCAGGCCGGCGTCGATGAGCTGCTCGGTCATGCGGCGGCCGGCGTCGGTGAGCTCGACCAGGCGGACGCGGCGGTCGTTCGGGTCCTCGCGGCGGGTGACCAGGCCCTGGGCGGCCAGCCGGTCGACGATGCCGGTGACGGTGCCGAGGCCGACGCCGAGGGTGTGGGCGAGTTCCTGGCCGGGGGTGGAGCCGTGGTGGGCGAGGATCAGGGCGACCTTGAGCTGCTGCATGGTCAGGTTGCTGGCCAGCAGCGGCATGGAGCGGTCGTGGGCGAAGGCGCGGCCGAGGGCGTGCTGCGACTCGCCGATCCGCGCGATCAGCTCTTCTCTCTCAGCGTCCACGGTCACCTTTCCCTCGGGATCAAGGTTACCAGGAGTTCACGACAGTGCTAAATATTCGCCTAGTACGAAGTGTTAGCATTGCCGGAACCCATTCCAGTGTCGTCACGTCCGGAAGGCCCCCGCCCATGACCGCTCTGGCCAGGCTCAGCCTCGCCAACCGAAGCCTCGTCATCATGATCACCGTAGTGATCAGCGCGTTCGGTGCCTTCGCGATCCCGTCCCTGAAGCAGCAGTTGCTGCCGTCGTTGTCCTTCCCCGGGGCGTTCGTGGTGGCCCCCTACCCGGGTGCGTCTCCCGACATCGTGGAGGAGCAGGTCGCCAAGCCCATCGAGGCGAGCTTCCAGGGCATCGCGGGCGTCACCAAGGTGACCTCGGTGTCACGCGAGGGACGCGCCCAGGTGCAGGTGTCGTTCGAGTACGGCACCGACGTCGAGGACTCGGTCAGCGCGATGCAGCAGGCGATCACCCGCATCCGGCCCCAGCTTCCCGCCGGGGTGGAGCCCACGGTGGTGGCCGGCAACACCGACGACATCCCGGTGATGGTGCTGGCGGTCGGCGACGGCGGCGACGACCGCGCGATGCTGGACAAGCTGGAGCGCCTCGCGGTGCCGCAGTTGCGGGCCGTCGAGGGGGTGCGTGACGTGACGGTGAGCGGGGCCCGGGAGCAGACCGTGGTCATCTACCCCGACACCGGCAAGATGATCAAGCGGGGGGTGTCCCCGGCGATGATTCCCGACCTGCTGCGCGCCAACGGCACCCCCGTCCCGGCGGGCAGCCTCTCCAAGGACGGCAAGTCGCTGACCGTGCAGATCGGGCGGCGCATCCAGTCCATCGGCGACCTGAAGAACCTCTACCTCACCCCGCAGGCGCAGGCCCCGGCGGTGCCCTCGCAGGGCCGCCCGCAGGCGCCGCAGCAGGGCCGTCCCGCCGCCGGTGTCCCCGGCGCGGCGGTCCCGGCGGCCGCGCCCAAGCCGGTGCGGCTCGGCGACGTCGCCGACATCGAGCAGGAGCCGGCCGAGGCCACCACCATCACCCGCACCAACGGCAAGAGCAGCCTCGGCGTCGCCATCACCATGACGCCCGACGGCAACGCGGTGCGCATCTCCCACGACGTGCGGGCGCAGCTCGCCGGGCTGACCCGCGCGCTCGGCGACGCCTCGGAGATCACCGTGGTGTTCGACCAGGCGCCCTACGTCGAGCGGTCCATCGAGGACCTGTCCACCGAGGGCCTGCTCGGCCTGATATTCGCCGTGCTGGTCATCCTGCTGTTCCTGCTGTCGGTGCGTTCCACCATCGTGACGGCGGTGTCCATCCCCCTGTCGGTGGTGATCGCGCTGATCGCCCTGTGGGTGGGGGACTACTCGCTGAACCTGCTCACCCTGGGCGCGCTGACCATCGCCATCGGGCGTGTGGTGGACGACTCGATCGTGGTGCTGGAGAACATCAAGCGTCACCTCGGGTACGGCGAGCCCAAGCGGCAGGCCGTGCTGCGGGCGGTGCGCGAGGTGAGCGGCGCGGTGACCGCGTCCACGCTCACCACGGTCGCGGTGTTCGCGCCGATCGCGTTCGTGGGCGGCATGGTGGGGCAGTTGTTCGCGCCGTTCGCCATCACCGTGACCGTGGCGCTGCTGGCGTCGCTGCTGGTGTCGCTGACCGTGATCCCGGTGCTGGCGTACTGGTTCCTCAAGGCCCCGGAGCTGTCGCCGGAGGAGGCGGCGGCGGTGCGGGCCAAGGCCGAGTCCAGGGAGCTGCGCAGCCCGCTGCAGCGGGCGTACCTGCCGGTGCTGCGGTTCGCCACGCGCCGCCGGGTGCTCACCCTGCTCCTCGGTTTCGTGGTGTTCGCCGGCACGGTGGCCCTGGCGCCCGGCTTGAAGACCAACTTCATCGACTCCTCCGGGCAGGACACCGTCTCGATGACCCAGAAGATGCCGCCCGGCACCGACCTGGCCACCACCGACGCCGCCGCCAAGAAGGTCGAGCAGGTCCTGGCGTCCATCGACGGCGTGGCGGCGTACCAGGTGAACGTGGGCGGCGGCGGGGGCCTGGCCGGCGGGCTCGGTGGCTCGGCCGACCGGGCGTCGTACTCGGTGACCGTGGCCGAGGGAGTGGACACCCCCGCGCTGCAGGACACGCTGCGCGACCGCCTGTCGCGCCTCACCGGGGCCGGTGAGATCACCGTCGGCGGGCAGGGCGGCGGGTTCGCCTCCGACCGGGCCGAGGTCATCCTGCAGGGCCCGGACCTCGCGGCGCTGCGGTCGGGCTCGGACGCGGTGCTCGCCGCGCTGAAGGGCATCGACGGGCTGCGCGACGTGTCGTCCAACCTGGAGTCCAGCGCCCCGCGGGTCGAGGTGCGGGTGGACCGCGAGAAGGCCGCCGCCCGGGGCCTGACCGAGGCGGGGATCGCCCAGCAGGTCGCGCAGGCGTTCCGCGGCGCCCCGGTGGGGCAGGTCACCGTGGACGGCCGCCCCAACGACCTGATCCTGCGCACCTCCAACGCGCCGGACGACCTGGCCGCGGTGCGGGACCTCAAGGTGGCCGGGGCGGCGGGGCTGGTGAAGCTGTCCAGCGTCGCCGAGGTGCGCGAGGTCGCCGGGCCCACCCAGATCACCCGGCAGGACGGCGACCGCACCGCGTCGGTGTCGGCCGCCGCCACCGCCAGCGACCTGGGGGCCGTCACCGCCAAGATCACCGAGCGGATGCGGACCCTCGCCCTGCCCTCCGGCGTCACCTACACCATCGGCGGCGTCAGCGCCGACCAGGGCGAGGCGTTCGGGCAGCTCGGCCTCGCGATGCTCGCCGCCATCGCCATCGTCTTCATGATCATGGTGGCGACGTTCCGCAGTTTCGTGCAGCCGCTGATCCTGCTGGTGTCCATCCCGTTCGCCGCGACCGGCGCCATCGGCCTGCTGCGCGTCACCGACACCCCGCTCGGCGTGCCGGCCCTCATCGGCATGCTCATGCTGATCGGCATCGTGGTCACCAACGCCATCGTGCTGATCGACCTGATCAACCAGTACCGCGACCAGGGCCTCGGCGTGGTGGAGGCCGTCATGGAGGGCGGCAGGCGGCGGCTGCGGCCCATCCTGATGACGGCCATCGCCACCATCTGCGCCCTCACCCCGATGGCGGTCGGCCTCACCGGGTCGGGAGGGTTCATCTCCCAGCCGCTGGCCGTCGTGGTGATCGGCGGCCTGGTGTCCTCCACGCTGCTCACCCTGGTGCTGGTGCCCACCCTGTACACCATCGTCGAGCGCACCAAGGAACGCCTGCGCCGCCGCCGCGGCGGCGGGCCGGACACCCCCGAGGTGAAGGTCTACGACGAGCAGGCCCTGGCCAGCCGCTGACCGGCAGGCGGCGGCCGCCCGCACCGGTGGGTCCGGTGCGGGCGGCCGCGGCCGTTTGCATAGACTGATCCGACGTGACCGCCAAGCCGCGCATCCTGAACGTCCTCGCCGCCCGCTACGCCTCACCCGACCTGGTGCGGGTGTGGTCCCCCGAGCACAAGATCGTGGCCGAGCGGCGGCTGTGGCTGGCCGTCCTGCGGGCCCAGGCCGACCTCGGCGTGCCCGTCCCGCCCGGCGTCGCCGACGACTACGAGCGGGTCGTGGGCAAGGTCGACCTGGCGTCGGTCGCCGAACGCGAACGCCTCACCCGGCACGACGTCAAGGCCCGCATCGAGGAGTTCAACGCCCTGGCCGGGCACGAGCACGTCCACAAGGGCATGACGTCGCGCGACCTCACCGAGAACGTCGAGCAGATGCAGATCCGCGACAGCCTGCTGCTCGCCCGGGACCGCACCGTCGCGCTGCTGGCCCGTCTCGGCGACCTCGCGGCCCGCCACGTCGCCCTGGTCATGGCCGGCCGGTCCCACAACGTCGCCGCCCAGGCCACCACCCTCGGCAAACGCTTCGCCACCGCCGCCGACGAGCTGCTCGCCGCGTACGCCCGCCTTGAGGACCTGCTGGCCCGCTACCCGCTGCGCGGGATCAAGGGGCCCGTGGGCACCGCCCAGGACATGCTCGACCTGCTCGGCGGCGACACCGCCAAGCTGGACGCCCTGGAGGACCGGGTGGCCGCCCACCTGGGCTTCGCGACCCGCCTGGACAGCGTCGGCCAGGTCTACCCCCGCTCCCTGGACTACGAGGTCCTCACCACGCTGGTGCAGCTCGCCGCCGCCCCCTCCGGTCTCGCCACGACGATCCGCCTGATGGCCGGGCACGAACTGGTCACCGAGGGCTTCCAGGAGGGCCAGGTCGGGTCCAGCGCCATGCCCCACAAGATGAACACCCGTTCCTGCGAACGCGTCAACGGGCTCGCCGTGATCCTGCGCGGCTACGCCGCCATGACCGGCGAACTCGCCGGCGACCAGTGGAACGAGGGCGACGTGTCCTGCTCGGTGGTGCGCCGCGTCGCCCTGCCGGACGCGTTCTTCGCCTTCGACGGCCTGGCCGAGACCATGCTGACCGTCCTGGCCGAGTTCGGCGCGTTCCCCGCCGTGATCCAGGCCGAACTGGACCGCTACCTGCCGTTCCTCGCCACCACCAAGATGCTGATGGCCGCCGTCCGCGCCGGTGTGGGCCGCGAGACCGCCCACGAGCTCATCAAGGAACACGCGGTCGCCGCCGCCCTGGACATGCGCCAGACCGGCGCCCCCAACCACCTGCTGGACCGCCTCGGCACCGACCCCCGCTTCCCCCTGGACACAGACGCCCTGCGGGCCCTGCTGGCCGACCCGGCCCCGTTCACCGGCGCCGCGTCCCGCCAGGTGGAAGCGGTGCTGTCCCGCGTCGCGGCCGTCACCGAGCGCCACCCCGACGCGGCGGCCTACCACCCGGGGCCCATCTTGTGACGTCCGCGTTCTCCGCCCGGCGGCGCGACGTGGGTCCTGCCGGCGTCACCACGGGAAGATCCTGGGCTGTGGCGGAGGCACGCGCCGTGCGGGACCGTGATCCGTGACGCCGTGCGGTGACCCCGGCTCCTGCTCTGCGTGCCCCCTGTGTACCGGTGAACGCCGTAAGTTGTGTGATTTCGTGATGCCATGTCCCCTTCGTCCCGTCTGATGTCGATGACCCGCGAACTGACCCGCCCCGAGGACGTGGCCGCCGCGGCCCACGGCAACATGATGATCTTCTGGGCGGTGCAGGGCCGGCGCGCCGGGGTGCGCGTCTTCACCCACGGCGACGCGGTCGCGGTGGCCTGCCCCGCCCTGTCGCGGCGCGACCGCCTGGTGGTCGCCGGACCCCTGCGTGACGCCGTCCCCCTGGTGCGGCACACGCTGGCCGAGGTGGGGGACACCTACCGGCCACTGGGGGAGGAGCACCTGATCCGCGACCTGACCGGCCGCGTCCCCGGCCTGGAGTTCGCCGCCGCGTTCACCTGGATGGACACCTTCGCCCCCGCACCCGGCGCCCCCGCCAAGGCCGGCTGGCTCACCCCCGGGGACGACCCCGCGATCACCGCCCTGCTCGCCGACGTCAACCCCGGCTCCTACGCCGTCCCCGGCCTGCCCGGCGTCCGCCGCTGGGCCGGCGTCCGCTCCGACAGCGGCGCCGTCGTCTCCGTCGCCGCCGACGCCTGGAGCACCCCCGGCGCCGGTTTCATCGCCGGCGTCGCCACCGCCGCCGGGCACCGCCGCCAGGGCCACGCCGAGACCGTGTGCCACTTCCTCGTCACCACCCTGCACGCCGCCCACGGCTACGTCGCCCTGATGGTCGACTCCTGGAACCACACCGCCATCGGCGTCTACCACCGCCTCGGCCTCACCCGCCTCCCCGTCGCCGCCGCCCAGGTCTCCACCGCCCGCTGACCCCGGCCGGTTTCCCGCCGTACCAGGGCCGCCTGCCTCGCCTCTCCACCCCGGCGCGGGGGACGCGGAAAACCAGGTGAGAACGAGAGCCGGGGGAGGCACAGTGATGTAGTGATGTCCGATTTCGTGTCCGGATTCGTTCCTGGGCGGGAACTTTCCCGTGCCTTTTATACGCAGATGGTGCGTCCACTCATAGGAAAGGTGCCGCACGGCGCGGCACTCATCGGGCCAGGGTCCGAGGTCCTGGCCTTCGACACCCAGCGGTCGGCCGACCATGACTTCGGGCCGCGGGTGCTGGTGTTCACCGACCCCGCGCAGGTACCCGCGCTGGCCAAGCGGCTGGACGGGCGGCTGCCGGAGCGGTTCCACGGGTACCCCACCACGTACGGCTCGGCGCACCGGCCGGTGCGGCACGGGGTGCTGGTGACCGACCTCGGGACCTTCGCCCGGGGCAGGCTGGGGTTCGACCCCCGCGGAGAGATCACCACGGCGGACTGGCTGGGGGTGTCGTGGCAGCGGCTGGCCGAGATGACCAGCGGGGAGGTGTTCCACGACGGCCTCGGGGAGCTCGGGGCCGCGCGGGACAACCTGCGGTGGTACCCGCCGCACCTGTGGCGGTACGTGCTGGCGTGCCAGTGGCGCCGGATCGCGCAACTGGAGAGCTTCCCGGGACGCTGCGGCGAGGTGGGGGACGACCTCGGCTCCGTGGTGATCACGGCACGGCTCATCGAGGACCTGATGCGGCTGTGCCTGCTGATGCGGCGCCGCTACCCGCCGTACAGCAAGTGGCTGGGCAGCGCGTTCGCCCGGCTCGGGGGGTCGGCCGAGCTGGGGGAGAGGTTCACCGCGGCGCTGGCCGCCCGCAACTGGCGCGAACGCGAGGGACACCTGTGCGGGGCCTACGAACGGGTCGCCGCGCTGCACAACCGGTTGCGGCTGACCGCACCGCTGGAGGAGACGGTGCGGCCCTACCACGACCGGCCTTTCATGGTCATCGGCGCGGGACGGTTCGCCGACGCGCTGCTGGCCACCGTGGAGCCGCCGCTACGGGACGTGCCGTTCGCCGGATCCATCGACCAGTTCTGCGACAGCACCGACATCCTCGGCGACGCCCGCCACTCGGCCCAGGTGTCCCGGGCCGCCCACCCCGTCTAGCACCACCCTATGAATCTACAAAGTAAAGGCGGTGGATCAATGCAGTACCACCCACCTGCCTCCACACCAAAACCCACAACCACAGGAAGACCTGGAACAGGGGAGTGGCTTACCAGCGGTGATGCACCAGCGGGCGGATCAGCTCGTCGTACACCGCCGCCACCGCGGCGCGGGTCCCGGCGTCCAGCGGGGGAAAGGCCGCGGTGGCGACGTTGGCGCCGGCCTGGCGGTCGTTGCGGGCACCGGGGATGACGACGCTCACGCCGTGCTGGTCGATGATCCACCGCAGCGCGAACTGGGCCATCGTCATGCCTTCGGGCACCAGCGGCCGCAGGCGTTCCACGGCTTCCAGGCCGGTGGCGTAGTCGACGCCGGAGAACGTCTCGCCGACGTCGAACGCCTCGCCGTTCCGGTTGTAGCGGCGGTGGTCGTCGGGGCCGAACGCGGTGTCCAGGGTGTAGCGGCCCGACAGCAGCCCGCTGGCCAGGGGGACGCGGGCGATGATGCCGACGCCGGCTTCCGCGGCGGCCGGCAGCACCTTCTCCAGGGGCTTGAGCCGGAAGGCGTTGAGGATGATCTGGACGGTGGCCACGCCGGGGCGGGCGATCGCGGTGAGGGCCTCGTCGCAGGTCTCGACGCTGACGCCGTAGGCGGCGATGCGGCCTTCGCCGACCATGGTGTCCAGGGCGTCGTACACGGCCTGGCTGGAGTACACCGGGGTCGGGGGACAGTGCAGCTGCACCAGGTCGAGGGTGTCGACGCCGAGGTTGTGCCGTGAGCGGTCGTTCCAGGCGCGGAAGTTGTCCAGGGTGTAGGCCGAGGGTTCCTGGGGGACGCGGCGGCCCATCTTGGTCGCGACGGTCAGCCCGGGGCGTTCCTTGATGAGGCGGCCGACGATCTGCTCGCTGCGGCCGTCGCCGTAGACGTCGGCGGTGTCGATGAAGGTGACGCCGGCGTCGACGGCGGCGTGGAGGGTGGCGAGGGCTTCGTCCTCGCCGACCTCGCCCCAGTCGGCGCCGAGTTGCCAGGCGCCGAGCCCGATGACGCCGATCTGCCGTCCTGTCCTGCCCAATGCACGTTGTTCCACATGCGGCATCGTACGGGCGCCGCCGGAGGGACCCGGGTGCGGGGTCAGCGGGGTGGGCGGAGCAGGGGGTGGGTGCGCATGGCGACTTCGAGTTCGCCGGGGAGTTCGTCGCGGTAGCGGCCGAGGGTGGCGAGGTCGCTGTGGCCGAGGACGCGGCGGACGGCGTCCATGTCGACGGCGTCGGCGAGCAGGTGGGTGGCGGTGGTGTGGCGCAGGCCGTGGGGGGTGACGGTGCGGCGCTGGGCGGGGTCGACGTGGCGTTGCACGCGGTCGATGACGGCTTGGACGTCGCCGCGGGCCAGGCGGCGGCCGCGCCAGGACAGCAGCAGGGCTTTGTCGGGGGTGGGGGGCCGTCCGGTGGTGAGGTAGGCGTCGAGGGTGTCGGTGACGTCGGCGGGGAGGGGGATGTCGCGGGTGCGGCCGCCTTTGCCGAAGATGCGCCAGTAGCGGACGCCGTCGTTGGTGTAGAAGTCCTCGACGTTGGCGCGGACCAGTTCGGAGACGCGGGGCCCGAGGGTGGACAGGAGCATGACGATGAGGGCGTCGCGCAGGTGGGTGCGCTGGTCGCGGCGTCCTTCGGGGGGTTGGGTGGTGGTGAGGGTGCGGGCGGCGCCGACGAGGCCTTGGGCTTGTTCGCGGGTGAGGGCGCGGCGTTCGGGGCGCAGGCCGCCGCGTTCGCGGGCGGTGACGGTGGCGGTGGTCATGGGGTCGATCTGGACCCAGCCGGCGAGGGTGGCGTGTTTGAAGAACGCGGAGACGGAACGGCGGAACCGGGACTGGGAGGCGGCGCTCTGGCCGCCGGTGCGGGGGGTGGTGCGGCGGCCGTCGGGTTTGCGGGCGAAGGCGAGCAGGACGGCGTCGACGTCTTCGCCGGTGAGGTCGTCCAGGACGTGGGTGGGGCCGGAGAGTTCGGCGAAGGTGGCGACGTCGCGGGCGTAGACCTCGGCGGTGGCGGGGGAGAGGGCACCGGTGACGGTTCTGGCGCGGATCAGGTCGAGGTAGCGGTCGGCGGACTCCTGCACGGTGAGGCGATCGAGATCTGCGGGCCGCATTCGTTCCTCTCCTGTCGGGCCGGTGGTGATCAGGGTGACGGTACCGGGCGCCACCGACAGTCCGCATCTCGTGAGGGTGGGCGGGGGGAAAACCGGGTGACAGGGGGTGGTGGGGTCGGCATCATGGTCGCCGGTTTCACGACATGTCCAGATACAGGATTGCGGGGTTGCCGGCATGGTGACACGGATGACGGTGACCGGGCTCCTCCCGCCACCCGGGTACGCGCACGCGGCGGTCGTCGAAGCGGGGGAGCGGCTGGTGTTCCTCGCCGGCGCGGTGCCGATGGACACCGACGGGCGGCTGGTGGGGGAGGGCGACCCCGCCGCACAGACCCGCCAGGTCCTCACCAACCTGACCGCCGCGCTGCGCGCCGCCGGCACCGACCTGCCGCACGTGATCGCCAGCACGGTGTACGTCGCGACCACCGACCACGCCGACCTGCCGACGGTGTGGGACGTCGTCCGCGCCTCCGGCCTGTCCGACGGCCCGCACACCTCCACACTGCTCGGCGTCACCGTGCTCGGCTACCCTGGCCAGCTCGTCGAGATCACCGCGACGGCCGTCGTCCCCGCCTGACCCGCCGTCGCTAGGGGCGGCGCGCGACGGTGAGCATGTGGCCGCTGACCCCCAGCAGCGCCGGATCGCACTCCATGGACCGCTGGGCCTCCAGCAGCAACGCCCGCCGGCCCGGATCGTCGAGCCATGCGCCGATGTCGCCGTACAGCCAGAACGCGCCCTCCACGCCGTAACGCACCGCGCCGGGCAGCCCCGCGTCGGCGAACTCGCCGGGCACCTGGCCCGGGTGGTGGAAGTAGGCGGTGAAGCCGTGACCGGGGGAGTACATGACCCCCTCGGCCGCCGCCCTGTGCGCCGCGGCACGTTCCCGCTCCTGCAGGTACGACCCCAGGTACACCGTGTCCAGCACGGCGGCCCGCCGGTTGATGGTCGCGGCCACCACCACCCCGCCCGGCCGCACCGCCCGCCGCGCCTCACCCAGCGCCCGCACCCGCTCGTCCCGCACCGCCAGGTGATACAGCGGACCCAGCAGCAGCACCGCGTCCGCCGCGGCGTCCGGCACCGGCAGGTCACGGGCGTCACCGTGCCGCGCCCGCACCCCCGGCAACCGGGCCGCGCGTTCCACGTGCAAGGGGATCGGGTCGAGCAACTCCACCTCGTACCCGTCGCCGGCCAGCCACTCGGCGTGCACACCCGTGCCGCCGCCCACGTCCAGCACCCGCGCCGGCGGGGGAGGCAGCACCCGGCGCAGCACGTCCTGGGTACGCCATAACTCCAGCCTGCCCCGACCCCCACGAAGCCGCTCGTGCTCCCTGTCCTGCCCGTAGTAGGCGAGCAGCTCCGGTGTCAGCGCCATACCCGATCATCGGCACCACCGCCCACCTGGAGCAACCGGAATACGAACCACCGGGGAATTACGAACCACTGGGGGATCACGAACCGCCGGGGGAGCGCAGCCCGTCCAGCACGTTGTACGCCGGATTGCCCCGGGCCGCCTGACGCACCTCCCGGGCCGTGGAGGCGATGTAAGCCTGCCCCGTGACGATCGAGGAGTGACCGAGCAACTCCATCAACTCATGCGCGGTCGCACCCCGCTCGGCCAGCCGCGTGGCGAACTCGTGCCGCAACGCGTGCACCAGCGTGCCCCGCTGCACCCGGTCACTGATCCCCGCGTACCGGTAACACTGCCGCACCAGATACTGTAGCCCGCCCCGCTGCAACGGCCGGTTCTTGGTGTCCACCAGCAGGGGAGCCGACCGGGGCAACGAGTCCAGCCCGAACCGCAGCAGACGGCTCCGCAGATAATCGTCGATGAGATGCTCGATAGGCGCCTCGATGGGCAGCGACCTCGTCTTACCACCCTTCCCCACGACCTGCACCCGGCGGTCACCCGGAGCCCCCCCGATCGACCCCAAGGTGACCCCCAGCAACTCCGCCGACCGCATACCCGTGACCAGCGCCAAGGCCAGCACCACCAGATCCCGCTCCACCCACGGATCCCGCGCCTCACGAGCCCCGTCCGCGATACGCCGCAACAACGTCGCCGAAGCACTGCCGTCCCCGAGCAACGGCTTCGGCGCCTTCGCCGGCTGCTTGGGCCGCGGCACCGCCCCCATGGGATTGCCCTCCAGCAGCCCCTCGGCGACACAGAACGTCAGGAACTGATTCCACGCACTCCAGGCACGATTGACACTGGCGGGGGAGCGCGGCTCGGCGAAATCGGCGAACGCCCCCCGCATCAGCCGCCCAGAAATGTCCGCCACCGCCAGCTCTTCCACGGAAACCCCCGCCTGACCAGCGGCGATCCGCGAAATAAGCTGCAGATCCCTCTCATAAGCGGCAACCGTATGAGGCGACAACTTCTTCGTCCGCAACGAGGAAATGAACTCCACCGCCGCCTCCCGCACGCACGTGAGCTCTCCTCCCTGTCCCACGGCGCCCTCCCACACCCCAGCCCTAGATCACTCCCGCCCTGCGATTATGCGTCCAATCCCAGCCAATACGACGACGAAACGCCGGTCACCCGAGGCCATCCACGCTGTCCTGAGGATCGTGGCCGTGAGGCTCGGCGGCATGAACGGCCGTTGGCCTGGTGCAGTCCAGGCGGCGCGGGTCTGAGTCCGCCGCACGGTGAATGGGTCATGTGCCGGCATCGCGTCGGCTGGCTCTGGTGAATCAGCTCCGCCGGGGCCGGCCGACAGGGCGGGAGAGCGGGATCATGAGTGCAGCATAAGTGCGATTATGCATGAAATATGGAGAAGCGGGCCGCCGAGAGGGGTGGGGCGCGCCGCAGAAACGACCTGATGTGACGTCCCGCACCATGAGCGGCCGGTCGGCCGCCGTAAGACGGCGCCGGATCACCGCACCGCGTCCCACACCGCGTTTACCGTCGCGCCGCCGGAATCGCATCCTGCGCCTGGACGTGCCGGAGGCGTCTTTCGCGGTATCCGCCCGCCGGTGGCACGGGAGCCGAACGCCTGCTCGGACGCCGATTCGCCTGATGTGCTCCGGCGAGACCGTACGAGCACCAGCCCGTCAGTAAGTACCCGGACTGGCCTGCGCCACTGTGTCCACACGACGATCTTCACGTTAGGTGCACGGCGGTGTGCCGTGAGTTATGGGGGCCGTTCGCCGCGTGGTGCCGTCCGCAATCCCTCAGGTGGCGGAGCAACGAGGCTCATCCGCCCGGACCGTATGAACAAGTCTCGGGCTGCGAACCGTCTTGAGCTGCGCGAATTATCTCTTACCAGACAGAAGCTGCATTCTGTCCGGTAAGAGAGGGGTGTCCAGGATCCTTCCATGGTTCCCGGGTTCGCGGCCGTCCATGCGGCCGGCTGCATGGACGGGGCCAGCCCGCCTGGTCGCCGTTGCCGCACTCCTCCGCGTCAGTGTCACTGGGTGGTGATCTTCCGCTGCCGGCAGACCACTCCCCTGATCTGGGATTACGGGTCCGCTCCCCCGCTGCCGCCGAGGTGATCAGTTGGCCGTAAGGCGATCGGCAAGGGGCCGTAAACGGTGGTCGGCACTCTTGGGGTGTTGGTGAGTGCGAGGCGCTGGGGAGGCTCGGATGGCCGGAGTGGATCCGCTGCGGGTGGTGGTGATCGTTGCCAGTACCCGGAACGGGCGGTTCGGGCCTACGGTGGCGGGCTGGTTCGTGGGGCGGGTGGAGCGGCGCGGGGACATGGTCGTCGATGTGGTCGACCTGGCTGAGACGCGGTTGCCGGACACGCTTGCGGATCAGGATGAGGCCGCTCCCCCGGCGGTGCGGGCGCTTGGGCCGCGGCTTGCGGCGGCGGACGCGTTCGTGGTGGTGACGCCGGAGTACAACCAGAGTTTCCCGGCGCCGTTGAAGACGGCGATCGACTGGTTCTACGAGGAGTGGAAGGCCAAGCCGGTGACGTTCGTGGCTTATGGCCGCGAGTCGGGTGGGTTGCAGGCGGTGGCGCAGTTGCGGCAGGTGTTCGTGGAGGTGCATGCGGTGCCGATCCGTAACTGTGTGAGTCTTCCGTGTTACTGGGAGTGGTTCGCGGCCGACGGTAGCTGGCCGCGGCCGGGGGCCGGGTTCCAGGCGGAGGTGAAGACCACGCTGGATCAGTTGGCGTGGTGGGCGCTGGCGTTGCGTGAGGCGCGTGCCAGGCGGCCGTATGTCACGTGAGCCCGGTGTGGGACAGGTGAGTGGACAGGGGTGCTCCCGGGGTGTCCGGGTGGTGCCTGGGTCGGATTCGTTCGGATTTCACGAAGGCAGGGACGGTAGTCATGAGTGATCTTCAGCAGCGGGTGCAGGACACGATCGACGGGCTGGTGGCTTCGGGTGCGGAGCGGGGCCTGCAGGTGGCGGTGTACCGGGACGGCGAGCTGGTGGTGGACGCGGTGGCGGGGGTGGCGGACGCGGCCACCGGGCGGCCGCTGACCAGTGACACGCCGATCTACAGCACGTCGACGGGCAAGGGGCTGACGTCGGCGGTGGTGCACACGCTGGCGGAGGAGGGTGTGCTGGACTACGACACCCCGATCGCGGAGCTGTGGCCGGAGTTCGCGGCGCACGGCAAGGAGCGGGCGACGTTGCGGCAGGTGCTGGACTTCACGGTGGGGTTGCCGGCGGTGCCGGCGGACGCCACGCCGGACGATCTGGTCGACGGGCGCAGGATCACGGCGGCGCTGGCGGACGGTGAGCCGTGGTGGGAGCCGGGGACCAAGGTCGGGTACCACCCGCAGACGTTCGGGTATCTGGTGGGTGAGGTGGTGCGCCGGGCGACCGGGAAGCCGATCTCGGCGGTGCTGGCCGAGCGGGTCGCGGGGCCGCTGGGCATCGCGGACGAGGTGTTCTTCGGGGTGCCGGAGGAGCAGCTGGGTCGGGTGGCGAGCCTGGAGGCGGCGGGCCCGCCGGTGGATCTCGATCAGCTTGAGGCGATGATGCCGACGTTCTTCAAGATCGCTCCGAGGGCGGTGCAGTTGAGCGCCGAGTTGTGCAACCGGCCCGATTATCTGCGGGCGGACATCCCGGCGGGCGCCACGGTGACGGCGCGTGGGATCGCGAAGGTGTACGCGGCGCTGCTGGGGCCGGTGGACGGGGTGCGGCTGATCTCGCCTGAGCGGCTGAAGGAGGTGTCGGCGGTGGCGTCGCAGGGTGTCGACGAGATCTTCGGTTTCCCGACGCAGTACGGTCTGGGGTACAACCTGGCGCGGCCGGTGGCCACTCCCCCGGCGGGCCCGATCATCGGGTGGCCGGGTGCGGATGGGAGTTCGGCGGACGCGGACCTGGGTACGGGGACGACGCTGGCGATCACGAAGGTGAGTTTCACGCCGGGTGACTACACCACGGTGGGTGTCGTTTCCGACGTCGTCACCGAGGCGCTGGCGTGAGGTCGCCCGGCGGGGGGTGCCGCCGGGCGCCGACGGTGAGGTAGTTTCGCGGACTCGGCCCGAACCGCAGCCGGGCCGATCAGGCCGGTCCCCGGTAGCCAGACCTGGGGGCCGGCCCTTTTTCATGCTCTTGGTTTCATGCGTTCGGGGACGTGGCTCCTGGGCGTGGCCGCGGAAGCCGTTCGTGGGAGCACACTTCCGGGGGCCTCTCCCCCGCTGCCGGTGACCCTGGCGGTGGTTACGCGGGCAGGGTGCGGGCGAGGGTGGTGGCCTGGTCGGGGGTGAGGGTGGTGCCGTGGTGGTGGGCCTGGGTGTAGGGGGTGTCGCCGAGGGCGTGGCGGGCGCGGGTGGTGATGCGGGTGATGTCGGGCTGTTCGGCGGGGGCGGGGGGCAGGGCGGCGGTGGTGCGCAGGGTGTGGGCGGCGCCGAGCAGGTGGGCGGCGTGGGTGTGGTGGCCGGTGAGGGTGAGGGCGCCGGCGAGTCCTTCCAGGGCGAGGACTTTCTCGCGGGGGGCGTCGAAGCGCTGGGCGAGGGTGAGGGCGCGCAGGTGGTGGGTGCGGGCGGTGGTGGCGTCGCCGCGTTGTTCGGCGATGTAGCCGAGTTCGGTGAGGACCATGGGGAGGTGGGGTGCGGGGGTGTCGTCGTCGGGGGTGGTGTCGAGGACGGTGCGCAGGTGGGTTTCCGCGGTGTCGAGGTGGCCGGCTTTGCGTGCGGTGAAGCCGAGGCCCATTTCGGCGAAGACGCGCAGGGGTTTGAAGCCTTGGCCGGTGGCGAGGGTGGCGGCTTGGTGGCACAGGTCGGCGGCGGTGGTGTAGTCGGCTTGTTGCATGGCGATCCAGCCGAGCCAGGCGAGTTCGGCGGCGACGTCGGGCCACAGGTCGAGTTCGCGGGCCATGCGCAGGCTGTCGTGGTGGAGGCGGGCGGCGGTGGTGTAGTCGCCGGTCATCTCGGCCAGGGCGCCGAGCCAGCCGGTGGCCTGGAGTTCGCCCCACCGGTCGCCGAGGTCGCGGAACGCGGTGGCGGCGCGGCGGGCGTGGTCGTCGAGGGTGGTGAGGTCGCCGCGCAGGTGGGCGAGTTTGGCGCGGGTGACGAGTGTGGCGGCGTTTCCCCAGCGGTCGCCGGTGGCGTCGAACGTGGCCTGGGCCTGGTCGAGCAGGTCGTTGCTGGTGGTGAGGTCCCCGGCGTCGATGCAGGCGTAGGCGAGGAACCACCGGGCGCGGGCGAGGGCGCCGGGGGTGTCGTGGGTGGTGGGGAGGGGGGTGGTGCCGGGGGTGGCGCCCTGCATGATGGTGAGGCCGGCGTACCAGGTGGTGGCGAGGGCCCGCAGCGTGGCGAGTTCGCCGGTGGGGTCGGGGTCCGGGGTGGGGTCGTGGGGGGTTTCTGTGGTGCTTGCCGTGGTGTGGGGGGGTTCGGTGTCGCCGGTGCGGGTGGGGAGGGTGAGGGCGGCGTGGAGGGAGGTGCGGGCTTCGGTGAGGCGGCCGCGGAGGAACCAGTACCAGGTGAGGGCGGTGGTGAGGCGCAGGGCGTGGATGGGGTCGCCGGCGGTGAGGGCGTTGTCGAGGGCGAGGCGCAGGTTGGGGGTTTCGGTGTCGAGGTGGTGGAGCCAGTGGCGTTGGCGGGGGCCGTGCAGGTGGGGGGCGGCGTGTGTGGCGAGGGTGGTGTAGTGGTGCAGGTGGCGGGTGCGGACGGCGGGGAGTTCGCCGGTGTGGTGGAGGCGTTCGGTGCAGTAGTGGGCGACTGATTCGAGCAGGCGGTAGCGGGGGCCGTCGGGGGTGTGGACGGCGGTGACCAGGGAGCGGTCGACCAGGCGGGTGAGGATGTCCAGGACGGCGGTGGGGGGGAGGCCGGGGCCGGAGGTGACGGCTTCCGCGGCGTCGAGGGTGCAGCCGTCGGCGTGGACGGCGAGGCGGCGCAGGACGGTGCGTTCGTCGGGGGTGAGGAGTTCCCAGCTCCAGTCGATCATGGCGGTGAGGGTTTGCTGGCGGGGTGGGGCGCCGCGGTGGCCGGTGGCGAGGAGGCGGAACCGGTCGTCGAGGCGGGCGACCAGGCCGTGGACGCCGAGGGCGGGGACTTTGGTGGCGGCGAGTTCGAGGGCGAGGGGGATGCCGTCGAGGCGGCGGCACAGGGTGGCGACGGCGTGGGCGGTGGTGTCGTCGAGGGTGAAGCCGCGGGTGGCGGCGGTGGCGCGTGCGGTGAACAGTTGCACGGCGCTGGAGTGGTGGACCTGGGCGGGGTCGTGGCCGGGGGCGGGGACGTCCAGGGGTGGGACGTTCCACACGATTTCGCCGGGCAGGGCGAGGGGTTCCTGGCTGGTGGCGAGGACGCGCACGGCGGGGGCGGTGCGCAGCAGGTGGGCGGTGAGGTGGGCGACGTGGTCGATGAGGTGTTCGCAGTTGTCCAGGACGAGGAGCATGGTGCGGTCGCGCAGGGCGGTGGTGAGGCGGTCGAGGGGGGTGGTGGGGGTGCCGGTGGTGTCGCGGATGTCGAGGGCGGTGGTGACGGCGCCGATGACGGCGGTGAGGGTGCCGGTGGTGGCGGCGCGGTCCAGGGCGGCGAGTTCGACCAGGTGTACGCCGTCGGGGTAGGCGGGGGCCAGGCGGGTGGCGGTTTCCAGGGCCAGGCGGGTCTTGCCCACTCCCCCGGGTCCGGTGAGGGTGAGCAGGCGGTGTTCGGTGAGGTGGGTGGTGATGCTGGTCAGGGCGTCGTCGCGGCCGATGAGGGGGGTCAGTGGCAGGGGT
>NZ_JBDPMD010000033.1:0-98987 GCF_039871875.1 Sphaerisporangium sp. B11E5 | reverse complement strand
GGGGGGTGGGGGGGCCGGGGGGGAACGCCGGGGCGAGCGGGCGGGGGGACGGCTCGGCGCGGGTGGCGGGGTCGTGCGAGGGGCGGGCCGGCTGCTCGGGGGTGAGGCGGGCGGCGGAGCCGGAGAGAGGGGGGCGGGCCGCGGGGTCGGCCGCGGTCGTCGTGGGGAGGCAGGTGGTGCAGGCCGAGAAGCCTTCCTCGCGTGCCTCCTCGTAGGTGAGCTCCTCGTGCTCACGCCCGGCGAGCTGGCGGCACCCGGGCAGGTGGAAACGCCTGCGGCCGGGGATGACCAGCACGATGGTGTCCGGGGACGGCCGGGCTCCGGCGGGCGGACGTGGCCCGCCGGGCGCGGTGAACGCCCGACTCGGGCCCTGCGCGGCCGTGGGGCGCGCCGTGGCGGGGTGGGCCGCCGCGGGCGGGTGCACGGGCCGGGTCAGGGTGGGGGATGCACCGCGAGCGGGAGCGGCCGCGGCGGCCATGGCGCCGGGCCTGGCCATCGCGCCACCGCCGACGCCGGCACCGACCGGAGGCATCGGCGGCGGCACCATGGCCGCCTTCGTGCCGCCGGAGGGGAACAGCTGGTGGCGTCGCAGCAGCGCCCCGATCATCAGGAAGACCGCGGACAGCACGCTGACCACGATCGACCACATGACCAGGACCGCTGTTCCGGTCACCACGCCCGCGACCAGGAGGCCGAAGGCGAGGACGACCAGAATGGCGCTGAGGTAGATCACGGAAAACTCCCAGTCACGGGTTGGCGGAAACCCTTGACCTTTACCTTAACGCCGGTCGTTGTGCGGCCCGTCGACAC
Source organism: Sphaerisporangium sp. B11E5 (assembly GCF_039871875.1). NCBI lineage: Bacteria > Bacillati > Actinomycetota > Actinomycetes > Streptosporangiales > Streptosporangiaceae > Sphaerisporangium > Sphaerisporangium sp. B11E5. Next base: position 98,177 of record NZ_JBDPMD010000033.1, on the reverse strand, counting down.
CCTGGAACGCACCGGAGTGCGGCGCGGGCTCGGGAGCGCCGAACGGGTTGTTCTGCCCGCCCGGGATCTGCTGCGGGCCACCGGGGGCGCCGGCGTGGGACATGGCGGGTGCGCCGCCCATCTGGCCGCCGACCACGGGGAACCCGCCGCTGCCCTCGGCCGCGACGTTCAGCTCGGCGAGCTGGTTCTCCAGGTACAGCTTCAGCCTGCTGCGGTACTCACGCTCGAAGCTGCGCAGCTCGTCGACCTTGCGCTCCAGCTCGTCACGGGTCTGCACGAGGGAGCCCATCGCCTGGCGGTGCCGCTCCTGGGCGTCGCGCTCCAGCGTCTCGGCGCGGCCGCGCGCGTCGCCGATGATCTGCTCGGCCTGGCGGCGGGCCTTGCCGAGGATCTCGTCGGCCTCGCGGCGGGCCCGGGTGACCGTCTCGTCGGCCTCGCGGCGCGCGTCGGCGATGGCCTGGTCGGCGGTCTGCTGGGCGAGCGCGAGCACACGGGCGGCGGTGTCCATGTTGTCCTCGGCGGGAGGCATCCCCATCCCGACCGGCACCGGCTCGGGCCTGATCGGCTCCTGCGGCTTCATGGGCTCCGGCTGCGGCATCATCATCTCGGGCTTGGGCTCGGCGACCGGCGCGGGTGCCATCGCCATGCCCATGCCACCGGGAACCTTGCCGCGCAGGCACTCCGTCAGCTTGGCACGCAGCTCCTCGTTCTCCTGGATGAGGCGGTCGAGCTCGGCCTCCACCTCGTCGAGGAAGGCGTCGACCTCTTCCTCGTCGTACCCCGGCCGCAGCCGGGTGGTACTGAATTGCTTGTTCCGCACATCAGCGGGCGTCAGCGGCATTTCGGTCTCCTTGGCGCGCTCGGAGTCTGTCCGGAGGACGGTACCCGATCTAACGAAGCGCGGACACAATGTTGATCATGACCAAGACCACAATGAACAGCACTGTGAAGCTTAGGTCAAAGGCCACCGTACCCAACCGGAGGGGCGGAATGAAACGGCGGAGGAACTTGAGAGGTGGATCGGTCGCCGTGTACGTGGCCTCCGCGAGCACCAGGACAGCCCCGGTGGGGCGCCAGGAGCGCGCGAACGCCTGCACCGTCTCAAAGATCATTCTGCCGATCAGCAGCACGAGGTAGATCGCCAGGAACCCGACGAGGATGTCACTAATGATCCCCACGGTCGCGCCCCGCCTCCCCACCGACGTACCTGCCTCGGTCCGGACGGGCCAGGTGTGGCCGTTCACTGTTCATGATGGAACTCTAGCTCTGGTTGAAGAACCCGCGTTCCGCGATTCGGGCCTTGTCCTCGGCGGTCACCTCGACATTGGCTGGGGACAACAGGAACACCTTGTTGGTAACACGTTCAATGCTGCCATGTAGGCCAAAGACCAGACCTGCCGCGAAATCAACCAGCCGCTTCGCGTCGCTGTCGACCATCTCTGTCAGATTCATGATGACAGGAGTGCCTTCGCGGAAGTGCTCCCCGATCGTCCGAGCCTCGTTGTACGTACGCGGGTGAAGCGTCGTGATCCTCGCCAGATCCGTCGTACGGCGCTCGACGACGGCCGCCCCTGACCGGGGGGCGGGCACCGGGCTCTCGACCTCCTCCGGGCCGTCCTGCGGCGCGCCGGGGCCGCGCTCGTCGCGGCGGCGGTCGGAGTAGTCGTCGGGGTAATCCTCGTCGTCGGCGTAGCCGACGTAGTCCGGGTAGCGGTCGTCCTCCACGAGACCGAGGTAGACCGCCATCTTGCGCATCGCGCCGGCCATCGCTCCGTCGTCCTCCTGCTCATGGTCGCCGCACCCAAGGCAACCTAAGGCACCGCTGTCGACCTCTGCTCGGATACATGGACATCAAGGTCCACTCGGGGGGACATTACCTGACGAAGGGCGTCCGGCGGCCGAGCAACGCCGTACCGACGCGCACATGTGTCGCGCCGTGTGCCACCGCTTCCGCCAGATCCCCGCTCATTCCCGCTGAAATCATCACCGCCCCGGGGTGCGCCCCGCGCAGGGCCTCCGCCACCTCGCGCAGCCGGGCGAAGGCCGGGGCGGGGTCGGCGCCGAGGGGTGCCACCGCCATGACGCCGCCGAGCTCAAGGCCCTCCTCCCCCGCGACGGCGTCCGCCAGCGCGGGCACGGCCTCCGGCGTCACGCCGCCGCGGCCGGGGTCGTCGTCCAGGGCCACCTGGACCAGGCACGTGACCCGCCGCCCGGCCGCGACGGCCGCCCGGCCGAGCGCGGCGGCGAGCCTCGGGCGGTCCACCGAGTGGATCACGTCGGCGTAGGACACCACCGAGCGGACCTTGTTGGTCTGGAGCTGCCCGATGAAGTGCCACCGCACCGGCAGGTCCGCGCACTCCCCCGCCTTGGCCGCGGCCTCCTGGTCGCGGTTCTCCCCGATGTCGCGCACCCCGAGCCCGCTGAGAAGACGCACGTCGGAGGCCGGGTACGTCTTGCTCACCGCGATCAGCGTCACCTCGTCACGCGCCCGCCCGGCGGCGGCGCACGCCTCGGCGATCCGCCGCTCCACCCGTGCCAGGCCCGCCGCGATCTCCTCGCGTCGCCCGGTGCTCACATTGGTCACGTGGGGCCCGCCCACTTCGTGATGTCGAGAACGCCCATAGCGGGCCCCAGCGTAACGGGACGCCCACGCGCCCTCCCGCCACGGGGTCACCCGCCGCGCCGGACTGGCCCGGCCCTCGGGGCGGCCGCGCATGAGCACCCGGCCCGGAGCGGCCCGTCACGCACAGGCGGGCACGGCCAGGGAACAGTCCGTCACACACAAGCGGCACGACACGGGAACATTCCGTCACGCACCAGCAGGCACGGCACGGGAACGGTCCGTCATGCAGAAGAGGAGCCCCCTGTGCCGGGGACTCCTCCATGGGTCGGCTCAGGAAGCCGGGGTCACTTCAGGAAGTCGGGGACGTCCAGTTCCTCTTCCTGATCTTCGAACACCACCTGGCGGCGCCGGTTGGGGTCGGTGACGCGGGAGTTGATGGGCGTGGGCGGCTCGGGGGTGGGCCGCGGGATGGTCAGCGGCGCCTGGTCGTCGTCGGTGTCGCGGGCCGCGGGGGCCTCGCGCACCGGGGCCGGGTCGGCGGCGGGCGCCGGGGCGGGCTGGGCCGGCGGCGCGGGCGTGGCGGACTGCTGGGCCGGGGCCGCCGACGGGAACGGGCGGACGGGGGCCGGGCGGGGAGGCTCGGCGCGCGGCGGCTCCGGCCGGGTCTCCGTGCGCGCGGGCTCGGGCCGCGGGGCGGCGAACGAGGACGGGCGGGGCTGCGGCGCCGCGGGCGCGGACGGCGCCGTGCCGCCCGGGGCCGTGCCGCCGGACCCCGCCGGGGAGGACGGGCGGGCGGCGGGCTGCGGCCGGGACAGCGGCTGCGGCGCCGACGGCTCGGCGGCGGGCTCGTCGAAGCCCGCGGCGATCACGGTGACGCGCACCTCGTCGCCGAGGGCGTCGTCGATGACCGTGCCGAAGATGATGTTGGCGTCGGAGGCGGCGGCGTTGGACACCAGCTGCGCCGCCTCGTTGATCTCGAACAGGCCGAGGTCGGAGCCGCCGGCGATGGACAGCAGCACGCCGTGCGCGCCGTCGATGCTGGCCTCGAGCAGCGGGCTGGACACCGCCATCTCGGCGGCGGCGACCGACCGGTCGTCCCCGCGGGCGTGCCCGATGCCCATCAGCGCCGACCCGGCGCCGGACATGACGGACTTCACGTCGGCGAAGTCCAGGTTGATCAGGCCGGGCGTGGTGATGAGGTCGGTGATGCCCTGCACACCGGACAGCAGCACCTGGTCGGCCGCCTTGAACGCGTCGAGCACGCTCACCTGGCGGTCGGAGATGGACAGCAGCCGGTCGTTCGGGATGACGATCAGGGTGTCGACCTCGTCGCGCAGCGTCTCGATGCCGGCCTCGGCCTGCATGGCCCGGCGCCGCCCCTCGAAGCTGAACGGCCGGGTCACCACACCTATGGTCAGCGCGCCGAGCGAACGCGCGATGTTGGCGACGACGGGCGCGCCGCCCGTGCCGGTGCCGCCGCCCTCGCCCGCGGTCACGAACACCATGTCGGCGCCCTTGATGACCTCTTCGATCTCCTCGCGGTGGTCCTCGGCGGCCTTGCGGCCGACCTCAGGGTTGGCCCCCGCCCCGAGGCCCCGGGTGAGCTCGCGACCCACGTCCAGTTTGACGTCGGCGTCACTCATCAGCAGCGCCTGGGCGTCGGTGTTGATGGCGATGAACTCGACGCCCTTGAGTCCCTCCTCGATCATCCGGTTCACGGCGTTCACTCCGCCGCCGCCGATGCCGACGACCTTGATGACCGCGAGGTAGTTCTGCGGTGCTGCCACGACGAGGGGCCTTTCCGCTCGTTTACTTGCATTACGTGAAGCCCGAAAGACGCCGGGCCTTATTGTTTAACTCTCACCCTCAAGTTGAGATTTAGAGTTATGTCAACCTGAGGAATGATACGGACAGTAGGGTTGCCCCTCCCCCAGGGTCAACTCACCGCGCCGCAAGCACGTCCGGCGTGTCCCTTTCGCTCCTGAGTGGCCAGGTGATCCGGTGAGCAGGCGGCCCCGCGCGGGGTGGCGGGACACGTCACTTCACCGTCACGACGTCCGGTGTGCTCACGTCATAGGCGTCACCGGGGCGTTGCAGCAGCGCGAGCGCGACACGCGCCTTGTCACGGGTGCGCCCGGCGTCGCCCCACATGATCGTACGGCCGTCGGCCAGCCGGAGGGAAACATCACGCCCCGTCGTGGCGCGCACTTCCTGCACGCGGCGCGACAGCTCCCAGGGCAGGCCGCGCACCACGGCCAGCGCCGCCATGGTGGCGGGGTCGTCGGCGCCGAACCTGCCGACCCGCAGCACGGGCAGCCCCACAGGGGTGGCCTCCCTGGTCTCGATCACCACCGCGTGGCGGTCCACCACGGCCGCCCCGCCGGGCACCGGCACCGCGGCCAGCGGCTCCCGCTCGTCGACCTTGATGCGCAACGTGCTCGGCCAGACCCGCTCGACGGCCGCCGCCTCCACCTGGCGCAGCGCCGCGACGCGCTGCCGCACCCCCTCGACGTCCACGGCCGCGAGCGGCTGGCGGGGCGGCACCGCCGCGGCCTGACGCACCGCCTCGGCGGACAGGTTGTGGTTGCCGGACACCGCGACCTGGCGCACGCCGAGCACCGGCGAGAAGAACACGAGCCACGCCGCGGCCGCCACCACCGCGCAGAACAGCAGGACGGCCAGGCCGGTGCGCCAGGGGGTGCTCACCGCGCGGCGAGCTCGGCGATGATGTGCGGGCCGAGCTCGGTCACGTCGCCCGCGCCCATGGTGAGCACCACGTCGCCCGGCCGGGCCCGCGCCGCCACCAGGGCGGGCACCGCGGTGCGGTCGGGCACGTAGACCACCTGGTCGGACGGCAGCCGCACCTTGCCCGCCACCAGCGCGCCCGAGACCCCCGGCTCGGGGTCCTCGCGGGCACCGTAGACGTCCAGCACGATGGCCTCGTCGGCGAGCCCGAGCGCGGCGCCGAAATCGTCGGCGAAGAACCGCGTGCGGGAGTACAGGTGGGGCTGGAAGACCGCGATGACCCGCCCCGCGGGCCCGGAGAACGTGGCCACGACGTCGCGCGCGGCCCGCAGGTCGGCGGCGAGCTCGGTGGGGTGGTGGGCGTAGCTGTCGAACACCGCCACCCCCGCGGCCTCGCCCTTGGACTCGAACCGCCGCTTGGCGCCGGTGAACTCCGCGAGCCCGTCGCGGAACTCGTCGAACGGCACCCCGAGCTCGATGGCCACCGCGAGCGCGGCCGTGGCGTTCAGCGCGTTGTGCCGCCCCGGCACGGCCAGGCGGACGTCCCCGTGGCCCTCGACGGTGAACTTCACCCCGAACCCGTCGGGCGCGATGCCGGTGACCCGCAGGTCGGCCCCCTCGGCCCGGCCGTAGGTGCGCACCCGCAGGCCGCGGGCCCGGGCGAGCGCGACCAGCGCCATCGCGCCGGGGTCGTCGGCGCACACCACCAGCACCGACGTGATCCGCTCCACGAACCGGGCGAAGCTGTCGTGCACGGCCTGGGGGTCGCCGTAGTTGTCCAGATGGTCGGCCTCGACGTTGGTCACCACCGCGATGCGCGGCGCCAGCATGAGGAACGACCCGTCGCTCTCGTCGGCCTCCGCCACGAACACCTCACCCGCGCCCTCGTCGGCGCCGAGGCCCGTGGTGACGAGCTGGCCGCCCACGCAGTACGACGGGTCGCGCCCGCACTTCTGCAGGGCCACGGTGAGCATCGAGGTGGTGGTGGTCTTGCCGTGCGTGCCCGCCACCGCGATGCCGGTGCGGCCCACCATCAGCGCGGCCAGCGCCGCCGCGCGCGGGATGACCCGCAGCCCCTGGCGCAGCGCCTCGCCGAGCTCGGGGTTGGAGTCGCGGATGGCGGTGGACACCACGACGGTGTCGACGTTCTTGATGTGGGAGGCCGCGTGGCCGACGTACACGGTGGCGCCGAGCTCGCGCAGCTCGGTGACCATGTGGGACGATCGGGCGTCGCTGCCGGACACCGCCACCCCGCGCTTGACCAGGATGCGGGCGATGCCCGACATGCCCGCACCGCCGATGCCGATGAAGTGCACCCGCCCGAGATCACGGGCCGCCACCGGCGCCACCAGTTTCACCAAGCTCATCGGCGGCCTCCGGCGACGACGCCCATGACCTCGTGGGCCAGCACCGTGTCGGCGTCCTTGCGGCCGATGCGCGACGCGGCCTCGGACATCGCGACGACCCGCTCGGGGTCGCGCAGCACCGGCAGCACCGAGCGCATGATCCACTCGGGCGTGAGGTCGGCGTTGTCCACCATCATGCCTCCCCCGGCCTGCACGATCGGCGCGGCGTTCAGCCGCTGCTCGCCGTTGCCGTGCGGCAACGGGACGTACGCCGCGGGCAGCCCGACGGCGGTCAGCTCGGCGCAGGTCATGGCGCCGCTGCGGCACAACACGAAGTCGGCCGCGGCGTACGCCAGGTCCATGCGGTCGACGTAGGGCAGCACGACGTACTGCGGGTCGCCCGGCGGCGGCTCCACCTCGATGGCGTTCTTCGGGCCGATCACGTGGATCACCTGCACGCCGGCCTGGCGCAGTGCGGGGGCGGCGGCCAGGGCGGCCTCGTTGATGGTCCTGGCGCCCTGCGAGCCGCCGAAGACGAGCAGCGTGGGCCGGTCGTTCTCCAGCCCGAAGTAGGACCTGGCCTTGTCGCCGGTGGACAGCCGGTCCAGGGCGACGATCTCCTGGCGCAGCGGGATGCCGACGTACTTCGCGCGCGGCAGAGGAGTCTCGGGGTGGCCGGTGTACACGTGGTCGGTGAGCCGGGCCCCGAGACGGTTGGCGAGGCCGGGACGGGGGTTGGCCTCGTGCACCACGATCGGCACACCGCGCCGCCGGGCGGCGAGGTAGCCGGGCGTGGCGACGTAGCCGCCGAACCCGACCAGGACGTCCGCCTGGACGCGGTCCATGACGCCGGCCGCCGCGTTGATCGCCCCGGCCAGCCGGCCGGGGACGGTGAGCAACTGCGGCGTGATCGCTCTCGGCAGGGGGACCGCCGGGACGAGCGCCAGTTCGTACCCCCGCGCGGGCACCAGCCTCGTCTCCAGCCCGCGCTCGGTGCCGAGGCAGGTGATCCCGATGCCCGGGTCCATCCTGCGCAGCGCGTCCGCGAGCGCCAGAGCGGGTTCGATATGGCCGGCCGTACCGCCGCCTGCGAGGACCACCCTCATGTCGGTCCTTTCACTCCACGTGCCTCGTTGTCGGGCCGGAGCCGCGGACGGCGGAAGCCCCCCGCCGGGCGACCCAGGCCAAGCCAGCTTAGAGCCCGCGCCGCGGGCCCGGGTCCCCGAGCGGCGAGCGCCTCCGCCGCGCCGGGCTCACGCTTGGCGAACGACAACAACATGCCGAGCGCCGCCAGCGTGGGCAACAGCGCCGAACCACCGTACGACACCAGCGGCAGCGGGATGCCGGTGATGGGCAACGCGCCGATGACCGCGCCGATGTTCACGATGGCCTGCCCGCAGATCCACGCCACGGCGGCCGAGGAGGTGAGCCGCACGAACGGGTCCTTCACCCGGGTGGCGACCCGCAGGCCCGCGTACCCGAGCAGCCCGAACAGCGCCACGACGAGCAGGGTGCCCATCAGGCCGAGCTCCTCGCCGATGATGGAGAAGATGAAGTCGCTCTCGGCGTGCGGCACCCAGCTCCACTTCTGCCGGCTGCTGCCGAGCCCGAGCCCGAACCACCCGCCCGAGCCCATCGCGATCTGCCCCTGCGCGGCCTGGTAGCCCGACCCCTGCGCGTTGCCCCACACGTCGAGCCAGCCCTGGATGCGGGCCGACCGGTACCCCTCCACGCTGATCATGATGACGGTGGCGAGGGACGCCACGGCGAGGATGCCGCCGAACAGCCGCAGCGGCGCGCCGACCACCCACAGCAAGGCCAGGAAGATCAGCATGAGCACGAGCGTGGTACCCAGGTCGCTGCCCAGCATGACCAGCACGGCCAGCAACGCCGTGCCCGGCATCAGGGGGATGAGAAGCTGCCGCCACTCGATGCGCCCGCCCTTGGCCCGGCGGGACAGCAGGTCGGCCCCCCAGATCACCAGCCCGAGCTTGGCGGGCTCGGACGGCTGGATCGTGAGCCCGCCGATGTAGATCCACCGCTGCGCGCCGAGCTCGGTCTCCCCGATGAAGATCACCAGAATGAGCCCGAGGATGGCGAGCACCATCAGCGGGTACCCGGCGAACCTGAAGAACCGCTGCGGCAGCCGCGAACACACCCACATGACGGGCAACCCGATCGCCACCGAGAACGACTGCTTGATGAACCAGGAGAACGGGCTACCGGTCTTCTGCAACGCCTCGATGCTCGACGCCGACAACACCATCATGAGGCCGAGCGCGAGCAGCAGCCCGCTGCACGCCAGGATCAGGTAGTACGAGGTGAGCGGCCGGTTCAGCAGCTCACCGAGCCCCGCGAGCCGTTCCCTGCGCCAGCGGGAGTCCCCGCCGCCGTCCACCGGGCCGCCAGGGGACGCCTCACCCCCCGGGCCCGCCGTCCTGGCGCCGCCCACCGTGCCCGAGGTCATCGCGGTCCGGCCAGGCGGGCCACGGCGGCGGCGAAGGCGTCGCCGCGGGCGCCGTAGTCGGCGAACATGTCCATGGAGGCGCCCGCCGGGGCGAGCAGCACGGTGTCCCCCGGTGAGGCGAGTTTCGCGGCCTCGGCGACGACGCGGTCCATGACCCCAGTGTCTTGCTCCGGCACCTCCACCACCGGAACATTCGCCGCGTGTCGCGCCAGAGCCTGGCGGATTCGCTCCCGGTCGGTCCCGATGAGCACGGCCCCGCGCAGCCGCCCGGCCGCGTGGCGCACCAGATCGTCCACCTCGGCCCCCTTGAGCAGCCCCCCGGCCACCCACACGACCGAGGTGTAGGACGCCAGCGAGGCGGCCGCCGCATGCGGGTTGGTCGCCTTGGAGTCGTCCACGTAGTCGACCTCCCCGACCCGCGCGACCAGCGCGATGCGATGAGGGTCGGGCACGTACTCCAGCAGCCCCCGCCGCACCGCCTCCGCCGGCACGCCGTACGCCCGGGCCAGCGCCGCCGCCGCCAAGGCGTTCGCCACGTTGTGCGGCGCGAACGGCCGCACGTCCGCCAGCGTCCCCAGCTCCTCGGCCCGCGTCACCGGGTCGTCGGTGAACGCCCGGTCCACCAGCAGATCCTCCACCACCCCGAGCATCCCCGGCCCGGGCACCCCGAGCGTGAACCCCACCACCCGCACACCCTCACCCGGCAGAGCCCCTCCGGCAGGCGTCGCCGCCTCGGCGGAGGCGGCGCCGGGTGGGGCGGGTGGCGCCGGGCGGGCCGCGGTAGCGGGCCCGACGGCGGCAGCGGGCGGTACGTGGGGGATCATCAGGTACGGAGCGGCCAGGCGGGAGGAGCGGTCGTCGTCGGCGTTGTACACGATCACGTCGGCATGTTCGAAGACGCGGCCCTTGGCGCGGGCGTACTCCTCCATGGAGCCGTGCCAGTCCAGGTGGTCGTCGGCGACGTTGAGGACGGCGGCGGCGCGCGGGGCCAGGGTGGACGACCAGTGGAGCTGGAAGCTGGACAGCTCCACGGCGAGCACGTCGTGCCGCTCCTCGACGGCCTCGACGACGGGGGTGCCGACGTTGCCGACGGCCACGGCGTCGCACCCGGCCGCGGTGAGCATGGCGGTGAGCATGCGCACCGCCGTGGTCTTGCCGTTGGTGCCGGTCAGCGCGAGCCACGGCGCGGCCCCGGGCGGCCTGCGGCGCCAGGCCAGCTCGACCTCGCCGATCACCTCGATGCCCTTGCCCGCCGCCTCGGCGAGCAGCGGGCTGTCCGGCCGCCACCCGGGCGAGGTGACCACCAGCCCGGTCCCCGGCGGCAATCCGCCGCCGAACCGCACCTCCACCCCGGCGGCCTCCAGATCGGCCGCGGCGGCCCGCTGCCGCGGCCCGTCCCCGGTCTCCACCACCGCGACCCGGTACCCGTCCCGCAGCAGCGCCCGCGCCGCGGCCGCCCCGGACACCCCGAGCCCCGCCACGCAGACCGTCCCCGCCCGCGCCGCGGCCTCCGCCGTGGTGACCGGCGCGACGGCCGCGCCCCCGTCCGGGACCGCGGTGCCATGGCCCCCGCCCGCGGGAGCCATGGCCCCGGCCGTCCTCGGGAGCGGACCGCCGTCGGCCCCTCCCCCGGGGGCCGTGGGGTCGTGGTGTGTCACGTCTTCGGCATCCATTCCACGTAGAACAGGCCCAGCCCGCCGGCGGCGCACAGGGCGGCGATCAGCCAGAAGCGGACCACGATGGTGGTCTCGGCCCAGCCGGCCAGTTCGAAGTGGTGCTGGAGGGGGGCCATGCGGAACACACGTCTGCCGGTCATCTTGAAGAAGCCGACCTGGATGATGACGGACGCGGTGATGACGACGCACAGGCCGGCCAGGATGAACAGCAGGAACTGGGTGCGGGTGGTGATCGCGAGGCCGGCGAGGACGCCGCCCAGGGCCAGGGAGCCGGTGTCGCCCATGAAGATCTTGGCGGGGGGTGCGTTCCACCACAGGAAGCCGAACAACGCCCCGAGGACGGCGGCGGCGACGACCGCCAGGTCCAGGGGGTCGCGTACCCAGTAGCAGTTGGGGCCGAGCTGGTTCAGGCAACTGTTGCGGAGCTGCCAGTTGCCGATGAGGACGTACGCGGCGAGGACCACACCGGTGGCGCCGCTGGCGAGGCCGTCGAGGCCGTCGGTGAGGTTCACCGCGTTGGAGAAGCCCACGATCATGATGAGCACCCAGATCGTGAAGATCACGATGCCGACCGAGGGGCCGAAGTCGCGCAGGAACGACAGCCGGGTCTCGGCGGGGGTGATGGAGTAGGAGTTCGGGAACCGCACCACCAGCACGGCGAACACCGCGCCCACGACGAGCTGCCCGAGGGCTTTGGCGCCGCTGCGCAGGCCGAGGCTGCGCTGCTTGTAGATCTTGATGAAGTCGTCGAGGAAGCCGACGGTGGCGAGCCCGGTCATCAGGAACAGCACCAGCACCGCCGAGGCGGTGGGCGGTGTCCAGGTGGCGAGGTGGGAGCAGGTGAACCCGATGAGCGCCGCGATGACGAGCACCGTGCCGCCCATGGTGGGCGTGCCGCGCTTCTCGTGGTGCCCCGAGGGGCCCTCCTCGCGGATGTTCTGGCCGTACCCGCGGCGGCTGAACAGGCGGATCGCCAGCGGGGTGCCGAGCATGGAGAGCACGAACGCCACGGCGGCGGCGACGAGGATGTCCCTCATCGGGCGTCACCACCGAGCAGGGCCCCGGCGACCCGTTCGAGGCCGGCGGCGCGCGGCCCCTTCACCAGCACGACGTCCCCGGGGCGCAGCACCCCGGCGAGCTCGGCGGCGGCGGTCTCGGCGTCCGGCACGTGCCGCAGGCCCCGCTGGTCCTTGGCGCCGGTCAGCACCGGGTCCGCGTCCTCGCCGACCACCCACAGCCCGGCGAGGCCGGACGAGGCGGCCAGCCGCCCCACGCCCTCGTTCAGCGTGTCGCTCTCGTCGCCGAGCTCGCGCAGCGCGGCGACAACCGCGAACGTGCGGCGTCCGCCCGCCAGGGCGCCGAGGGCGGCGAACGCGGCCCGCATGGAGTCGGGGTTGGCGTTGTAGGCGTCGTTCACCACGGTGACGCCGTCCGCCCGGTCGGTGACCTCCATGCGCCAGCGGCTGCGTGGCTCGGCCCGCGACAGCTCGGCGGCGAGGGCCGCCACCGGGATGCCGAGCTCGTAGGCCGCCGCCGCGGCGGCGAGGGCGTTGTCCACGGCGTGCGCGCCGTGCAGCCGCAAGCTGACCGGCGCCCGCCCCGAGGGCGTGACGAGGGTGAAGGACGCCCGCCCGCGCTCGTCAAGCCGCTCGTCCACGGCCCGCACGTGGGCGTCGTGGCCGCGGCCGAACCACCGCACCGCGGCGTCGGTGCGGTCCGCCATCTCGCGGACGTAGGGGTCGTCGGCGTTGAGCACGGCCGTGCCGTCCGCGGGCAGGGCCTCGACCAGCTCGCCCTTGGCCTTGGCGATGCGGTCGCGCCCGCCGAACACCCCGAGGTGGGCGGTGCCGACGTTGAGCACCACGCCGATCTTGGGCGGGGCGACGCGCGCCAGGTGGGCGATGTGGCCCTCCGAGCGGGCGCTGAGCTCCAGCACCAGGAAGCGGGTGTCCTCCCCGGCGCGCAGCACGGTGAGGGGGTGGCCGATCTCGTTGTTGTACGAGCCGACCGGGGCGACGGTCGGGCCGGCCAGCGCGGTGAGCCCCGCCAGGAGGTCCTTGGTGGTGGTCTTGCCGGCCGACCCGGTGACCCCGATGACGGTGGTGCGCGGCAGTTCGCCGAGTACGGCGGTGGCCAGGTCGCCGAGGGCGGCCACGGCGTCGCCCACGATGACGGCCGGCGCGTCCACCGGGCGGGTGGCGAGCACGGCGACCGCGCCGTCCTCGCAGGCCTTCGCGGCGAAGTCGTGGCCGTCGGCGCGGGCGCCCCGGATGGCGACGAACAGCGACCCGGGCTCGGCGGCCCGCGAGTCGATCAGCACGGGCCCGCGGACCACGGCGCCGGGATCAGCCATGCCCGTCAGGGCACCCGAGGTGATCTCGGCGATCCTTGCCAGCGGCAACGGGATCATTCGTCTATCCCTACTCTCCATACAAGCCGTTCGTGGGTGTGCGCGCGGACCGCCGGCCCCCCTGGCCCGGGCACGCGCCCCAGCCTGGCACAACGGGACGGGTCAGGTGTGCCCACGTCTGCCGATCGCCTCGGCGACCACGCGCCGGTCGTCGAACGGCAGCACTTCGCCGCCGACGTACTGGCCCTGCTCGTGCCCCTTGCCCGCGACCACGACGACGTCGCCGGGGCGGGCCCGCGCGATGGCCAGGTCGATGGCGGCGGCGCGGTCCGGCTCCATGATCACATGGGCCCGGTCGCCCTCGGGCACCCGCAGCACGCCGTCCATCATGGCGCGCAGGATCTGCAGCGGGTCCTCCGAGCGGGGATTGTCGCTGGTCAGCACGACGACGTCGGCCAGGCGGGCCGCGGCCTCACCCATCAGGGGGCGCTTGCCGCGGTCGCGGTCGCCGCCGCATCCGACCACGATGGTGAGGGAACCCTGGGTGACGCCGCGCAGCGCGCGCAGCACCGACTCCACGGCACCCGGTTTGTGGGAGTAGTCGACGATCGCCTGGTACCCCTGGCCGCCGGGCACGCGCTCCATGCGGCCGGGCACGCCGGTGACGGTGCCCATGGCGTGCACCGCGGTCTGCAGGGACAGCCCGGCCTCGACCAGGGTCACGATCGCGCCGAGGGTGTTGGCGACGTTGAACCGGCCGGGCAGCGCCACCGCGACGTCGGCCTCCACGCCGCCCGGGCCGATCACCCGGAAGGTGCTGCCGTCGGCGCCGGCACGCACGTCCTCGGCGTGCCAGTCGGCCTCGTGGGCGCCTTCGGCGGAGAACGTGGTGACCGGGACCTTGGCGATGCCGGTCAGCTCGCGGCCGTGCGGGTCGTCAAGGTTGACCACGCCCATGCGGGCGAGCTCGGGGGTGAACAGCCGCGCCTTGGTGCGGAAGTAGTCGTCGAGGTCGCGGTGGAAGTCCAGGTGGTCCTGGGACAGGTTGGTGAACATCGCGACGTCGTAGAACACGCCGTCCACCCGGCCGAGGGCCAGGGCGTGGCTGGAGACCTCCATGGCGGCCGCGGTGACGCCCTGCTCGCGCATGAACGCCAGCAGCGCCTGCAGGTCGGTGGCCTCCGGGGTGGTCAGGGCGGGCGGGTAGCCGAGGTCGCCCACGCGGATCTCCACGCCGCCGATCAGGCCGGGGCGGTGGCCCGCGGCGCGCAGCCCCGCCTCCAGCAGATAGGTGGTGGTGGTCTTGCCGCTGGTGCCGGTGACGCCGAGCAGCAGCAGGCCCTCGGCGGGCCTGCCGTACACCCAGGAGGCGACCCGGCCGAGCATGGCGCGCGGGTCGGGCACCACCAGCACGGGCACGCCGGTGGCGGACGCCGCCGCCCGGCCCGCCTCGTCGGTCAGGATCGCGGCGGCGCCGGCCGAGACGGCCTGCGCGGCGAACGACGCGCCGTGGACGGTGCTGCCGGGCACGGCGACGTACAGGTCGCCGCGGCAGACGCGGCGGGAGTCGATGGTGACCCCGGTGACCACTCCGAGCGGGGTGCCGCCCTTGGGCGCGCCGAGCAGGGCCGCCAGGCCGGAGAGCGGGCGGACGGGACTGCTCGCGGGACGCGGAGACGACTCGTGACGCACGGCGAGAGCGTACCCTCCCCCGTCACCGATCGGTGCCCATGCGCACCGACGGGGCCGTGGTGCCGGTGGGCGGGATCTTCCGGGTCTTCAGCGCGAACGTCATGACCTCCTTGAACACCGGGGCGGCGATCTCCCCGCCGAAGTGGCCGTTCTCCGGCGCCTGGAGGACGGCCAGGGCCACCAGGCGGGGCGCGTCGGCGGGGGTGAAGCCCACGAACGTCGCGGTGTACCCGCAGTACCCCCGGCAGCTCTCGTCGTAGCGCTGGGCGGTGCCGGTCTTGCCGGCCACCCGGTAGCCGTCGATCGCGGCGAGCGAGCCTGTGCCCTCCTCGGCGGCGACGGCCGCCTCCAGCATCGTCGCGATGTCCTTGGCGGTGCGGGTGCTGATCACCCGGGTCTGCTTGGGCGCGGGGGCCGGGACGAACTCGCCGTCCTCGCCGGTGGTGCCCGCCACGACGCGCGGGGGCACGCGCACCCCGCCGTTGGCGATGGTCTGGTAGACGCCGGCCATCTGCAGGGCCGTCACCGAGACGCCCTGGCCGAAGGCGATGGTGCAGCGCTGGCTGCCCGACCAGGTCTCGCGCTTCGGCAGCAGCCCGGCCTCCTCGCCGTACGCGCCCGAGCCGGTCCTGGCGCCGAAGCCGAACGACCGGAGCATCGTGTAGAGGCTCTGGTCGGTGACCCGCTCGGCGGCCATGATCGTGCCGACGTTGCTGGACTCGGCGATGATGCCGGTGAACGTCAGGCGCTCGGGGGGGTGGGGGTGGGCGTCGCCGAGAAGGCGGTCGGCGCACTGGTACTTGTCGCGCACCTCGAACACCGTCTCCGGGCGCACCACCCCGGCCTGCAGCGCGGCGGCGGCCGTGATGACCTTGCCGGTGCTGCCGGGCTCGAACACCTCCGAGACGGCGCGGTTGGCCCAGCCGGCGGGCGGGAGCGAACGCCAGGCGCGCAGGTCCACCTCGGGGGCGTTGGCCATGGCGAGCACCTGGCCGGTGCGCACGTCCATCACGATCACGCTGCCGCTGCGGGCGCCGGTCGCCCGCACCTGCCGGGCGATGGCCTGCTGGGCGGCCCACTGGATGTCGCGGTCGATGGTCAGGCGCACGCCCTTGCCCGCGACGGGCTCCTGGCGGGTGCTGCGGGTCATGGGGATGCGCTGGCCGGTGCCGCCGATCTCGATGGTCTGGCGGCCGTCCTTGCCGGCGAGAGAGGCGTCGTAGGTGTGCTCGACGCCGGTCAGGCCGCCGCCGTCGTCGCCCACGAAGCCGATGAGGCCGCCGGCGAGGTCGCCGCCGGGGTAGAGGCGCTGGAAGTGCGGCGCGGAGGCCACACCGTCGATGTCCAGGTCCATGACGCGGCTCGCGATGCCGAGCGGGACGTCGCGGGCGAGAAGGGTGTAGCGGGTGCCCGTCTTGGCGAGCTTGTCCGCGATGCCCTCCTTGGGGACGCCGAGCACGCCGGCGATCCTGCCGGCCACCTCGTCGCGCTTGTCCGGCGGGATCTTGGCCGGGTCCGCGGAGATCTGGCGGGCCTCCACGGTGACCGCCATCTCGTGCCCGTTCACGTCGGTGATCGGGCCCCGGCGCGCCGGGAGCTTCTCCTCGCGCACCCGCAGCGACGCCGCCTTGGCCGCGAACACCTTGGAGTCCAGCCCCTGGAGCTGCACCAGCCGCCCCGCGAACAGCGAGAGCACGACGGCCATCCCCGCGAGCCCGATGTTGATCCGCCGCGCCGGATTCCCCAGCCGCAACGGCACCGAAGGCCGCGGCGGCCGAGGCGGCCTCCGCGGCGGCCCACCCCGGGGCGGCCCGTCCCCGTACCGCGCCCCGTCCGGGTACCGCCGCCCGTTCCCCTGCCCGTCCCTGTCAGGATGCCGGCGACCGTTCCCCTGCCCGTCCCCGTACCGCGCCCCGTCGGGATGCCGGCGACCGTTCCCCTGTCCGTCCCGGGGCACACGCCGCGGCTCCGGGCCGCCCCGCGCGCCCCGGACGGCGGATCCGTCTCCTCTGGCGCGCCCGTCCCCTGGGCCACGACGCGGCGGGACACCGTCCGCCCCGCCCCCGTCCGCCCCGGGAGCACGACGCGGTACGCCGTTCGCCCCATCACCGGCCGCCCCGGGAGCACGACGGGGTACGCCGTTCGCCCCGTCACCGGCCGCCCCGGAGCCACGGCGAGGCGCGCCCTCCGCCCCCTTGGGGCCAGGGGCGCGGCGCGGCGCGGGATCGGGCTCGTCCGGCCCCATGGAGGAAGGGGCGCGGCGCGGTGACGGCGGCACGCCGCCACCCGCGCCCGCCGGACCGGGGTCCCGGCGCGACGGGGAAGCCCCGTCCGCGCCGTTCCCTGACCCGCCGGACCGGGGACGCCGAAGACCGCCCTGGTCGCCGTGACCACCGGCCCCACCGTCAGCACCACCGGAACCACCCCGGCCACCGCCGGAGCCACCGGAACCACCCCGGCCACCGCCAGAGGCACCGGAACCACCCCGGCCACCGCCGGAGGCACCGGAACCATTCCGGCCACCGCCGGAGCCACCATGACCGTCCAGGCCGCCGTCAGCACGCCTGGAACCGCCCCGGCCACCGCCGGAACCGCCGGAACCGCCGGAACCGTCACGGCCGTCCGGGCCGCCACCAGGGCCACGACCGCCATGATCGCCCCGGCCGCCGGCAGAGCCACCGCGGCCGCCCATGCCACCAGAGCCACCGCGGCCGCCCATGCCACCGGAACCGCCGCGGCCGCCGCCAGAGCCCGCAGGACCGCCACGGCCGCCTGGGCCGCCGGGACCAGGGGTGCCCGGGCCGCCGCGTCCGCCGCGGGGCGGGCGGGCGCCGCCTTCTCTCACCTGGGCGCGCCCTCCGTCGCCTCACCCTCGGGCGGGGTGCCGAGCGGGGTCTGGTCCAGGCCGGCGGGGCGGCCGGAGCCGCCCTCCAGGTCGAGGAACTCGGGGGCGCTCGGGTCGGGCTTGAAGGTCGGGTTGGCCGCGCGGTCGCCGAGCACGCCGGGCTGCGACTTCAGCAGCAGGTCCTTCTTGCGGTCCTGCGCCTGGTCGTACAGCGCCTTGTTGCGCGCCCGCAGGTCGTACATCAGGAACGAGTCGCGGGCCAGCACCGTGTTGAGCAGCAGCAGGGTCACGAGGCCGCCGCCGAGCAACCCGAGCACGAGCAGCACGAACGGCGTGCGCGGCGCGCCACGCCGCCGCCCACCGGTCCGCCCGGCCCCGGGCGCGCGGGACGGCGCCTTGTCGCCCGTCTCACGCCGCGGGGGACGCGTCCCCTCCCGGCGCGGCCCGCGCACCGGCCCCGGCGCCACCCGCAGGTTCCGCACGGCACGCCCGTCGTCCTCGCCCGGCTCGGCGAGAAGGTCGAACGGCACGGCACGGCCGTCCTCCCGCACGCCGCCGTCCCGCCGCAGAGCACGCCCGGCCTGCGGCGGGACCCGCCCGCCGTCCCGGCCCAAGGCCCGCTCGCCGGACGTCGCGGTACGCCCGTCCCGGCTCCCCGCACGCCCTGCGGACGCCCCGGCGCGGCCCTCCAGGCCCGCCGCCCGCTCAGCGGACGTCGCGGTACGGCCGTCACGGCCCGCCGTACGCCCGGCCGAAGCCCCGGCGCGGCCCTCCACACCCGCCGCCCGCTCAGCGGACGTCGCGGTACGGCCGTCCCGGCCCGCCGCGCGACCGGCGGACGCCGCGGTACGGCCGTCCCGGACCGCGGTCCGCTCGCCGGGGGTCCCGGTGCGGTCGTCGCGGTCCTGGGCCGGCTCCGCCGGGGTGCCTGGGCGGCCGTCCCGGTCCAGTGGGCGGCTGCCCCCCGGCCGTGGGCGCGGGGTGCGGCGGAGGGGGCGGTAAGGGGCGGTGGTCGTGCCGCCGATGGTGTCCCTGGTGTCGTCGTCGATGCTCATTCCGGCTCCCGGATTCTCTCCGCCGCCCGCAGCCTGGCCGAGGCGGCGCGCGGGTTGCGTGCCAGTTCCTCGTCGTCGGGGAGCTCGGCTCCCCTTGTGACCAGGCGGAATCTCGGCTGGTGGGACGGCAGCGGGACAGGCAGCCCGGGAGGGCCGGTGTCCCTGGTTCTCGCGGTGAGGACTCGCTTGGCGAGGCGGTCCTCCAGTGAGTGGTAGGCGAGCACGACCACGCGCCCCCCGACCACGAGTGCGTCGAGGGCCGCGGGCAGCGCCCGCTCGAAGGCGGTCAGCTCCCCGTTCACCTCGATGCGTAATGCCTGGAACGTTCTCTTCGCGGGGTTCCCGCCGGTGCGGCGGGTGGCCGCGGGGATCGCCGCGCGGACGATCTCGGCGAGGCGCTTGGTGGACGTGACACGGTCCGCCTCGCGCTCGCGCACGATGAGCCGCGCGACGCGGGCCGCGAACCGCTCCTCGCCGTAGTCGCGGAGGATCCTGGTCAACTCCCCCTCGGAGTAGGTGTTGACCACGATGTCGGCCGTGAGCTCCTGGCCGGGGTCCATCCGCATGTCGAGCGGCGCGTCGTAGGAGTAGGCGAACCCGCGCTCGGCCTCGTCGAGCTGGGGTGAGGACACCCCGAGGTCGAACAGCACGCCGTGCACCCGCTCCCGGCCGGCCTCGGCCAGCACCGCGGGCAGCTCGTCGGAGACCGCCTTCACGAGGGTGGTGCGCCCGGCGTACGGGGCGAGGCGCGCCGCGGAGCGCTCGATCGCGACCGGGTCGCGGTCGATGCCGATGAGGTGGAGCTCCGGATGGGCCGCGAGCAGCGCCTCGGCGTGCCCGCCGAGGCCGAGGTTGGCGTCCACGAGCACGGGAGCGGGGACGGCGAGCGCGGGGGCGAACAGCTCCAGGACACGCCGGAGCATCACCGGGACGTGTCCGCCCGGCTCGGCATGATTATTGACATGCATGGTCGTACCCCCTTTTCGCCGCCTTAGGAAGTGTCCTCTACGCCCCGGGACACTCCTCGCTCGCGGATGCGCGGCTTGCACACGCCGACACGCCGGTGGGCCCTTGCCCCACCCCGGTGGACGTCTCGCCCGGCCAGGTCCCCATCCGCGTCCCCTCTGCGACACCGCGCCACCTGACACCGGGGAAGGTGCATCAGCTGGCCGCGGCGCGGCGGAGCCGGGACGTGCCCGGCACCGCGGGAGCGGGTGGAGACCTCGCCGAACGACGTCTGGACCGACGAGTCGACCACTTGTCATAGGACCCCTGGCAGCACCTCCTCCGACAGATCGGAGAAGGCCTGCTCCTGGTCGGCCAGGTAGGTGTCCCAGGCCGAGGCGTCCCAGATCTCCAGCCGCGTGTTGGCGCCGATGACGACGCAGTCGCGGCGGAGGCCCGCGTATTCACGCAGGCCCTGGGGAATGGTGATGCGTCCCTGTTTGTCGGGGGTCTCGTCAGAGGCGCTGGCGAACAGGACGCGGCTGTAATCACGGACCGCCTTGGCGGTCACGGGCGCCGTGCGCAGCGCCTCGGTGATGCGCTGGAACTCCTCAACGGGAAACACGTAGAGGCAGCGCTCCTGGCCCTTGGTGATCACAAGACCCTCCGCCAGCTCCTCACGGTACTTCGCCGGCAGGAACAGTCGTCCTTTCTCGTCCAGCCGCGGTTGATGGGTACCGAGGAACACCGGCCCCACCTCCCGTGCCGCATGGAACGGCTGACGCTGTCACCTCAGCCCCTCCACTGCGCACCACCATACTCCACTTCTCCCCACCGTCAACTGATTCATTCGGTGTTCGCGTTCGGTTTCTCGCGCGTTTTCCCAGTTCAAGGGGGGTGGAGCAAAGTGGAGCGCGTGGGGGGCGGCACGGCCGCACCGGCGTGTCGCGGGGCTTTTCCCGACCCGGGACACGCGACAGGGGATACGGAATGCGGCCATTGGGGCCCGGTGGATCTCCCCGGTGGGGGAAAGTGGAGCGGGCGGACCGTGAGCGGAGCCCGCCCCGCGGCGCTAATGTCACGGGATTCGGACACCGGTGGGACAAGACCGCGATCAGCCAGAAGAACACTGAGGGCTGTTCATCCGCAATGTCATGGAAAGTCGCCGCGGAACCCACCGCACCGTAGTGTCGGTAGACACAATGGAGAAGGAATCACAAAACCCCCCGCATAAGGATCCTCGCGGAGGGTTGCCACACCTCATGGAGGCCAAGTGGGAATCACCCACGATGTCGGACAGGACGTGGAGGGTCTGGTCGCCACGGCGCATCGGATCCGTGAGGCGATCGAATCGGTGATCGAGGGCAAGAGGGACGTGATCCGGCTCACGCTCACCGTCCTGCTGGCGGAGGGCCATCTCCTCATCGAGGACGTCCCGGGTGTCGGCAAGACCATGCTGGCCAAGGCCCTCGCGCGCTCCATCGACTGCCCGGTGCGGCGTGTCCAGTTCACCCCCGACCTGCTTCCCAGCGACATCACCGGCGTCAGCGCCTTCAACCAGCAGTCCCGCGAGTTCGAGTTCAAGCCCGGCCCGGTGTTCGCCAACATCGTGGTCGGCGACGAGATCAACCGCGCGTCCCCCAAGACGCAGTCCGCCCTCCTGGAGTGCATGGAGGAGCATCAGGTCACCGTCGACGGCACGACCTACCTCCTCGAGACGCCGTTCATGGTCATCGCGACGCAGAACCCCATCGAGATGGAGGGCACCTATCCCCTCCCCGAGGCGCAGCGCGACCGTTTCACCGCCCGTATCGCGATGGGCTACCCCGAGCCGGCCGCCGAGCTGCAGATGATCGACATCCACGGCGCCTCCTCACCGCTGGACAAGCTGGAGGCGGTCGCCACCACCGCCGAGGTGCGGGCGCTGATCGAGGCGGTGCGCGCCGTGTACGTCGCGCAGCCGATCAAGCGGTACGCCATCGACCTGGTGGACGCCACCCGTAAGTCCCCCGACCTGCGGCTCGGCGCCTCGCCGCGGGCCACGCTCCACCTGATCCGCGCCGCTCGCGCCCACGCCGCGCTGGCCGGCCGCGACTACGTCATCCCGGACGACCTGCAGGAGCTCTGCGTGCCCGTCCTGGCGCACCGGCTGCTGCCGAGCCTGGAGGCGCAGGGACAGCGCCGCCGTCCCGAGCACGTGGTCGCCGACCTGCTGCGGCGCGTGCCGGTGCCCGAGACCCGCGAGAAGGGGGACGGAGCGGGTCGGCGGTGATCTCCGGTCTACGGGCGCTCACCTCGCGTGGGCGCTCCTTCCTCGCCTCCGGTGTGGCCGCCCTGCTGTGCGCGTTCGTGCTCGGCGAGCACGACCTGCTGCGCATCGCCGTGCTCGTCATCACGCTGCCGCTGCTCGCCGCGCTGGTGGTGGCCCGCACCCGTTACCGTCTGAGCTGCGCGCGGCGGCTCGACCCCGTGCGGGTCGAGGTGGGCAGCGACAGCACGGTCACCCTGCGGCTGGAGAACGTCACCCGGCTGCCGACCGGGCTGCTGCTCATCGAGGACACCGTGCCGTACGCCGTCGGCGCCCGGCCGAGGTTCGTGCTCGACCGGGTGGAGCCGCGCGGCATCCGGGAGATCGACTACAAGGTGCGCTCGGACCTGCGCGGCCGGTTCCCCATCGGCCCGCTGTCGGTGCGCATCGCCGACCCGTTCGGCCTGGTGGAGCTGACCCGGGCGTTCACCGCCACCGACACGCTGATGGTGATCCCCGAGGTGGTGCGCCTGCCGCCGGTGCGGCTGTCGGGCGAGTGGACCGGCGGCGGCGACAGCCGCACCGCCACCGCCGCCGCCGCGGGCGAGGACGACATCGGGCCGCGGGAGTACCGCCAGGGCGACGACCTGCGCCGGGTGCACTGGCGCTCCACCGCCCGGTACGGCGAGCTGATGGTGCGCCGCGAGGAGCAGCAGTGGCAGAGCCGCGGCGCGCTGCTGCTCGACACCCGCAGGCACGCCCACCGCGGCGAGGGCCCGCGCTCGTCGTTCGAGGTCGCGGTGTCCGCGGCGGCCTCCATCGGCGCGCACCTCGCGCGCGACGGCCTCGGCCTGCGGCTGGTCACCGACCAGGGCCGGCTCACCGACGCCGCCGCGGGGCACTCCCTGGTGGACGCGCTCGCCGTGGTGCGGCACAGCACGGCGCGGTCGCTGGAGTCCGGCGTCACGGCGCTGCGGCAGGGGGGCGGGGACGGCCTGATCGTGGCCGTGCTCGGCGACCTCGACGCCGAGGAGGCCCGCGCGCTCGCCCGGCTGCGGCACGGCGGGGTCACCGGGGTCGCGGTCATGCTGGAGGTCGCCACCTGGCAGACCGTGCCGTCCCACCACGCGGCGGCGGACGCCGCGGCCGAGGGGGCGCGGGCCGTGCTGGCCGACGCCGGCTGGCGGATCGTCCGGCTGCCCGCGGGCCGGTCGCTGGCGGCCGTCTGGCAGGAGGCGGGCGGTCAGAGCGGCCGGTACGCCGGGGCGCAGGAGACCGTGGAGGAAACGATCACGGCAGGAGACGCCGCATGAGACTCCCGATCGCGGCGGGCCTGGCCACGGCCGCCGTGTCGCTCACCCTTTATCCCCTCTTCCAGGACGGCCGGTGGTTCTGGACCGGGCTCGGCGCGATCATGCTGATCACCGCGGTGTCCGTCGCCACCACCCTGCGCCCGGTGCCCCGGTGGCTCGGCCCGCCCGCCGAGCTGGCCGTGCTGCTGGTGTTCCTGACGGCGGTGTTCGCCCCCGAGGAGGCCTGGTGGGGGTTCGTCCCCACCACCGACGCGCTCGGGGCGCTCGCCGCCCAGCTCGCCGAGGGCTTCGACGAGATCCAGAAGTACGCCGCCCCGGTGCCCGGCAAGCCCGGCATCACGCTGCTCACCGCGGGCGGCATCGGGCTGATCGCCGTACTCACCGACCTGCTGGCCGTGCGGCTGGGGCGGGCCGCGCTCGCCGGGCTGCCGCTGCTGGCGCTGTTCACCGTGCCCGCCGCGGTGATGCCCGACCCCGTCGGGTGGCCGGCGTTCATCATCGCGGCGCTCGGGTACGTCGGGCTGCTCGCCGCCGACGGCCGGGAGCGGCTCGGCCGGTGGGGGCGCGCGGTGCTCATGCGCCGCTCCCGCGTCACCGGGGCACGGGTGCAGACCGCCGAGACGGCACCCCTGTCCCCCTCGGGCAAGCGCATCGGGGTGGCGGCCATCGCGCTCGCCATCGCGCTGCCCGCGCTGCTGCCCACGCTGAGCCCCAACCCGCTGTTCGGGTTCGGGGTGGGGTCGGGCGGCGAGCCGGGGAACACGATCACCATCCCGAACCCGATCGCCGGTCTGCGCGGCCAGCTCACCCAGCCGGCCAACGCCACCGTGCTGAGCTACACCAACACCGACGACGAGCCGCGCTACCTGCGGATGTACTCGCTGGACACCTTCGACGGCTCGCAGTGGACGATGTCGCAGCCGCGCGGCCGCCCCGAGGACCGGGTGGCGGACAACCCGCTGCCGCCGGCGCCCGGGTTGTCGCTCACCGCGCCGCTGAAGAAGGTCACCACCGACGTGACGGTCAGCGCCGGGGTGGAGGGCATGAGCTTCCTGCCGCTGCCGTACCCCGCGAGCGCGGTGCGGATCGAGGGCGACTGGCGAGCCGACCAGAGCACGCTCATGGTGTTCTCCACGCAGGACACCGCGGGCGGCACGCGCTACCAGGTGGACGGCTGGGAGCCGCAGCCGACGGCCGAGACGCTGGCGGCGGCGCAGCCGCTGTCCCCCGACCGGACCGACGACCGGTACCTGGCGCTGCCGCCGAACCTGTCCCCGGAGATCCGGGGCACGGCGTCGGATCTCGTGCGCGACGCCCGGACGCCGTACGAGGGTGCGGTGAAGATCCAGGAGTGGTTCACCTCCACCGGCGACTTCACCTACAGCCTCCAGACGCAGGGCAACGGCAGCGAGGCGCTGCTCGACTTCCTGCGCAACCGGACGGGCTACTGCGAGCAGTTCGCGGCGGCCATGGCGGTGATGGCGCGGGCCGTCGGCATCCCGGCCCGGGTCGGCATCGGGTACACCGGCGGCACCAAGATCAACGGGGTGTGGCAGGTCCGCACGCACGACCTGCACGCCTGGCCCGAGCTGTACTTCGAGGGCGCCGGCTGGCTGCGTTTCGAGCCCACTCCCTCGGGCGGGCTCGGGCAGGCCACGGCCAGCGTGCCCGATTACTCGCGCCCGCCGTCCGAGACCGGCCCCGACGGCGGCGCCGCCGCCGAGCCGAGCGCCGCGCCCAGCGAGAACAGCGCCACCGACTCGCCCCTCGGCCCCCGGCGCGATCCCCGCGACCCGGACCCGGGCCTCGGCACCGACCCGCTGGACCTCGACGAGGGCACGCCCCTGGCCGCGAAGATCGGCCTGGCCGTGGGGGCCCTGGTGCTCCTGGCACTCGTCCCCGCCGCCCTGCGCCTGGTCTCCGGCCACCGCAGGCGCCGGACCTGGGCCCGGGTGGGCGCCGTCCCCGCGGCGTCCGGCCCGGGCCCGGACCGCGCGGGTGCCGTCCCGGGCGCTGTTCCGAGTGCCGTCCCGAGCGCCGTCCCCGGTGCCGTTCCGGGCGCGTCCGGCGCGGAGCCGGGCTCGCGGGCCGGGGCGGCCGGGCGTGATCGTCTGCGGCGCGCGGTGTACGCGTCATGGCGGGAGCTGACCGACACGCTGGTCGACCTCGGCATCGGCTACTCGCTGAGCGAGACCCCACGCGCGCTGGCCCGCCGCGTGGCGGAGCACTACTCCCTCGACCCGGGCGCCGCGGCGGCCGTCACCCGCATCGCCTCGGCCGAGGAACGCCTGCGCTACGCCCGCACCCCCGGCGAGATCGCCTCGCTGGCGGCCGACCTGAAGACGGTGCGACGTGCCCTGCGCGCCACCGTCCCGAGGGCACGCCGCATCCGCGCCACCCTGCTGCCCACCTCGACCCTCCTGCGCCTGCGCGGCGCCGGGGAGACCGTGCTCGACGCCTTCGACAACCTGGAGACCCTCCGCCTGTGGCCGCGCAGGCGCCCGTCCGCCACCCCGGCGGACGACCGCGACCTGACCCTCACCGGCTCCCGCTGACCGCACGGACAACGGCTCACGGCCCCCGCTCCGGGGTCCGTGAGCCGTTTTCTGTCAGAACCCGCGCGCCGGCCGGGTGAAACGTTCGCCGGTGGACCTCGCCGGAGGCCCGGGCGGGCGGTGCGGGGTCAGGGCATCGGGCGATGCGGGTCAGGGCATGGCGGGGCCGCGGTGGGGCGCCAGGGCCGGAAGAGGAAAGCACGGCGGCCCAGCCGGGGGGCCGGCTGAGCCGCTTCGGGCTTTCAGGTCAGCGCTCTTCGCCGCGGCGGCGCCAGCGCTCCTCCATGCGCTCCATGAAGCTGGGGCGGGACGAACGGCGGCGTTCGGGCTGGGGGGCCTGGGCGCCGGGCCGGGCGGCGGTGTCACCCCCGAAGCCGTTCATCCTCTTCCAGCTTGACAGGCCCCACAGGCACGCGGCGAGCATGACCACGAAGCCGCCCACACCGAGTGGGATGATCGGTGCAACCACGCCCACCATCAGCAGCACCACACCGAGCACGAAGCCGATGGAGGCCTTCACCAGGCGGCGCTTGTAATGGTTGCGTGGATCACTGATCCGAACGGTATTGGCCCACTTCGGGTCCTCGGCGTAGAGGGCCTGCTCGATCTGTTCGAGCAAGCGCTGCTCGTGCTCAGAGAGCGGCACGGCGCCTCCCAAGGACAGCCCCTCGTCGGGGAAAACGGCAGCGGACACCCGAGGGTGCCCGGACCTCGCGGTCGGTTATCCCCAGAATACGAGGCTGTAGACGCAGGCGAAAGAAAACGTCCAACGTAGACCAAACCGGAGGTGACGTCATAGATCCATTCCATCGAACGGCGGACGAACCAGAGAGGCCGGGCGGACGGCCTCGGGACCGAACCTCCGCGTGGCCCGGTCCATGGCCATTTCGGCCTCCCGCCAGCCTGTTTCCCGTTCTCCGAGCCCGAGCTGACGGGTCGCGGTGCCCGCGGGACGGAGGTTTTCGACCCTCACGCCGACCAGCCGGAGCCGTACACGTTCGAGCCCGGCGGCCGCGTACAGATCGCAACTAGTGGCATATATCTCTTTCGCCACATCTGTGGCTTCACGCAGAGTACGCGAACGGGTGATCGTGGTGAAGTCCGCGCGCCGCAGTTTCACACTCACCGTCCGCCCCACGTGACCGCCGCGCCGCAGCCGCTCGGCGACCCGCTCCGACAACCGCAGCAGCTCCCGGCGGATCGCCGCCGGGTCGTCCACATCGTAGGCGAAGGTCTCCTCGGCCCCGATGCTCTTGTCCGGGACGTGGGAGCTGACCCTGCGCTCGTCCCGCCCCCAGGCGAGGGCCGCCAGGTGGCCGCCCGCCGCCCCGAACTCGCGCTGCAGGGTGGCCGGGGGCACGTGCGCCAGATCACCGACCGTGCGGATGCCGAGCCGCCGCAGGGCCTGCTCCGTACGCTCCCCTACGCCCCACAGAGCCGCGACGGGCAAAGGATGAAGGAACTCCACCACCCCGGCGGCCGGGACCACCAGAAGGCCGTCAGGCTTGCAGTGCCGGGAGGCGAGCTTCGCCACGAACTTGCTGTCGGCCACCCCCACCGAGCACGTGATGCCGTGCCGCTCGGCGACCTGGGCGCGGATCATGGCCCCGATCCGCGCGGGCGGCCCGAGGCGCCGCAGCGCGCCGCTCACGTCCAGGAAGGCCTCGTCGGAGGCGATCGGCTCCACCTCGGGGGTGATCGCGTAGAAGATCTCCATCACACCCTTGGAGACCTCGGAGTACTTGCCGTGGCTCGGCGGGATGATCACGGCCTGCGGGCACAGGCGGCGGGCCCGGGTCATGGGCATCGCCGAGTGCACCCCGAAGGCCCTGGCCTCGTAGGTGGCGCTGAGCACCACCCCGCGGGCGCCGGCCGCCCCGATGATCACCGGCCGCCCCTTCAGCTCGGGACGCTCCAGCAGCTCGACGCTCGCGTAGAAGGCGTCCATGTCCACATGGAGGATCGTGCACCCGGTGTCGTCCCCCGTCCCCGGGCGGACGGGCTCGCCACCACCCCCGAGCATCTGCTTGCGCGACACCCTCCGATCCTAACCCGAACATCCGTTCTACCGGCAGACCGCCCGGCGCGAGCCCCGGGGGAACACCCGGGGTCAGCGGTGGGCGAGGAGGTGGAGCTGGGTGGCGATGTCCCGCAGGACCGGGTGGTCGGCGGCGGCCTGTTCGAGGGCGATCAGGGCACGGGCGGCGCCGGGCTCGCCGTCGAGCAGGCGGCCGGGCACCAGGTCGGCGAAGATGCGCACGCCCCTGAGCTCGCGCGGGGTGAAGCCGGCCTGCCGCAGCAGCGCGGCCAGGGCCTCGCCGCCGAACCGCCGGGGCGTCGGGTCCTGCTCCCCCCACCGGCCCGAGGGGTCGGCGAGGGCCTGGCGGGCCTCGTCGAAATGGCCGGTGAGCGACCGGTGGATGGCGGTGGCCACCGGGTTGGCGGCCAGCACGCTGATCAGGCCGCCCGGCATGAGCACACCCGCCACGGCGGCCAGCGCGCTCGCGGGGTCCTCGACGTACTCCAGCACGCTGTGGCACAGCACGACGTCGGCGCTCGAGGGCTCCAGCAGGTCGCGCAGGTCCGCGGCGTCGCCCTGGATGCCCTTGACCGCCACCCCCGCCTCGGCGGCCCTGCGCTCCAGGGCGGCCAGGGAGTCGGGGCTCGGGTCGACCACGGTCACCGCGTGGCCGAGCTCGGCCAGCGGCACGGCGAACCCGCCGGTGCCGCCGCCGGCGTCGACGATGCCGAGGCGGTCGCGCCCGGTGGCCGCCGCGCGTTCGGCGAGCGCCTCGCGCAGCGCCTCCCAGACCACGGCGGTGCGCACGGCCGGGGATGTGGCCTGGCGGGTGGCCTCGGTGCCCACGTTCAGCTCGCCTCCTCGCAGCGTTTCGTCGGGCCCAGCCTACGCGGTGCCGCCGGCCCCCCGCCGATCAGGCGGGGGGCGGCGGTCAGAGCGCCAGGGAGGGCTTCAGTTGCTTGAAACGGGCGAGGAGGCCGTTGACGAACTGGGGGGACTCGTCGGTGGACAACTCCGACGCCAGGTGCACCCACTCGCTGATCACCACGGCCTCGGGGACGTGCTCGGCCCACAGCAGCTCGTAGGTGCCGGCCCGCAGCAGGTTGCGGTCCACGGCCGGCATGCGGTCGAGCGTCCAGCCCTCGGAGTAGGTGGAGATCAGCTCGTCGATGCGGGCCCGGTGGCGGTGCACCCCCTCGACGAGCGTCGAGGTGTACTCGTTGACGGGCGGCTCGGCGCGCTCGACGCGCTCGGCGAGGACGCTCGTGGCCGGCTGGTCGCGCAGCTCGGCCTCGAAGAGGATGTCCAGAGCGCGCCTTCGTGCCTTCCCGCGAGCCGACACCTCAGGCCCGGCCGAGGTACTCGCCGGTGCGGGTGTCGACCTTGACCCTCTCGCCGGTGGTGATGAACAGCGGCACCTTGATCTCGGCGCCGGTCTCCAGGGTGGCGGGCTTGGTGCCTCCGGTGGAGCGGTCGCCCTGCAGGCCCGGCTCGGTGTTGGAGATGGTCAGCTCGACCGCGGCGGGCAGCTCGACGTACAGGACGTTGCCCTCGTTGACCGCGACGGTGGCGAGGGTGTTCTCCAGCAGGTAGTTGGCCGCGTCACCGACGGTCGCCCGCGGGACGTTCAGCATGTCGTAGGTCTCGGTGTCCATGAACACGAACTCGTCGCCGTCGAGGTAGGAGAACTGCATCTCCCGCCGGTCGACGTTGGCCACCTCGACCTTGACACCCGCGTTGAAGGTCTTGTCCACGACCTTGCCCGACAGCACGTTCTTGAGCTTGGTGCGGACGAAGGCGCCGCCCTTGCCGGGCTTGACGTGCTGGAAATCCACCACGCTCCACAGCTCGCCACCTTCGAGCTTGAGCACAAGGCCCGTCTTGAGGTCGTTGGTCGTCGCCACTCGTTCACTCCTGCGTCGTCATGTCGCGCTCGGCCGCCGTCCTGCGCTACAGGACCAGCAGCTCTTTGGTCGTGCGGGTGAGGAGCTCCGGGCCGCCGGTACGCGTCACGAGAGTGTCCTCGATGCGGACGCCACCTCTGCCTGGCAGATACACCCCTGGCTCCACGGTGATCGGAACCCGATCCTCAAGTCTACCGGCACCGGACGGACGCATGAACGGATCCTCGTGGATCTCCAGGCCCACCCCGTGGCCGAGCCCGTGCTCGAAATGCCCGCCGTGACCGGCGGACGCGATGACGTCGCGCGCCGCCGCGTCCACGTCCGCGAGCGCCGCCCCGGGTACCGCCGCCTCCAGCCCGGCCCGCTGCGCGGCGCCGACCAGCTCGTACAGCTCACGCTGCCAGTCCGCGACCGGGCCGAGGGCCACGGTGCGGGTCATGTCGGCGTGGTAGCCGTCGTGCAGCGCCCCGAAGTCCATGGTGATCAGGTCGCCGCGCTCGACGGGACGGTCGCCGGGCGAGTGGTGGGGCACCGAGCCGTTGGGGCCCGAGGCGACGATGGAGTCGAAGGCGGGCTTGTCGGCGCCGAGCTCCAGCATGCGGATCTCCAGGGCCCGCGCGATCTGCCGCTCGGTCATGCCGGGGGCGATGGTCTCGACGACGCCGGCGAAGGCGCGGTCGGTGAGGTCGCACGCGGTGCGCAGCGCCTCGATCTCCTCCTCGTCCTTGACCACCCGCACCGCCTCCACCAGCCGGCCGGCCAGGACGACGTGCCCGCCGAGGTCGCGGTAGGCGGCCACGGACATGTCGTGCGCCTCCACGCCGGGCCGCTCCGCCCGCGGCACCAGCGCCGCCGCCACGTCGCGGCGCTCCACGAGCTCGACGTCGGGGCAGACCCGCCGGGCCGTCTCGACGTAGCGGGAGTCGGTGGCGAGCACCGCCGAGCCGTCCTCGCGGACCAGCAGCGCGGCGTTGGAGCTGGACAGGCCGGTCAGGTAGCGGACGTTCACGCCCCGGGTGACGAGGAGCGCGTCGACGTCGTACTCGCCGAGCAGCGCCCCGAGGCGGGCGCGACGGGATCGGTGGGTGGCGGTCATGGCCCGACTGTACGGCGCCACCGGGTCCGGCGGCGCGCCAGGGGGCGTCAGGCGGCGTCGTCGGGGGGCGGCGGCGGCTGGGCCGCGCTGCGCAGGGGGAGCTCGCGCAGGAACAGGACGGCGAGGAACCCGAGGATCGCGATGGGGACGCAGGCCAGGAAGACCGTCTGCATCGCCTGGGTGAACGACTCGACGACGATCTCGTGCAGCGCCGGCGGCAACCGGTGGATGGCCTCGGGGGTGCCGAGGCCGATGTCCCGCACCACCGCGCCGGAGGTCTGGGTGACGGTCAGCAGGCGGGTCATCTCGTCGTGCACCTCGTTGGTGAGGATCGCGCCGAGCGCCGCGACGCCGACGGCGCCGCCGAGGCTGCGGAAGAACGCGATGCCCGAGGTCGTGACGGCCATGTCGCGCCGCTGGGCGGCGTTCTGGGCGGCGAGGATGAGCATCTGCATGCTCATGCCGAGGCCCACGCCGAGCACGGCGATGTCCACGCCGATCACCACGTGGCTGGAGTCGCTCCGCAGCAGGGACATCAGGCCCATGCCCGCGACGATCAGCACGAGCCCGGTCAGCGGGAACGCCTTCCACCGGCCGGTGCGGGTGACGATCCTGCCGGAGATGACGGCGGACACGAGCAGGCTGATGACCAGCGGGAGGGTCATCAGGCCCGACACCGTCGGGGTCATGCCCTTGACGATCTGCAGGTACTGCGGCAGGTAGATCATCACGCCGAACATCGCGACGCCCACCAGCAGGGACGCGCTGCCCGCCAGCACGAAGGTGCGGTCGCGGAACAGGCGGGGCGGCAGGATGGGGTCGCGTGCGCGGCGCTCCGCGATGATCGAGAAGCCGAACAGCAGGACGGCGAGGCTGCCGAGGCCGTACGCCCACGCCGAGTCCCAGGGGAACTCGCTGCCGCCGAAGGACAGCACCAGCATCAGCGCCGAGGCGCCGCCGGTCAGGGTGAAGGCACCCCACCAGTCGAGCCGGGCACCCTTGGGCTCGCGGTCGGTGCGCAGCACCCACTGCACGACGACCATCGCGATGAGGGTCAGGGGCACGCCGATGAAGAAGCACCAGCGCCAGCCGAGCCACGGCGCGTCGACGATGGCGCCGCCGATCAGCGGGCCGGAGACGGTGGAGAAGCCGAACACGGCGCCGATGTAGCCGGAGTAGCGTCCCCGCTCCCGGGGGGCGACCACGTCGCCGAGGATGATCTGGGTGAGCGCGGCCATGCCGCCCGTGCCGAGGCCCTGCACCGCGCGGGCGAAGATGAGCACCCCCATGCTGGTCGCCAGACCGGCCAAGAGGGACGAGGCGACGAACAGGGCGAGCGCGAGCTGGAACATGCGTTTGCGGCCGAACAAGTCGGACATCTTCCCCCAAAGAGGGGTGGAAGCCGTCATGGTCAGCAACGTGGCCCCGGCGACCCACGACAACTGTTCCTGCGCCCCCAGCTCACCCACGATGGTGGGGAGCGCCACCCCTATGACCGATGTGGAGATCATGGAGGTGAGCATGGCTATCAGCAGGCCGGAGAGGATCTGCAGGATCTCGCGGTGCGAATAGGCCGGCGGCGCCTCTTGGTCACCGTGGCCACCGGCGTCACTATGGTCACCAGGGTTGTCGGGCTCGTCGTGTGGTTCCTGCCGGGTTTCTCCCCGCACCACCACTGCGCGCCCCCCACCTTTTAAGGCACCTTTACCGGCATTTTTAGTAGACGGCCGTTTACCTGTCAAACATCTAAAGTGCCTATAGAACCGGAAGGAGCATCGGGTGCCGGGCGCCACGCCGCAGACACGGGATCGCGAGGCCACAAGCCGCCGTATCCTCCACGCCGCCAGTTGCCTGTTCGCCGAGCACGGGTACGACCAGGTCACCGTCCGCATGATCGCCTCGGCCGCCGAGGCGAACGTCGCCCTCATCAACCGCTATTTCGGGTCCAAGGCCAGACTGTTCGCCGAAGTGCTGGTCGGCGCCTCCCCCCTGGAGTCGGTCATCGAGGGCGACCTGGAGGGCCTGCCCCGGCGGCTCGCCGCCCACATGGCGAGCCGCCTCACCGCCGACGCCCGCGACGACCCCCTGGTCCGCGTCGTGGACCGCGCCGGGACCAGCCCGCAGATCCGGGCCGTGCTGAACGAACGCGTGCAGTCGGCCCTCACCGCGCCGCTCAGCGAGATGTTGCCCGGCCCCATGGCCAGGGAACGCGCGACGCTCGCCACGTCGATCATCCTCGGCGGCGGCTCCCTGCGCCGCGTGCTCGGGCCGGAGTCGCTGCGCGACACCGACCCGGCTTTCCTGGAGTGCCGCCTCACGGCCATCTTCACCGCGTGCCTGGCCCCCTGGCCCCACCCCCTCCCGGAGGTCCCGGACGTCCCGGGCCCGGCGGGAGGCGCGGGGGGCACGCGGCGGCTCAGGCGGCGAGTTCCTTGATCCGTTCGATGAGGCGGACGCGGGAGGCGTGGTCGGGGGCGATCGGGGCGACGTTCAGCGTGGTGACGCCGGAGTCCTTCAGGACGGCCAGGCGGTCGCGCACGAAACCCTCCGAGCCGACCAGGGACGTCTTCTCCAGCAGGTCCCGCGGGATGAGCGCGGCGGCCTCGTCCTTGCGGCCCTCCAGGTAGAGGTTCTGCACGCACTCGGCGGCCTTCTCGTAGCCGTACCGGCGGGCCAGGTCGTTGTAGAAGTTCCTGCCCTTGGCGCCCATGCCGCCGATGTACAGCGCCGCCATCGGGCGGCCCGCCTCCAGGATCGCCTCGACGTCGTCGCCGATGGCCAGAGGCGCCTGCGCGATGACGTCCAGCTCGCCGAGCGCCGCGTCACGGCGGCCCCGGCCCGCGGCCAGCGACGCCCCCCAGACGTCGGCCGCCTTCTCGGGCAGATAGAAGATCGGCTCCCAGCCCTGCGCCAGCTCGGCCGCGAGCTCCACGTTCTTCGGCCCGATCGCCGCCACGACGATCGGGATGTCCGCCCGCACCGGGTGGTTGATCAGCTTCAGCGGCTTGCCCAGCCCCGTGCCCTGCTCCGCCGGCAACGGCAACGTGTAGTGCCTGCCCTCGTACGTGAGCCGCTCGCGGCGCCACACCTTGCGGCAGATCTCGATGACCTCACGGGTA
Source organism: Sphaerisporangium sp. B11E5 (assembly GCF_039871875.1). Lineage (NCBI taxonomy): Bacteria > Bacillati > Actinomycetota > Actinomycetes > Streptosporangiales > Streptosporangiaceae > Sphaerisporangium > Sphaerisporangium sp. B11E5. The sequence goes on along the minus strand of NZ_JBDPMD010000033.1, from coordinate 64,238 downwards.
CGGCCGAGCGGCGCGGTGTACGGCACACCGTGGAACCCCTCGATCACCTGCGGCCCCGACGCCCCGAGCCCGAGCACGAAGCGCCCGTCGGAGACGTAGTCAAGCCCCGCGGCCGTCATGGCCAGCAGCGCCGGGGTACGCGAGTAGATCGGCAGGATGCCGGACGCGATCTGGAGCCGCTCCGTGCGCGCCGCGATGTACCCCATCTGGCTGACGGCGTCGAAACTGTACGCCTCCGCGACGAAGACGATGTCGAGCCCGGCCTTCTCGTAGTCGGCCAGCTCGGCCACGGTCTCCTTGAACCCTCCCGCGTAGTTGAGAGCCATGCCGATACGCATCCCACGTCCTTCCGTCCAAGCCCGACCGAATTATGTTACGGTCGCCAAAGGCTACCCACCCCTCCCCCCACGGTCGAGCCGGAAAGGCGCCGCACACCCGCGCGACACTAGCGAGATACCCCCACCCACCCCCCGGCAGCCTGGTTCCCCCGCCCCAAGCGCCCCTTTCACACGCCGGCGCGGCGGAACACGGTACGACCAACACGACGACTCCACGGCCGCACGTCCCGAAGGGGGCAGCGGTGGTACGACGATCACGATGATTTCGCGGCCGCGGGTCCCGGAGGGACGGCGGTGGTCCGGCAATCACGATGACTCCACGACCGCACGCCCCGAAGAGACAGCGGTGGCACGGCGAACACGACAACTCCACGGCCGCCGGTCACATCCCGGAGGGACAGCCGTGGTACGGCGAACACGGTGATTCCGCGGCCGCGGGTCCCGGAGGGACGGCGGTGGCACGGCAATCACGATGACTCCACGGCCGCACGTCCCGAAGACAGCGGTGGCACGGCGAACACGATGACTCCACGGCCGCACGTCCCGAAGACAGCGGTGGCACGGCGAACACGATGACTCCACGACCGTGCGTCCCGAAGACAGCGGTGGCACGGCGAACACGATGACTCCACGACCGTGCGTCCCGAAGGGACAGCGGTAGCGGGCACGGCGAACACGATGACTCCACGACCGTGCGTCCCGGAGGGACGGCGGCAGCGGGCACGGCGGGGGGGAATGAAGAAAGGAACGGGCGGGCACCGGCCGGGGCGGACGCACGGTGGTTCGCGGGGGACGGGGTTCCGGTGCCGCTGTGGCGGGCGGTGCCGCTCTAGCGGGGGGGCGGGGGGACGGAGGGGGCGATGCGGGCCAGGTCGTCCGGGGTGTCGATGTCGGCGGGGTCGCCCACGTCGTCGCAGGGCACCTCGGCGGCCAGGCCGGGGTGGGAGCGCAGGAAGGCGCGGGCGCCGACGTCGCCGACGGCCAGTGTGGAGGCCTCGGCGAAGTGCTCTCTCGCCAGCAGCACGGGGTTGCGGGGCGCGCCGCCGTAGGTCGCCACGGCGGCGGTCGCGCCGTCGCGCCAGGCGGCCACCAGGCGCCGCACCGCCCCGGGGCCGATCAGGGGCTGGTCGGCCAGGGCGATCACCACGGCCGCGGCGGACGGAGGCAGCGCGGCCAGCCCGGCGCGCAGCGACGAGCCCATGCCGGTCTCCCAGTCCGGGTTGCGCACCACGATCGCACTGTGCACCGGCACACCGGCCGCGCCGAGCACCACCACCACGGGCTCGCAGCCACCGTCCCGCAGCAGGCGCACCCCCCGGTCGGCCAGCCGCTCCCCCGCCAGTTCCACGGCCGCCTTCGGCGCGCCGAACCGCGTGCCCGCGCCGGCCGCGAGCAACAGGCCTGCGCACCCCGGCACCCCGGCCCCCGTGCTCAGCACGGCACCCCCGGCCCCCGTGCTCGGCACGGCACCCCCGGCCCCCGTGCTCGGCACGGCACCCCCGGCCCCCGTGCTCGGCACGGCACCCCCGGCCCCCGTGCTCGGCACGGCACCCCCGGCCCCCGTGCTCGGCACGGCACCCCCGGTCCCCGTGCTCGGCACGGCACCCCCGGTCCCCGTGCTCGGCACGGCACCCCCGGTCCTCGTGCTCGGCACGGCACCCCGGGGCCCCCTGCTCGGCACGGCATCCCCTGTCCCCCCGCTCGGCACGCCACCCCCGGGTCCTTCGCTCATCGCGGCGCCCCCGGCCCCTCGCCGTCGCGGCACACCGGCCGTGCTCCTCGGCTCACCGCTTCTCCTCGGCCGGGTGGTCGGAGGCGTGGATGCGGCCCGAGGTGTCGGTGAGGGCGAGACCGGTTCCGCCCCAGCGCAGGCGGATGAGTTCGGCGGCGATGGACACCGCCGTCTCCTCGGGGGTGCGGGCGCCGAGGTCGAGACCGATCGGGGAGCGCAGCCGGGACAGTTCGTGCTCGGTCAGGCCGGCCTCGCGCAGCCGGGCCATGCGGTCGTCGTGGGTGCGGCGCGAGCCCATGGCGCCGACGTAGCCGGCCCGGGTGCGCAGCGCGACCTCCAGCAGCGGGACGTCGAACTTCGGGTCGTGGGTGAGCACGCAGATGACGGTGCGCTCGTCGACGTGCGCCGTGGACAGGTAGTCGTGCGGCCACTTGACGATCACCTCGTCGGCCTCGGGGAACCGTTTGGCCGTGGCGAACACCGGCCGGGCGTCGCACACCACCACGTGGTACCCGAGGAACTTGCCGATGCGCGCCACCGCCGCGGCGAAGTCGATCGCGCCGAACACCAGCATGCGCGGCGGCGGGGCGAACGAGTGCACGAACACCGGCAGGTCGTCCAGCCGCCGCTCCCCCTCGGGCCCGTAGCGGCGCACCCCGGTCAGTCCCTGGGCGAGCATGCCGCGCGCGTCGTCGTCCACGGCGTCGTCCAGCCTCGGCACGCCGAGCGACCCGGACGACTCCCCCTCCCACACGACGCGGCGGGCACCGGGCCGGCCGGGCGCGGACATGACCGTGGCCACGGCGACAGGCTCCCGGTCGCGCACCGACGCGGCGATGCGGCCGAGCTCGGGGAACGTCTCCCTGGACACCGGCTCCACCAGCACGTCGATGATGCCGCCGCAGGTCAGCCCGACCGAGAACGCGTCGTCGTCGCTCACGCCGTAGCGCTGGAGCACAGGGCGGCCGTGCTCGGTCACCTCCCTGGCCAGCTCGAACACCGCGCCCTCGACGCAGCCGCCCGAGACGCTGCCCACGACGTCGTCGCCGAGCACCGCCATGGCGGCGCCGGGTGGCCGCGGCGCGCTGCGGAACGTGTTGACCACGGTCGCGAGGCCGAACGTCTCGCCCGCCTCCCACCACCGCATGATCTGCGACAGGACATCACGCATGGGACAGCCTTTCCGCGAGCTCCTGGAACGCCGCGAGGCTGTGCCCCGCCACGAACGCGTCGACGTACGGAAGGGCCGCCCGCATGCCGCCGGTCAGCGGCAGGTAACCCTCGCGGCCCTTGTGGGGGTTGACCCACACCACGCGGCGGGCCAGCCGGGACAGCCGGGCCATCTGGGCCCCGAGCAGGGCGGGGTCGCCGCGCTCCCACCCGTCGGAGGCGATGACGACCACCGCGCCGCGGGCCGCCGAACCGCCGTCCATGAACTCCTTGAGCTCCTCGCCGAGGCGGGTGCCGCCGCTCCAGTCGGGGATGGCCCGCGACACCTCGCGCATCGCGGTGCCCGGGTCGCGGTGCCGCAGCTCGGCGGTGACGCGGGTGAGACGGGTGCCGACGCTGTAGACCTCGGTGGCGCGCGGCTCGGAGCGGACCAGGGCGTGCGCGAACCGCAGCAGCGTGTCGGCGTACGGCGCCATGGACCCGCTGACGTCGGCGAGCAGCACGACGCGGCGGGGCCGGGTGCGGTGCACCCTGCGGCGCAGGCGGGCGGGCTCGCCGCCGCGGCGCAGGGCCTCCTTGACGGTGCGGCCGACGTCGAGGCGCCCCCGGTGGGCGGGGGTGAAACGGCGGGAGCGGCGGCGTTCCCTGGGGACGCGCAGCAGGGCCATGAGGCGGTGGATCTCGGCGAGCTCCGCGGCGGTCAGCCGGGAGACGTCCCGGGTGCGCAGCACCTCGGCGCGGCTGGCGGTGGCGGGCACCGCGTGGCCGTCGGCCCCCTCGCCGCCGTCCTGGCCGCCGGGCGCGACGGTGTGGCGGACGATCGTGACGGGCGGCGCGCCCCGGGACGGCCGGGCGCGCTCCCCGCCGAAGTAGGCGGTGAAGCACCGGTCGTACCGGGGGATGTCGTCCGGCCCGGCGCACAGGGTGAGGCGCCCGGCCCAGTAGACCTGCTCGCGGTCAGCGGCGTCCAGGTGGCGCAGCGCCCGCAGCAGTCCCTGGGTGCGCTGGTGGTCGGCGCCCACCCCGGCGGCCCGCAGCGTGCGCGCGAACCCCGTCATGGTGGCGGCCAGCGCCCGCCCATCCGGGCCGGCGGCGCCGTTCCCGCCCGGACCCGCCGCGGCGCCGTTCCCGCCGCGACCCGCCGCGGGGCCGGGGGGCCGTGCCGGGAGGCCCGGGTCAGGCACGGTTCAGCACCCCGTCGCGCAGGACGGTCTGCTGGTCCTCGCGGTACTTGAGCACCGCGCCGAGGGTGGTGGCGGCGAGGTCCGGGTCCAGGTCGCGGGCGCCGAGGGTCAGCAGCGCCTCGGCCCAGTCGAGGGTCTCGGCGACGCCCGGCGGCTTCACGAGCCCCGCGCCGCGCAGCCGCTGGGCCGCGCCGGCGACCTGGCCGACCAGGGTCTCGGAGCAGCCGGGCAGGCGGCGCAGCAGGATGGCCACCTCGCGGTCGAACGTGGGGTGCTCCAGCCAGTGGTACAGGCAGCGCCGCTTGAGTGCGTCGTGCACGTCGCGGGTGCGGTTGGAGGTGACGACCACCACCGGCGGCTCCGGGGCGCTGATCGTGCCGAGCTCGGGGATGGAGATGGTGAAGTCGGACAGCACTTCGAGCAGGAACGCCTCGAACTCGTCGTCCGCCCGGTCGATCTCGTCCACCAGCAGCACGCTCGGCTGCGTCTCCAGGGCCCGCAGCAGCGGCCGGGCGATCAGGAACCGCCGGTCGTACAGCTCCCCCTCCAGCCGGGCCGCGTCCGTGGCCCCCGTGGCCTCCGCGGCCTTCAGATGGAGGAGCTGGCGCGCGAAGTCCCAGTCGTAGAGCGCCTGTGCGGCGTCCAGCCCCTCGTAACACTGGAGCCGGATGAGCGGCGCCCCGAGGACGGCGGCCAGGGTCTTGGCCAGCTCGGTCTTCCCGACCCCCGCCTCACCCTCCAGGAACAGCGGCCGCCCCATGCGCAACGCGAGGAAACACGCCGTGGCCAGCCCGTCGTCGGCCAGGTAGGCCCGCTCGCCGAGAAGCCCGGCGAGCTCGGCCGGCGTTCGGATGTCGGACGACCGGATTGTCCTGTGCGGCACCCCCTCAGATTACGTCCCCTGCCCCCTCACCCGTTCCCTCGATTGGCCGCACCCGGACGCGTTCCCCTTCATCCATGAGGCGGGGTTACGCGAATGCACCCTTGAATACTGGCCTGACCTCAGGTAAGTGCGAGTTTGACAGAAATCGCGCACGGCGAAGGGAAGTGAGAATGGCCACCCACACGGCGAGGGGGACACGAACGGGCGGGCAAGGGCGGGGAGGAAGCCCAGTGGGTTCACCCCGCCACGGAGGAAGCCCAGTGGGCCGACCCCACCACGAGAACACCCCAGAAGGCGAACCTCGCCCCGGAGGCAGCCCGGTGGGCGAACCCCGTCCCGGAGGCAGCCCGGTGGGCGAGCTGCGCCACGAGAGGGACCCGGACGGAGGGAGCCCGGTGGGCGACCTTCGTCACGAAAGGGACCCAGGCGGAGAAAGCCCGGTGGACGACCTTCGTCACGAGGGGAACTCGGGCGGAGGAAGCCCGGTAGGCGAACCCCGTCATGGAGGTAGCCCGGTGGGGGGACCGGGGCCGCGCGGGGACGCGGCGGGACCGAACCGATCCGGGGGCCTGCCTTGCGGCCCCTGCCCGTGACCGGCCCCAGCCTCGCCCAGGTGAAAGAACTGCACGGCAGACGCTGGGAGATCATGGACTTCTACGGCGGCTGGATCGCCTACCGCCGCCAGCCCTGGTCCCCCACCGCCGCCCGCTTCGGCGTCTCCAACGTGCTGGGCGCCGACGACCTGGAAGACCTCGCCCGGCAACTGGACGAACAAAACCAGGCCGAATCCCGCCGCAAAAGCCGCTACCCACCCCCTGCCAACCTCTCCTGACCCACCCCCTGTACGGCGGCGCCGCCTCCCCGCACCCGGCGCCCCGCCGTACCTGGACCATCTCCCCGCCGTACGGCGGCGCCGACCTCACCGCATCAGGTGACCCGCCGTACCGGCGCCGGAGCCATAGGCACGCACGATGGGAGCGGACCATCCCGCGCCGACCCCGGCGGCACTTCCCCGTACGGCAACGCCACCCTCACCGCACCCGGCACCCCGCCGTACCAGGACCATCCCCCGCCGTACAGCGGCGCCGACATCACCGCGCCAGATGACCTGCCCTGCCGACGCCGGAGCCATAGGCACGCACGATGAGGAGCGGACCATCCCGCGCCGACCCCGGCGGCACTTCCCCGTACGGCAGCACCACCCTCACCGCACCCGGCACCCCGCCGTACCTGGACCATCCCCCGCCATACGACGGCGCCGACATCACCGCGCCAGGTGACCCGCCGTACCGGCGCCGGAGCCATGGGCACGTACGGTGAGGAGTGGACCGTTTCGCGCCGACCTCGGCGTCACTTCCCTGTACGACGGCGCCGCCTCCCCGTGCCGTACCGGCGCGGGTGATCAGGAGTGGTCGGGGGCCTCGCCGTAGTGGTGGATCAGGGAGCGGAGTTCGGCCACGGCCTGGCGGGAGCGGGCCTTCTCGGTGCCCTGGATGCCCATGGCGCCCACGCTGGAGCCGTCGGCCAGGTCGATGCGGGGCCAGGGTTCGCCTTCGGGGAGTGTCACGCCCAGGAGTTCGGGCCACTCGTAACGGTGGACGCGTATGGCGTTCACCACGGTGACGCCCTTGGTGTCGGCCTCGACGCGGAGGCGGCCGAGGAGGTGGAGGATGAAGGCGACCAGGCAGCCGAAGAGCACGACCCCCACCTTGTCGGCGAGGCCGAAGGGGGGCGGCAGCAGGACGGCCAGCACCACGGCGCCGCCGACCATGACGGTGGCGAAGCCGTAGGCCAGGACGCGGGCCCGGCGGGGGCGCCACACCACCGGGAGCGTGGGCGGGGGCTCGTGCTCAGCCACGCGGACCTGCCAGGCGGGGCCGGCGGGCGGCGCGTGGGCCTGCCGGGGGGCGGCGAGAGGGCCGGTCGGCCAGGTGGGGGTCGTGGGGCGGGCGGGGCGGCACTTGCTGGGTTCCCTTCGGGTGGCGGTGTGGGTGGTGCTTTGGTCCGCGGTCCCGAGGGGAGGGGCCTCAGGGGAGGTCGTTCATGTCGCGGGCCTTCAGGTCGCGCAGGAGCAGGGCCGTCTCGATGGCCGCCAGGGTGGCCTCGTAGCCCTTGTCCTCGTGGCCGCCTGGGACGCCGGAGCGGTCGACGGCCTGATCAAGGTTGTCACATGTGAGGACTCCGTTGCCCACGGGGGTGGATTCGTCCAGGGACACCCTGGTCAGGCCGGAGGTGACCGAATCGCAGACGTATTGGAAGTGGGCGGTCTCGCCGCGGATCACCGTGCCGAGTGCCACGACGGCGTCGCAGCGCCGGGCCAGCGCCTGGGCCACGACGGGGATCTCCAGGGAGCCGGCGACCCGGACGGTGACGGCGGAGGCGCCGCAGTCGCGGACGGCGGTCTCGGCGCGGGCGACCATGCGATCGGTGATGTCGTGGTGCCAGCGGGCCGCGACGATGCCCACGGTGAGGCCGGCGGCGGCGACGGGCGCGGCGTCCGGCCGCCCGGCGCCGCTCATCGCACACCGCCCGCGTGCGCGGCACCGTTCACCGAGCTCGCCACAGGCTGCGCGGCACCGTTCACCGAGCTCGCCACGGGCTGCGCGATGCCGTTCACCGAGCTCGCCACAGGCTGCGCGGCACCGTTCACCGTGCTCACCACGGGCTGCGTGATGCCGTTCACCGTGCTGACCACGGGCTCGGCACCGTTCACCGTGCTCGCCGCGGGCTGCGCGGTGCCGTTCACCGTGCTCGCGGCGGGTTGCGCGGGCTCCTCGTCCATCGCCGGTTCCTCCATCTGGTGTCCGAGGCGGTCGCGTTTGGCGGTGAGGTAGCGGATGTTGAACTCGTTGAAGGCGACCGGCATGGGCTCGCGGCCGAGCACCTTGATGCCGTAGCCGTCGAGGCCGCGTAGTTTGGCCGGGTTGTTGGTGAGGACGCGCACCGACTTGACGCCGAGGTCGGCGAGCATCTGGCCGGCGTTGGAGAACTCGCGGGCGTCCACGGGCAGGCCGAGTTCCAGGTTGGCGTCCACGGTGTCGCTGCCGCCGTCCTGGAGGCTGTACGCCTTGAGCTTGGCCATCAGCCCGATGCCGCGTCCCTCGTGGCCGCGCAGGTACACCACGACGCCCCGGCCCTCGGCGGCGACGGCCCGCATGGCGTGGTCGAGCTGCACGCCGCAGTCGCAGCGCAGGGAGCCGAGCACGTCCCCGGTGAGGCACTCGGAGTGGGCACGCACCAGGACGTTCCTCCCGTCGCCGATGTCGCCGTAGACCAGCGCGACGTGCTCGCCGCCGTCGATGCCGCTGGCGTAGCCGTACGCCCGCCACATGCCGTACTTGTTGGGCAGGTCGGTGACCGCGACCCGGGTGACCACCCGCTCGGTGCGGCGGCGGTACTCGACGAGCTGCTCGATGGACACCAGCGCCAGGCCGTGCTCGTCGGCGAACATGCGGAGCTGCGGCAGCCGGGCCATGGTGCCGTCGTCGTTGACGATCTCGGCGAGCACGCCCGCGGGGGTGAGCCCGGCGAGCCGGGTGAGGTCCACCGCGGCCTCGGTGTGGCCGCGGCGGGCCAGCACGCCGCCCTCGTGGTAGCGCAGCGGGAAGATGTGCCCGGGGCGGACCAGCTCGAACGGCTCGGTGGCCGAGTCGGCGAGGGTGCGGATGGTCCGCGCGCGGTCGGCGGCGGAGATGCCGGTGGTCACGCCGTCCCTGGCGTCCACGCTGATGGTGTACGCGGTGCGCAGCCGCTCGCGGTTGTGCTGCACCATCAGCGGCAGCCCGAGGCGGTCCAGGTGGGCGCCGAGCATGGGGACGCAGATCACGCCGCTCGTGTAGCGGATGGTGAAGGCGAGCAGCTCCGGCGTGGCCTTCGCGGCGGCGAAGATGATGTCGCCTTCGTTCTCGCGGTTCTCGTCGTCCACGACCACCACGGGCAGCCCGCGGCGGATGTCCTCGATCGCCCGCTCGATGGAGTCGAACCTGATGTCGTTCATGCCGTCGCCACCTCCAGCCGGCGGATGTACTGCCGGCGCCATTCACGAAATCCCAGCAGGACCAGGACGAAGAAGATCCCGTACACCACGCCGGACACCACCAGCCCCGAGGCGAACGCCAGGGGCACGCCCACCAGGTCGACCGCGACCCAGATCCACCAGAAGTCGATCAGCGCCTTGCCCTGGGCGTAGGTGGCGACGGCGCTGCCCACGAAGATGTAGGCGTCCGGGAGGGGCGCCCACGACCAGCCGGTGACGGTGAAGAACGCGGCGACCGCGGCGGTGGCGGCCGCCATGACGGCGACCAGGACGACGCGTTCGCGGGTCCGCCCGGGCCGCACGGCGAGGCCTTCGGGGTCCTTGGCGCCGCGTGACCAGCGCACCCAGCCGTACACGGCGAGCACCCCGAACATCGCCTGCTTCAGCGCGTTGCCGGTGATGTGGGCCTGCACCGAGGCGGCGAACAGCAGCACCGAGCCGGCGAGCTGCACGGGCCAGGTCCAGATGGTGCGCCGGATGGCCAGCCACACGGTGGCGAGGGCGCAGACGTTGCCGACGAGGTCGATCCAGAGGACCTTCTGGCCGAGCAGGGTGAAGCCCGCCTGGGTCCAGTTCATGACGCGGCGCCCGAGCGGTGCGCCTCGGTGAGCCGCTCGACGTACTTGGCGATCACGTCGACCTCGAGGTTGACGGGGTCCCCCGGCCGCCGCAGGCCGAGCGTGGTGAGGCTGAGGGTGGTGGGGATGAGCCCCACGGAGAAGCCGTCGTCGTGCAGGGCCGCGACGGTCAGGCTGACGCCGTCGACCGCGATGGAGCCCTTCTCCACGACGTAGCGGGCGATGCCGGGCGGCAGGGTGAACCGCACGGTCTCCCAGTGCTCGGCGGGCTCACGGGCGGCGACGGTGCCGGTGCCGTCCACGTGGCCCTGCACGATGTGGCCGCCGAGACGCTGGTCGGCGCGGACGGCCCGTTCCAGGTTGACCCGTGCGCCGGGGACGAGGGAGCCGAGCGTGGTGCGGTCCAGCGTCTCCTTCATGACGTCCGCGGTGAAGACGTCGCCGTCGACGTCCACGACGGTCAGGCAGACGCCGTTGACCGCGATGGAATCGCCGTGCCGGGTGCCCTCGGTGACGGTCTTGCCGCGGATGGACAGCCGCGCCGCGTCGTCCAGCGCACGCAGCTCGGTGAGCTCCCCCAGCTCTTCGACGATTCCGGTGAACATTCGCTCCACCCGGCCCCTCCTACTCGCCTGTAGCCATTGCCACGGCGAGCCCCGGGGTGAACGGGGTGCGGCGAACGCACCACGTGCGCGCCCGGCGACATCGGTCGCCGGACGCTCGCGCGCTTCCTCCCATCCGGACTTTCACCGTCGGTCCTGGAGTTCCACCAGGTCCACCGGCCGATGGACTCGGCCGGGTCGCGGACTGTCACCGCCGGTTCGGAATTTCACCGACCCCGGAGCACGCTGCTCTGCCCTCAGTGTGCCACGCCCTGCAAAGAGCTCGTAACCCCACACCCCTGTAAGCGCCAGGTCGGCGACCGGAGGCAAGACTGGGGTGCCACCCCTTATGCACACCTTTGTTCGAAAACGTGGTGTCGCCGGGGATTTGCGTACCATGGTCAAATTCGGGCGATTTCGTCATGGCCGCGTCATGCTTGTGTCACAGAACCGTGACAATGGCAAATATGGGCGATCGATAGTGTGACCTACGGCATCGACGCAGGTCAATGGGTGTGCGGACACGAACTGATTGACATTCCGCAACGAACCTCAAAAAGGCGAGAGGGAGCCGTCGAGGACATTGACCGGCAGGTAATAAATTGCCAAGGTTCCCTCAAGTCAGGATTTTCTGCTGATCGATCTCTGGTGGCAGCCACACGATGACTCTCCCCTCACCCGCCACGCCCGAGGCGGGCTCCGCGCCCACCGGCGCCGCCGGAGCCCCGCCCGCCGGCACCGGCACCGCCCCCGCGGTGGGACGCTCGCCGTCCCAACTGATGTGGCGGCGCTTCCGCCGCGACCGCACCGGCGTGGCGTCCGCCTTTGTCGTGGCTTTCTTCTTCCTCGTCGCGCTCCTGGCGCCGGTGATCTCGTGGCTGTACGGCAAGGACCCGTACACGACCTACGGCCAGAACACCCCCGGGCTGCTCAACGAGTACGGCTACCCGATCGCGCCGAACGGCGGCGTCAGCGCCGACTTCTGGTTCGGCCTGGAGCCCGGCCTCGGCCGCGACGTGTTCATGCAGCTCGTGTACGGCATCCGCACCTCGCTGTCCATCGCGGTGATCGTCACCATCGTCACGACGGTGATCGGCGTGGTGATGGGCATCTGGTCGGGTTACGCCGGCGGCAAGACCGACTACGTCATCGGCCGGATCATCGACACGCTGCTGGCCTTCCCGTCGCAGCTCTTCCTCATCGTGTTCCTGCCCGTGGTGGAGGCGGCGTTCGTCTCGCCCGAGGAGGAGACGCCGGTCTGGCTGAGGTACGTGTCCATCTGCCTGGTGCTCACCGTGCTCGGCTGGGCCACCATCTCGCGGCTGCTGCGCTCACAGGTGCTGTCGCTGCGCGAACGCGAGTTCATCGAGGCGGCCCGGGTCACCGGGGCCTCCCCCGCGCGCGTCATCTTCAGGGAGCTGCTGCCGAACCTCTGGACGCCGATCATCATCCAGTCCACCCTCGCCCTCCCGCTGTACGTCGGCGCGGAGGCGGGACTGGGCTTCCTCGGGGTCGGCATGACCGAGCCGACGCCGGACTGGGGCCGCATGTTCCTGGTGGGCTCCAACGTCTACCACCAGGACATCACCTACCTGGTGTTCCCCGGCGTCTCCATGGTGATCTTCGTGGTGGCCTTCAACCTGCTCGGCGACTCCCTGCGGGACGCCTTCGACCCCAAGACCCGGCGATGAGCCGCTTCCCCGCCGTCCTCCCCCGGACGGCCCAAGAATCCCAGGAATCAGGAAGGGCGATATGAGAATCTCACGCAGGAGCACCGCCGCGGTGGTGATCCTCACGGCCGGGGCACTGACGCTGGCCGGCTGCGCCAAGGGCGGGGGCGGCGGCCCCGCGGCGTCGCCGGGCGGCACCTCCAGCACGCCGCTGGAGAACAAGGCGGTCAGCGCCATCACCGTCGGCACCGCCGAGGACTCCAAGGGCCCGGCGCCCGCCGTCCCCGGTTCCAAGCGCGGCGGCACGGTCAACATGATCGACCGGGACGACTTCTCCCACCTGGACCCGGGGCGCATCTACCTGAACTACAACTCCACCGTCTCCCTGCTGTTCACCCGGCAGCTCACCGGCTACCGGCAGGAGGGCGGCAAGATCACGCTGGTCGGCGACCTCGCCACCGACACCGGCACCACCACCGACGGCGGCAAGACCTGGAAGTTCACCCTCAAGGACGGCCTGAAGTGGCAGGACGGCACGCCGATCACCTCGGGTGACATCAAGTACAGCTTCGAGCGGCTGTTCGCGCCGTTCATCACCGAGGGCCCGACCTACGTCCAGCAGTGGCTGGTCGAGGGCGACTACCGCAAGGCCTACGAGGGCCCGTACGACGGCAAGTCGCTGGACGCCATCCAGACCCCCGACGACAAGACGATCGTCTTCACCCTGACCGCCCCGCACCCCGACTTCAACTTCACCGTGGCCATGACCGGCTACGGCGCGGTGCCGAAGGCGCAGGACACCAAGGAGAAGTACGACAAGAAGCCCTTCTCCTCCGGGCCGTACCAGATCGTCAGCCACGTGACCGACAAGTCGCTGGACCTGGAGCGCAACCCCCACTGGGACCCGAACACCGACCCGATCCGCAACGCCTTCCCCGACAAGTGGCACATGGAGTTCGGCGTGCAGGCGCAGAACTCCACCGAGCGCTTCCTCGCGGACAGCGGCGCGGACAAGACCGCGATGACCTTCCACAACGCCGTCGCGGCCGAGCGGGTGCAGGAGGTGCTGAACAACCCCGACGCGATGAAGCGCTCGGTGCGTGGCCTCACGCCGTTCACCACCTTCTACAACATCAACACCAAGCGGATCACCGACGTGAAGGTCCGCCAGGCGATCATCAAGGCCTGGCCGTCCAAGCAGGTGCAGCTCATCGCGGGCGGTGAGGTCAACACCGGCCAGATCGCCACGACCGTGATGAGCCCGACGGTGCTCGGCTACGAGGCGTTCGACCTGTACGGCATGCGGGCCAAGCCCACCGGCGACCCCGAGGGCGCCAAGCAGCTGCTCCAGGAGGCCGGGCAGCCCAACCCGACCGTGGTCTACGCCTACAACCAGACGCCGACCCAGGAGAAGATCACCGTCGCGATCAAGGACGCGCTGACCAAGGCCGGCTTCAAGGTCGTGGCCAAGCCGCTCAACCCGGCGACCTACTACGACGCCATCGGCCCGGTGGACAACAAGTACGACATCTACTGGGGCGGCTGGGCCGCCGACTGGCCGACCGGCTCGACCGCCATCCAGCCTCTGTTCGACGGCCGGCAGATCGCCGACAACGCGTCCAACTACAGCCACCTGAACGTGCCGGCGATCAACGAGGCGATCGACAAGGCCAACGCCATCGCCGACCCGGTGGAGGCCGGCAAGGCGTGGGCCGCGATCGACAAGATGATCATGGAGCAGGCGGCCATCGTGCCGGAGTACTACCAGACCTACTTCGGTCTGTACGGCTCCGGGCTCGGCGGCGTCGAGTTCGACCCGATCTCGGGCGAGCAGTACCCGCTGAACGTGTTCGTCAAGTAGTTCCCGCGCCCGCGGCGCCGCCGTACCGGACCTGTGCCCGGTACGGCGGGGCCGCGGAGCCGCCCGTCCCGTCCCGACCACCGGTCACACCGGCTGGAGAAGCAGTCCGAGGCCATGTTCCGGTTTTTCGTCCGCCGTGTCATCGGCGCCGCCGTGATCCTGCTGATCATCAGCGCCGTCACGTTCTTCCTCTTCTACGCCGTGCCCCGCGACCCGGCACGGGCGTTCTGCGGCAAGATCTGCCCGCCGCAGAACCTGGAGCTGATCCGCCACAACCTGGGCATGGACGAGCCGCTGTTCGTGCAGTACCTGCACTGGCTGGGGGGCATCTTCACCGGCCGTGACCTCGTGCAGTTCGGCACGTGCGACGCGCCGTGCCTCGGCTACTCCTTCGCCACGCAGGAGCCGGTGTTCTCCGCGATCGTGGACCGTTTCCCCGTCACCCTGTCGGTGACCGCGGGAGCGGCCGTGGTGATCCTTTCGTTCGGCGTGATCACCGGCATGATCGCGGCGTGGCAGCAGGGCAGGCCACTCGACAAGATCGCCAGCACGTCGTCGGTGATCGGCGCGTCGCTGCAGATCTACTTCGTCGGGCCGCTGCTGGTGTTCTTCATCGTGGACAGCATGGGGCTGCTGCCGCGGCCCCGCTACATCCCGTTCACCGAGGACCCCGTCGGCTGGTTCGTGCACCTGCTGATCCCGTGGGTGGTGCTGTCGATCATCTTCACCGCCAACTACACCCGCATGACCCGCTCGGTCATGGTGGAGCAGCTCGCCGAGGACTACGTGCGGACCGCACGCGCCAAGGGCATGTCCAGCCGCACGGTCTTCCTGCGGTTCGCCTGGCGCGGCGCGATGATCCCCATCGTGACCATCTTCGGCGTGGACCTCGCCACCCTGCTCGGCGGCGCCATCATCACCGAGCAGACGTTCACCCTGCACGGCATCGGCGAGCTGGCGGTGCGCGCCGTGCAGAACACCGACCTGCCCATGCTGCTCGGCGTGACGCTGGTCGGGGCGTTCGCCATCGTCGTCCTCAACATCGTGGTGGACGTCCTCTACGCCGTCATCGACCCCCGTGTACGGCTCACCTGACATGTCCTCCCGAACCACCACAAGGAGCACCGAGTGACCACCGTGACCTGGGAGCGCGAACCGGCCGGCCCGCGCGGCCCCGGGCCGTTCCTGTCGGTCAGGGATCTGTCCGTGCAGTTCAGCACCGAGGACGGCGTCGTCCACGCGGTGGACCGGCTCTCGTACGACCTGGAGAAGGGCACCACCCTCGGCATCGTCGGGGAGTCGGGGTCGGGCAAGTCGGTGTCCACCCTCACCATCCTCGGGCTGCACGACCCGGCCGTCACCAAGATCGGCGGCGAGGTCTGGCTGGAGGACCGCCAGCTCGTCGGCGCCCCGCGCGCCGCCATGGAGAAGCTGCGCGGCGACCGCATCGCGATGATCTTCCAGGACCCGCTGACCTCGTTGTCGCCGTACCACACCGTGGGGCGGCAGATCGGCGAGACCTACCGCAAGCACAAGGGCGCGAGCAAGCGCGAGGCGCGCGACCGGGCGATCGAGATGCTGCGGCGGGTCGGCATCCCGCACGCCCAGACGCGGGTGGACGACTACCCGCACCAGTTCTCCGGCGGCATGCGCCAGCGCGTCATGATCGCCATGGCGCTGGTCTGCGACCCCGACCTGCTCATCGCCGACGAGCCCACCACCGCGCTGGACGTGACGGTGCAGGCGCAGATCCTCGACCTGCTCAAGGAGCTGCAGCAGCAGTTCGGCACCTCGATCATCCTGATCACCCACGACCTCGGCGTGGTGGCGCGCACCGCGCACGACGTGCTCGTGATGTACGCCGGTCGGGCCATCGAGCAGGGCGGCGTGCGCGAGGTGCTGCGCGAGCCGCGCCACCCGTACACCTGGGGGCTGCTCGGCTCCATGCCGCGGCTCGACTCCAACGTGGACCTGCCGCTGCTGCCGGTGCGGGGCACGCCGCCGAGCCTGCTCAACCCGCCGCCCGGCTGCCCCTTCCACCCGCGCTGCGACTACCGGGACCGGGTCCCCGGGGACATGTGTGAGACCGAGCGGCCCGAGTTGTCCCCCGCCTCGGGGCACCGGGACGCCTGCTACCTGACGCTCGCGCAGAAGCGGGAGATCTTCGACGGCCAGATCAAGGGACGACTGTGAGCGAGACGCTGCTGGAGCTGTCCGGCCTGACCAAGCACTTCCCCGTGACCGGCGGGCTCGTCCTCAAACGGCAGGTCGGGCGGGTGCACGCGGTGGACGGCGTGGACCTGGCCGTGGAGGCGGGGCACACCCTCGGCCTGGTGGGGGAGTCCGGGTGCGGCAAGTCGACCACCGGGCGGCTGGTCGCGCGGCTGCTGGAGCCCACCGCCGGGAAGATCCTGTACCAGGGCAAGGACATCGCGCATTCGAGCCGGCGGCAGCTCAAGCCGATCCGGTCCGAGATCCAGATGATCTTCCAGGACCCGTACTCCTCGCTGAACCCCCGGCACACCGTGGGCGGCATCATCAGCGGGCCCATGGAGGTCAACGGCATCAACCCGCCCGGCGGGCGGCAGAAGCGGGTCAGGGAGCTGCTGGAGATCGTCGGGCTCAACCCCGAGCACTACAACCGCTTCCCGCACGAGTTCTCCGGCGGGCAGCGGCAGCGCATCGGCGTCGCGCGGGCCCTCGCGCTGGAGCCGAAGCTGATCGTGGCCGACGAGCCGGTGTCCGCGCTGGACGTGTCCATCCAGGCGCAGGTCGTCAACCTGCTGCAGCAGCTTCAGCGCGACCTCGGCATCGCGTTCCTGTTCATCGCGCACGACCTGGCCGTGGTGCGGCACTTCTCGCAGCGGGTCGCCGTGATGTACCTCGGCAAGATCGTCGAGGTGGGTGACCGGACGTCCATCTACGAGCGGCCCCGCCACCCGTACACCCACGCCCTGCTGTCCGCCGTCCCCGAGGTGGAGCTGGAGGACAAGCCCGCCACCGAGCGCATCCGCCTCACCGGGGACGTGCCCTCCCCCATCGACCCGCCGTCCGGCTGCCGCTTCCGCACCCGCTGCTGGAAGGCCCAGGACAAGTGCGCCATGGAGGAGCCGCCGCTCGTCCGCCTGGAGGGCAACCACGAGGGCCACCTGACGGCCTGCCACTTCCCCGAGGCCCCGACCACCCACGGCGAGGACGTCATCCTCGACCCCGCGCTCGCCTGAACCGGCGCCCCGCGGAGCCGCTCGAGGACGTAGGTTCGTCCATGCCGGGTTCACGAGAGATCGGGAGGCCGCCGTGGCGGTGTTGCGGGACAGGAAGGCCGTGGTCACCGGAGGGTCGCGAGGCATCGGGCGGGCCATCGTGGAACGCCTGGCCGCGGACGGCGCCGAGGTGGTGTTCGGCTACGCCGCCAACGCGGAGGCGGCGGCCGAGGTGGAGCGGGGCGTCAAGGCGGCCGGGGGCGCCGCGCACGCCGTGCGGGCCGACCTCGCCGAGCCGGGCGCCGCCACGCGGCTCATGGAGGCCGCGGCGGAACGGCTCGGGACGGTGGACATCCTGGTGAACAACGCCGCCCCTGCGTTCGTCCCCACGCCGCTGGCCGACCTGGCCGAGGAGGACTTCGACCGGGCGATGACGGCGAACGCCCGCGCGATCTTCCTCACCCTGCGCCACGCCGCCCGGCACATGCCCGACGGCGGCCGGGTGATCAACATCTCGACCGTCAACACCGTACGTTCATCCCCCGGCATCGCGGCCTACGCCGCCGGCAAGGGCGCCCTGGAACAGCTCAGCCTGGTCGCCGCCCAGGAGCTCGGCCCCCGCGGCATCACCGTGAACATCGTCTCCCCCGGCGCCACCGACACCGACCTGCTCCGCGGCACCAACCCGCCGGAGGCCCTGGAGATGGCCACGGCCATCACGCCGCTGCGCCGCCTCGGCACACCCGACGACGTCGCCGCCGTGGTGGCCTTCCTCGCCGGCCCCGACGCCCGCTGGATCACCGGCCAGAACATCCGCGCGAGCGGCGGCCTCGTCTAGCGCGGCCCCGGGGAGCTTCCCGTCCCGCGGGCCGCCCCACCGCGGCGGCGCCCCAGGAAGGAAACCTCACTAGAGCAGGCGGGCGGCCTGGGCGCGGAGGGCCTGGACGGCGCCCGCGGGGTCGTCGGCCCCGTACACGGCGTTCCCGGCCACGAAGACGTCGGCGCCGGCCTCCGCGCACCGCTCGATGGTGGCCGCGGAGACGCCGCCGTCCACCTGGAGCCAGATCTCGCCGCCGTGCTTGCGGATCAGCTCCCGGGCCCTGCGGATCTTGGGCAGCATGATGTCGAGGAACGACTGGCCGCCGAAGCCCGGCTCCACCGTCATCACCAGCAGCATGTCGATCTCACCGAGCAGGTCCTCGTAGTCCTGCACGGCGGTGCCGGGGTTGAGGGCGAACCCGGCCCGGGCCCCCGCCTCGCGGATGCGCCGCAGGGTGCGCACCGGCGCGGTCGCCGCCTCGGCGTGGATGGTGACGCTGCCCGCCCCGGCCTCGGCGTAGCCAGGTGCCCAGCGGTCCGGGTCCTCGATCATGAGATGGCAGTCGACGGGCAGGGTGGTGGCCTTCACCAGGGACTCGACCACCGGCAGCCCGATGGTGAGGTTCGGCACGAAGTGGTTGTCCATCACGTCGACGTGCAGCCAGTCGGCCACGTGCGCGACCTTGGCCACCTCGTCGGCGAGCCGCGCGAAGTCGGCGGTGAGGATGCTGGGCGAGATCTGTGCTGGCATGATCCCCCAGTCTACGGCCCCCGCCCGTCCCCGCCGGGCGGCGCCGCGTCGGACAATGTACTGATCATGCCGCCGGAACAGCTCCGTCCACTCCTCGGCGAGAGGGTGCGCCCGGACCCGGCGACCTCGGCGAGCTCCTCGAAAATCCGCGGATCACGGAGTGACCGGCTCGCCGAGCCAGGCGAGGGTGAACTCCCCGTCGTGGCGGACGCCTTCGAGAAAGGCTCGCCACTCGGCGGGCGTGTACGCCACACCCGGCTGTCCGTCGTCACCCCGCACGACCACCCGGTGTCCGTCGAAGGAGACGAGAACCTCGCTCGCCACGCGGACGGGTGTGGCCAGCCGGTCCAGACCCAGATCTCCCCTGCGCACCCGCTCGAGCAACGCGAGCCACCGCTCAGCCGCTAACCCGATCATCGGCCTGTCCTGCGACACGTCATTGGAGTTACGCACCCACACGGTCACCCCGTCGAAACGAGCCTCCACACAGTTGCTCTGGGCGCCACTACGAGAGCTTTTACGCCAGACGCTGTCCAACCGCTGACCTCCTGGCATATGAGACACTTTCGGTGTGAAGCGTGCTCCTTAGAGAGTATTCGCCAGCTTCTCCAGAAAGGAGTCCGTCTCCTCTGGCGTCAGGGCGAGTTCGCAGAGACGCTCGTAGGCACGGAGATACTGCATCGCGCCATGCTCGTCCTCAATGTACATATCGGTGTTCATCGCCTCGATATGTGCGACGGTGAGCTGTGGCAGGTTCAGAAGGGTGAAGGCGCCGGACATGCCCGGATGGGGACGATCCATGAACGGGAGTACCTGCACCGTGACAGTGGGCAGGGTTGCGCATCTCCGCAGATGCCCAAGCTGCTCCTTGAAGGTCTTCGCCCCACCGATAGGGTGCCGAAGAGCCGCCTCGCTGATCAGCGCCCGCAGCACGACGGGCTCGTCCCGAGTGAGCACCGCCTTGCGCGCCATACGGACGGCGACGAACTCGTCCAACTCGGTCTCGCTACTCAGACCACGCATGGCCGCTACGAACACGCGGGCATACGCCTCCGTCTGCAAGAGTCCGGGAATGAGGTAGGTCTCGTAGGTGCGAATCTCGGTGGCCGCGGCCTCGAGCCGGATCAGGTCTACGTACGAGGGCGCCAGGGCGTCGCTGTGCTCGACCCACCAGCCACGCCGCTCATGCTGGATCTCCGCCGCCACGACCATCAGTTTCTCTCGGACGGCAGGATCAGCGATCTCATAGGCGTCCAGAATGGGCGGTATATCCCGAGGCGGAATTCCGACGAGGCCGTTCTCGATGCGGCTGAGCGAGCCTGTCGACCGTTTGCACTTCTCAGCGGCCACAGCAAGAGACGGGATACCCGCCTGTAGCCGGAGTTCGGCGAGCTTCGCCCCTAGCCAGCGCTGCCGGAGCGACGGCGTATCCACCTTTACGTCCTCCTTTGAACTCTCGTCTTTGCACCCTGACAGCCCGGCGACCTTTTCTTCAGTGGAAGATTTTCGCTGAAGCCGCTTGCGAAGCAGAATCAGCAGGCTCACTCTAGGCTCGCCAGGCGATCACGGAAAGCAGTTGACCGAAAGCATGCCGTAACGGTGGCTCGGATGGGCCCTCACGGGCCATGTGCCAGTGATCGTCCGGCGACGCGACAAACGATCAGCGCCCTCATGTCGCAATGGCGGTCAAGAGCGATCAAATGGCACACAGCACGAGAGGATCAACGTGATGGCTATGCGTCGGCATACGGTGGCTCGAATGGTCGGCTGGCTCACCAGTCGCATCCGCCTGACGGCGAACGCACCGGACCGGCCACGTGGGGCCCTTGTCCCCACCCGGCCGGTGACGCCGCTGGATCCGATGGACTTTCCGACCTACAACCAGCCGTTCGCGGCCGTTCCCTCCGAGGTGAAGGCGGCCCGCGCGTTCGTCACCGCCCTCCTCGGGGCCGAGCACCCCTGCCACGACGACGCGATCCTGCTGACCAGCGAACTGGCCGGCAACGCCATCCGGCATGCCGTCCACGGCGCGTTCGCCGTCTCGGTGGCGCTGGTGCCGGGCGGGGTGAGGATCACGGTGGGCGACCGCGGCTCCGCGACGATCCCGCGCCCGCGCGACCCCGGGGATGCCGAGGTCGCGGGGCGTGGACGCGATGGTCGACGCCCTGGCCACCCGCTGGGGTTTCCAGAGGACCACGGGGAACACCAGTGTCTGGTTCCGCCTCGCCGAACCCGCCCGCGCCGACACCTGAATCCACCAGAAGGCGCCAGAAGCGGGAAGAACGTCAAGGGAACCGGCTCGGTCACGGCTCGGCGACCGGCCCTCGCCGGCCCCCGCCGCGGGCGGCCAGTGCCGCCACGACGTCGAGGAAATCGTCGAGGTCGGCCTGGCACTCCGCGTCCCAGTCCACCGGGGCGTCCAGATGCTCCGCCAGCAGCTGATGACCCGGCAGCAGGTGGGGCGCAATCTGGGCTCGGCGGCTGCGGGTGTCCAGTGAGCCCTCGGAGAACCGGCCGCCGACCTCCGAGGTCGCGAACCCGAGGATGAAGGTGCTGAGCATCCGCTCCATCCTGGGCACCTGCGCCGGCTCGACACCCGCACGCAGCACCGCGTCGAACACCAGGTCAATGATCATGATCGCGGACGGGCTCACGGCCGGACGGGTGAACAACAGCGGGAAGACGGAGGGATACCGGCGCGCCACCGAACGGACCTCGGCGGCCAGATACAGGAGCGTCTCCCTCCAGCCGAGACCGGCCGCCGGCCGGGAAACGTCGGCGAGCATGCGGCCGATGACGGCGTCCAGCAGCTCGTCCTTGTTGCGGAAGTACCCGTAGAGCGCCATCGGCGTCAGCCCGATGCGGGCGGCGACCGTGCGCATCGACACCGCCTTGATGCCCTGCTCGGCCGCGACGAGAAGCGCGGCATCGGCGATCTCGGCACGGCGAGAGTCCTTGAGCTTCCGCATCGCCTCAGTCTACACTGTAGAGTGGTATACAGCGTAGACCGGGAGGTCTCGATGCTTCGAGCGGTCGGCTTGACGAAGCGCTACGGCGACGTACGGGCCCTCGACGGATTCACGCTCGTCGTGGAGCCGGGTGAGGTCGCCGGCCTGGTCGGGCACAACGGCGCCGGGAAGACGACCTTCGTGGAGATCGTCTGCGGTCTCGTCCGCGCCGACGCCGGCACGGTGACGATCGGCGGCCGGGCGCCACGCTCCGCTCGGGGCGATCTGGGGGTGGCCCCGCAGCACATAGCGCTCTATCCCGGCGCGACCGCCCGGGAGCACCTCGTGCTCTACGGCCGGCTGGCCGGGTTGCGCCGGGCGGCACTCGCGGCCGCGATGGACGAGGTCGTCGAGGCGATGCTGCTCACGGACCTCCTCGACCGGCGCGCCGGGCTGCTCTCCGGAGGGCAGCAGCGGCGGATCCAGGCCGCGATCGCGCTCCTGCACCGGCCCGGTCTTCTCCTGCTCGACGAGCCGACCGCCGGCGCGGACCCGCAGACCCGGCAATCGCTGCTGGCCGCCGTGCGGCGGCGCGCCGCCGACGGAGCCGCGGTCGTGTACACCACGCACTACCTGCCCGAGCTGGCCGAGCTCGGCGCCACCCTCGCGGTCGCGCAGGGGGGACGGATCATCGCCCGCGGGACCAGCGAGGAACTGCTCAGCGGCCTGACCGACGAGGTTCGCGTACACATCGACGACAAGGAGCTCCGGATGCGCACCAACGACGCCGCCAAGACCCTGGTCGATCTGCTGAGCGGGCCACACGGCTCGGTGCACAGCATCGACATACGCAAGGCCTCCATTGACGACCTCTACCGGTCGCTGGCGTGACCGATGATCGCCGAATCCCTGTACCGGGTTCTCGCCCTCGCGCGGATCAACTGGACCCTGCGGCTGCGTGATCCCGGCCAGTTCATCAGCTACCTGCTGATGCCGATGATCCTCATGCTCGTGCTCAAGCCCATCTACAACCGTGCGTTCTCCGGCGGCACGATGCAGGTGGTGACCGGCATGCTGGTGATCTTCTCGACGTTGGCGCTGGCCATCGTCGGCACCGCGACGCTCACGGAACGGACCTGGCACACCTGGGACCGGCTACGGTCCACCCGTGTCACCACCGCCGAACTGCTGGTCGGCAAGGCGCTGCCGATCTTCGTGGTCCTGCTCACGCAGCAGACGATCCTGCTGGCCTACGGCACGCTGGTGATCGGGGTGCGTCCGGCCGGGAGTCTGTGGCTGGTGGCGCTCGCGGTGTCCGCCTGGGGCGCGACCCTGCTCGCCATAGGTACCGCGATCGCGGCCACGGTCCGCAGCCACGGCGAGTTGAGCGCGATCTGCGACATCGGCGCGCTGACGCTGACCACGCTGGGTGGCGCGTTCGTCCCCGTCGGCATGTTCCCCGGGTGGCTGCAGGCGGTGGCACCAGTGTCGCCGGGCTACTGGGCCCTGTCCATGCTGCAGGCCGCGCTACGCGGGAACGTGCCGGGAACGCTGCTACCGGCCACCGTACTCCTGACGATAGGCGCCGCCGCCGGGACCTACGCCATCTGGCGCCTGAGCCGCGGCCTCGGCCGCACGACGACGCTCTGACGCGCCACCCGGACGACCGACCACCGGGCCTGCCGCCCTACCCCACCATCCGGACGACCGGCCACCCGACCTACCCCACCATCCGGACGACGGCCACCGGGCCTGCGGCCTGCCGCCCATCCCACCATCCGGGTGGCGCCGGCGCCGGGTCAGCGGGCGCCGGCCGTCACCGGGTGGTCGTCGCGGTCGCTCAGCGTCTCCTGGCCCGCAGACTCTGCTTGCGGCGGTCGACGCGGGCCTGCCGGTCCGCGTCCGGCTCGGCGTCCTCGGGTGCCGCGGCCGGTGTGGTGGTGGCGTCGACGAGCGCGGCCGGCTGCGAGGTCTCGTGCGGGTCCTCGATGGCGAGCAGGAGGCTCCGGCTGACGATCTCGGTGAAGTCCTGGGTGGACACGATCAGATGCGGCTCGCCGCCGCGCAGCGCGTCGAGCATCGCCCGCCAGCCCTGTTCCTCCCCGATACCGAAGGCGGCCCGCCGCCGGACGGAGAGCTCCCGCGTCTCGGGGGTGTACCCGCTCAGGTCCTCGGCCCGGGTGTTCTGGACCCACTCGCCCCAGCCGATCGAGACGACTCGGGTGCCGGGCAGCGGCCTCGCGTACGCGCTGGCGTCGAGGTAGGCGTTGGCGGCGCAGGAGGCGAGCCGACCCGTGCCACCGCCGGTGGCCACGTCGGTCGAGGAGAACAGGACCACGAACCCTACTTGCTCACCCCTCAGCTCCCGCAGCAGCGCCCGGGTGCCCGCCACCTTCGGCGCCAGCACCTGGTCGATGCCGGCGGTGGTCGTGAACCGGGTCAGGCCAGCGCCGGGCACGCCGGCGGCGTGCAGCACCCCGTCGAGGCCGCCGTAGCGCTCCTTGGCCAGATCGACGGCCTGGCGCACCACGGTCTGGTCGGCGACATCGCCACTGACGACGGTCACCTCCGCACCCAGGCGCTCCAGTTCGAACACGTCCCGCAGACGGCGCCGCAAGCCCGGGACCGCGGCCTCGTCGCACAGCACGGCCGCCCACCGCTCCCGCGGCGGCAGCGGAGTCCGGCCGAGCAGAATCAAATTGGCCGCGTACTCACCGGCCAATTGCCGCGCCAGCGCCATGCCGACGGCCCCGAGGCCGCCGGTGATCAGGTAAACACCACCACGACGCGGCCCCGGCACCATCTCGGCACCGGCCGTGACCGCTGAAACACCCGGGCCGTACGGGACGGCTGAGGTACCCGGGACCGCTGCGATAGCAGAGGGCGTCCAGCGCCGTCCCTGGAC
Organism: Sphaerisporangium sp. B11E5; assembly: GCF_039871875.1. NCBI lineage: Bacteria > Bacillati > Actinomycetota > Actinomycetes > Streptosporangiales > Streptosporangiaceae > Sphaerisporangium > Sphaerisporangium sp. B11E5. The sequence continues at coordinate 39,558 of NZ_JBDPMD010000033.1, read as the reverse complement.
CGCTGAGACCGCCGGGACATCCGGGGCAGCGGGGACCGCCGGGGCAGCCGGGCAGGGCGCGGGGTCGTACGACGGCGTCCAGCGCCGTCCCTCGACCGCCGGAACGTCCGGGAGAGCCGGGGCAGCCGGGGCAGCCAGGCGTGGCGCGGGGTCGTACGACGGTGTCCAGCGCCGTCCCTCGCGCAGCGCCACGACCCGGTCGGCCGGTTCGCCGAGCAGTTCGTCGACGAGCTGCGTCAGCACGTCGCCGGCCGGCTTCCCGATGTCGACCAGGCGCGCCGCGGTGCCCGGGTACTCCACCGGCAGCATCCGGCACGCGCCGACGGCGGTGGCCTGCTCGGGCCGCATGCGCGCGGCGTCGGCGGGCAGCACGTGCTGCGAGCCGGTGGTCACGACGTCGCACCACCAGGTGAGGCCCAGGTCGCCGTAGGCCTGCGCCAGGCCGACGAGGGTGTGCAGGCCGTGGCGCACGGCCCGCTCGGCCGGGTCCTCGGCGGTGGCCTCGGTAATGGCCTCGCCGGGCGTTCCCAGGTGCCACAGGTGGACCACCCTGATGGGGATGCGCCCGGCCGCCTTGAGGGCGGCGAGCAGCGTCCGCGCGTCCTCGGGTACGCCGGGCCGGATGGTGAAACCGCCGTCGGCCTCGGCGTACCGTGCGCCGGGCGAGACCGAGAGGTGCGAGGCGCCGAGCGCGTCGAGGCGGGCGGTGAGGGCGTCGGCGACCGGCTCCGCGCCCGGCGCGGTGAGCACGAGCCAGACGCCGCCGACCGGCGCGGGCCGCCGCGGCGCGGTCTGGCGCCAGACGGGCAGGTGGAGCCACTGATCCTCGGGCAGCAGCGGCAGGGCCTCCGGCTCGTCCTTCCGCGAGGCGGGGGCCCGTCCGGTGGCCGCGCCGCGCCGCGCCTCCAGCCAGTACGGACGGCGTTCGAAGGGGTACGTCGGCAGCGGCACCCGGCCCGGCAGCGCCACCCCGCCGTGACCCTGCACCGCCCCGCCAGGCCCATCGGCCCCGCCATGCCCATCAGTCATGTCAGGCCCAATGGCCACGCCACGCCCATCGGCCCCGGCCACACCCGGCTTATCGGCCACACCAGACCCACCGGCCCCGGCCACACCCGGCTTATCGGCCACACCAGACCTGCCGGCCACACCAGACCCACTGGCCGCATCAAGTCCACCAGCCACACCAGGCCCATCGGCCACCCCATGACCATGCGCCATGCCGCCGCGGCCGTGGTAGGTGAGCCAGTCGACGTGTGCGCCGGCGAGCCATAGCCGGCCGAGTGCCTCGGCGAGCACCTCGTCGTCGGGCCGGTCGTCCCCGGCCGCGGGCTGCGTGGGCAGGATGAGGGGCCGGCGGTCCTGCTCGCACGCCGGGTGGGAGCGCACCATGGTGCCGAGCGACCGGCCGGGGCCGATCTCCACGAAACCGGTGTCGGGGTCGGACAACGCCGTGGCCACCGCGTCGGCGAAGCGGACGGTGGCGCACATGTGAGCGGCCCAGTACCCGGGGTCGGTGACCAGGTCGGCGGTGGCGAGGGCGCCGGTGACGTTCGACAGGTAGGGCAGGGTCGGCGGGTGCGGCGTCACCGACACGGTGGCCCACGCGGTGAGCTCGTCGCGGACGCCGGCGAGCATCCGGGAGTTGAACGCGTGGGTGGTGCGCAGGTCGCGGCAGGCCACACCCCGCTCGGTCAGTTCCCTGGCCAGCCTCGCGATCGGCTCCGGCGCGCCCGCGACCACGACCTGGTCGCCGTTGTCGGCGGCGAGGTCGACGCCCCGCGCGGCGAGATCCGGGACCAGGCCGCGCAGCCTGGCCTCGCCGGTCGCGACGGCGAGCATGGCACCGGCCGGCCGCGCCGCGATCAGGCGCGCCCGGTACGCCACCAGCCGCAGCGCGTCGGGCAGGGACAACACGCCGGACAGACAGGCAGCCACGTACTCACCGACGCTGTAGCCGATCATGGTGCTGGGCGTGACGCCCCAGTGCATGAGCGTGCGGGCCAGCGCGTATCCGGCGACGAACGCGGCAGTCTGGGCCACCTCGGTGCGACACGGCAGCGCCGCGCGCGGATGCTCCTCCACCTCGGTGCGACACGGCAGCGCCGCGCGCGGATGCTCCTCCACTTCGGTGCGGCGCGGTGGCGCCGGGCGCGGATTCTCCTCCGCCTCGGTCCCGTGTGGTGCCCGCGACTCGGTCTCCTGGCCGGCCGGTCGTGGTGGTGTGAGCAGTAGCGCGCCGATGCCGGCGGCGAGCGGCTCGTCCAGCAGCGTGAGGCATTCGTCGACGTGCGCGCGGAACACCGGTTCCGTCGCGTAGAGTCCGGCGACCATGCCGGGGAACTGCTCGCCCTCGCCGGCGAGGAGGAAGGTGACCGGGCGGGCTCGCCAGGACTCGTGACGGGTGCGGGCCGGAGTGCCACCGGTGGGCTCGCCGCGCAGCAGGGACGCGGCCTGCGCGGTCGACGCCGCGACCAGGACCCGTCTGTGGTCGAACACCCGGCGTCCGGCCTGCAGCGTGAACGCGACGTCGGCCAGGCGCGGGGCTCGTTCGTCCAGGTGCCGGGCCAGCCGGGCGCAGGACTGCTCGAGCGCGGCCTCCGAGCGGGCCGACACCGGCAGCACGTGGTGGCGGCGCGGACCCGGCGGGCGCTCGGGCACCGGCGGGGGCTCCTGCACGACGACGTGGGCGTTGGTACCGCCCGTGCCGAGGCTGTTGACGCAGGCGATGCGCGGCCGGCCGGCCGACCGCGGCCAGGGCACAGGCTCGGCGCTGACCCGGAACGGGCCGCCCTCGAAATCGATCTTCGGATTGGGGGTGCGGAAGTGCAGGGTCGGCGGGATGAGCTCCTCGCGCAGCGCCATGACGACCTTGATGAGCCCGGTGACGCCGGAGGCCCGGTCGAGGTGCCCGACGTTGGGCTTCACCGAGCCGAGCACGCAGCGCCGCTCCCGCGCGACGTCGCCGAAGGCCTGGGTCAGCGCCGCCACCTCGATCGGGTCTCCGAGCTCGGTGGCGGCCCCGTGGGCCTCGACGTAGCCGATCTGGCCGGCGCGCACACCCGCGTTGGCCAGCGCGGCCGAGACCACCGCGGCCTGCCCCACCATGCTCGGCGCGGCGAACCCGAACCTCATCGTGCCGTCGTTGTTCACGGCCGAGCCGCGGATGAGCGCCAGCACCGTGTCACCGTCGGCGAGCGCCGCCCGCGCCGGTTTGAGCAGCACCACCGCCACCCCGTCGCCGTACATGGTGCCGCGGACGCCGGCGTCGAAGGTGCGTACGTGCCCGTCCGGGGACTCCAGGCCGCCCGGCGTGTACAGGTGCCCCACCGTGTCCGGCACCCGAACCGACACCCCACCGGCCAGGGCGAGCTCACACTCCCCCGCGCGCAGCGCCTGGCAGGCCAGGTGTACCCCGACCAGCGACGTCGAGCAGAACGTCTGCACCGAGACGCTGGGCCCCGTCAGGTTCAGCTTGTACGACACCATGGTGGACAGCGCGTCCTTGTCGTTGCCGATGACCACCTCGAAGGAGCCGGCGTCCAGGTCCTGCTCGAACTGGGCACCGCGCTCCAGCATGTAGGTGCTCAGGTTGGCCCCGGCGTAGACGCCGACCCGGCCGCGCGTCTCCGGGTCCGGGTAGCCGGCGACCTCCAGCGCCTCCCAGGCGCACTCGAGGAACAGCCGCTGCTGCGGGTCGGCGATGGTGGCGTCGCGGGGGCTGAACCGGAAGAACGCGGCGTCGAACCCGCGTACGTCGTCGAGCACCGGGCGGGCGGGCACATAGGCCGGGTCGTCGGCCAGGGCCGGGTCGACGCCGCTCGCCAGCAACTCCTCCCGGCTGAACCGGCGGATCGACTCGGTCCCCGAGGCGATGTTCGTCCAGAACGTCGCCACGTCGGAGGCTCCGGGGAACCGCCCGGACATGCCGACGACCGCGATGTCGGTGTCCCTGACCTGGTCGCCGGTGTCGGTGACTGCCATGGTGCCTTGACCTCCAGAGGTGTCGGTCGCCGGGGGTACGGGGGGCGGGGTCACCGCCGCCCTGGGGAGTCGGTCGCCGACGGTACGGGTCGCCCGGGGGCGGGGTCACCGTCGGGGGGCGCCGACCGGCTCGGGAAGCAGGGCCAGGACCTGCGGCGGGAGTTCCTGGTGCACCGGGGTGAACCCGTGCGCGAGGAACATGTCCCGGCAGCCGCGCCGGCGGACCTTGCCGCTGGTGGTGCGCGGCACGCCGGAGGCGATCAGGACGACGCCGGGTAAGGACAGGTCGAACGTCCGCACGATCGCCTGGCGCACCAGCAGCGCGAGTTCCCGCGCGGGCATGCCGCGTAGCTGCGGGACGCTGGTCTCCTGCACGATCACCACGTGCTCCGGATCGGTGCCGGCCGCGAACGCCGCGCCGATCCTGCCCCGCAGCGCCGGGTGCACCGACTCGACGACCTGCTCCACGTCCTGCGGGTAGATGTTGCGGCCGTTGACGATGATGACGTCCTTGAGCCGGCCGGTGACGTAGAGGTCGCCGTCCAGCAGGAAGCCCAGGTCCCCGGTGCGCAGGAACGGGCCTTCTCCGTCGATGGTGTACGCCCCGAAGGTCTCGCGCGTCTCGTCGGGCTTGTTCCAGTAGCCCCGGGCGACGCTGGCGCCGCGCGTCCAGATCTCGCCGACGGTGCGCTCGGTGAGCACCCACCGCGTCCGCGGGTCCACGATGCGCACCTGCTGTTCGATCGCCCTGCCGCTGCCGACCAGGACCGTGCCGTCCCCGGCGGGGGCTGGGACGATCTCGTTGCGGGCCAGCGCCTCCCGGTCCACCTCGCAGGTGACCGCGGCACGCTCGTACGGGGTCGCGCTCACCGCGAGCGTCGCCTCGGCGAGGCCGAAGCCGGGCTTGACGGCGCCGGGGCGCAGTCCCGCCGCCGCGAAGCGGCGGGTGAAGTCCGCCACCGTCTGCGCGCGGACCGGCTCGGCGCCGTTGACACAGGTGTGCAGCGTGCTCAGGTCCAGTTCGCGGAGCTGCTCGTCGGTGACCCGGCGCAGGCACAGGTCGTAGGCGAAGTTCGGGGCGAAGGTGTTGGTGGCGCGGTGCCGGGTCATCGCCTGCAGCCAGTGCGCCGGCCGTTTGATGAAATGGGTGGGGGTCATCAGCACGGATTGGCCGCCGACGAACATCGGCGCGAGCAGCCCGCCCATCAGGCCCATGTCGTGGAAGTGCGGCAGCCAGCTGACCAGGACCGTGCCGTCGTTCATGGTGCAGGCCGTGGTCAGTTCCCGCTCGTTGGCCAGCAGGTTGGCGTGGGTGACGATCACACCCTTGGGTTCACTGGTGGAACCGGAGGTGTACTGGAGGAACGCGACCGTGTCGGGCCCCACGCCCTCGGGCATGCGCCACCGCGCGGCGTCGCCCAGCGGCGCGGCGTCGGTGACGACGCAGTCGAGCGCGTCGAATCGGCCGTCCTCGCGCAGCAGTTCGGTGACGCCTGGCGCGCTCTGCTCGGCGGTGAGCACCAGGCGCACGTCGGCGTCGATCATGATGCCCGAGATGCGCTTCATGCTGCGGCTGTCGTGCGGCATCGGCGCGGGCACCGGGATCATGCCCGCGTACAGGCTGCCGAGGAACGCGACGAGGAACTCGGCGCCGCTCGCGTAGGCCAGCAGCACCCGGCTGCCGGCGGTCAGCCGCCGGGCCAGCCCGTCGGCCACCTGCCGTGCCTGCTCGTCGATCTCGCGGTAGCTGGTGCGCTCCTCCACCACCCCGGTGAAGGTCTCCCGGACGAACGTGTAGTGGCGCCGGTCGGCGTACCGCTCCAGCATCGCTCGGACATGGTGGACAAAGCTCGTGGACATCAGCTTCTCCTTGTCGCGGGAGCCCAGGCCCGGCCCGCGTACGGCCGGTAGGGCCGGAAGACTTCTTAGGCGTACCGGTCGGAACAGTTCAGGGTCGTCCATCGCCTACCTCCATCGCACGGGTGTGCTTCGACGTCGCGGGCCCGGTGTCCCGCGGCACGGGGTCACCGGCACAGCACCACCGCCGCGGCGTATCCGGCCGCGACGTCGAGCGGCCACAGCCGCCCCGTCGAGCGCGGGTCCGTGCCCAGGCGAACGGTGCCGGGACCCACCACGACGTCGCGCAGCCGGGCGATGCCGACGCCCCGGGCCTTGAGGTAGGCCTCCTTGGCCGTCCACAGGCGCAGGAACCGGTCGGCGCGGTCCTCGCCCCGGGCGGCGGCGACCCGGTCCGCCTCCACCGCCGGGAACATGGACCGTGCGACCGCGGCGTAGTCGACCTGCGCCGAGCCGTGCTCGACGTCGACTCCGACGCGTCCCGTGCCCCGCCATAGGGCGATCAACGCGACGTCGCCGCTGTGGGAGAGATTGAAGTCGAGCGGCCGGGTACCGGGGCCGTCGCGCGGCTCCAGGCTCGGCCGGCCGGCTCGCGAGGTGGCCAGCCGCAGCGCCCGGGGGTGTACGCGGCAGACCCGGCCGAGCACGGTGCGCAGTGCGGCACGCGCCACCATGTACTGGTGGCGGTCCTCGGCGAGGGCGAAGCACCCGGCCCTGGACCGCTCGTCCGGGCTGAGCAGCGCCCAGGCGTGCCGGCGCGCGGCCACGTCCTGATCCAGCGGCACCCGCCACAGGCGCAGGCCGTGGACCGGCGTCGGCAGGACGGTCAGCTCCACGGCGCGAGCTCCTCGGCGATCAGCGCGTGTACCCGCGGGGCCTGTTCGAGCACGGCGAAGTGGCCGCCGTGCAGCGTGTGCCGGCGAAACCCCGCGCCGGTGCGCGCACCCCACGCGGCGACGTCGGCGACGGAGGCGCGGGCGTCGGCGGTGGCGGCGAACGCGGTGATCGGCACGTCCAGCGGCGGGGACGAGGCGTAGCGGTGGCTCTCGTTGACGGCGAAGTCGGCGCGCAGCACCGGCGCCATCAGCGCGAGCACCCTGCGGTCGAGGAGCTCCCGCGGGGTGCCGCCGAGCAGGCACAACAGTTCGGCCAGCTCGTCGAGGGAGGCGTCGGCGAGCCGGGGCAGGTTCTCGGCGAGTTGCGGGGCCTTGCGTCCGGACACGAACAGCCGCGCCGGCGGCGGGCAGCCCCGCTCGATCAGCTCCCGCACCAGCTCGTACGCCAGGAGCGCGCCGAGGCTGTGCCCGAACACGGCGTACGGGCGGCCCAGCGTGGGCGCGATCTCGCCGGCCAGGTCCGTCACCAGCGCCCGGCAGTCCCGGTACGGCCGCTCCTCCAGCCGGGTCTCCCGCCCGGGCAGTTGCACCGGCACCGCGCCGATCCAGGGCGGCAGTCCCGCGCCCCACTGCCGGTACGCCGAGGCGCCTGCCCCGGCATGCGGCAGGCACAACAAGCGCAGGCGTGCCGCGGCGGCCACAGGAAAGGGCAACCACCGGCTGGTCCCGAGATGTACGGACACCGTCGCGTCTCCCCCGGTCAGTCGGTGAGCAGGCTGACGTAGGACGGCACCGGCGGGATCGCGTCGAGGTCCGCCCGCAGTGTCACCTGCCGGTCGTCGCGGCCGATCTCGCGGAACCCGGCGAACGCGTAGGCGATCTGCATCATCCGGTTGCGGCCGGTCTCGACCAGGTCGGCGTGCAACTCCACGCCGGCGTCGCGGGCCTGGCGCAGGAGGTGGTTGAGCACGATCGTGCCGACGCCGCGCGACATCACCCGGCACGACATCAGCAGCAGGCGCAGGTGCCAGATCTTCTCCGAGGTCTCGATGAGGACCAGCCCGATCTTGCCGTAGGAGCCGAACCGGTCGTCGAGGGTGACCACGTACAGCAGGTGGTCGCCGGAGGTGCGCAGCTTGTCGAGGTCGTCATAGGAGTAGGTGCGGCCGGTCGAGTTGAGCTGGTTGGTGCGGACGGTCAGCTCCTCGGCGCGCTGGAGATCGTCACGCGCGGCGGTCTCGATGCGCACGACCAGCTTGAGCTGGGCGAGGAACTCCTCGCTTGTGCCGACGAAGCGCTCCTCCTCGTCGTCGCGGCTGATCTGGCCGAGGTACATCTCGCGGCGCAGGCGCGACTCGTCGGTGACGAACCGGGGCCGGAACTCCGGTGTCCGCAGCGCCTCCGCGAGGTCGGCCGTGTCCACGCAGACGACCTGCGGGCAGGCCGCGGCCACCTCGGCCCGTTCGAACTCCTGGTCGTCGACGAAGGCGATCGCGTCGAGCCCGATGTTGAGCTTCTTGGCGATCTGCTGGACCGAGTGCGATTTGGCGTTCCACCCGATCTGCGGATAGAGGAACCTGTCGGCGATGCCTGCCTTCTCGACCTGCGCCCAGGCCGCCTCGTGCTCGTTCTTGCTGGCGATGGAGTGCAGGATGCCCAGCCCGTCGAGCGCGTGGATCGCGTCGACGACCTCCGGCTTCACCGTCACCGCGCCGTCCTCGAGCAGCACGCCGTCCCACAGCGTGTGGTCGAGGTCCCAGACCACGCACTTGACCCGGCCGCGGCGCTTCTCCTCGGACAGTTCGTCACCCATGAGCGGTCTCCCTGTATGCGTCGGCGGCGATCGTGATCCGCTGGATCTCGTTGCTGCCCTCGATGATCTCCATGACCTTGGCGTCGCGGTACAGCCGCTCCACGGGGTGTCCGGGGCTGCAGCCGGCGGCACCGTGGATCTGCACGGCCTCGGCGGCGTGCCGGGCGGCCGCGACGGACGCGAAGTACTTCGCGACCCAGGTGGCCATGAGCGTGCCCGCGTCGCCCCGGTCCTTGAGCCGCCCGGCCTCCTCGTAGAGCAGCCGCGCGGCCCGGGTGTCGGTGACCATGTCGGACACCTTCGCCTGGATGAGCTGCAGGTCGCGCAACGGTCCTGAGCTCACCTCACGCTGGGTGGTGTAGCGGGCGCAGGCGTCCAGGCAGGCTTGCAGGATGCCCACCGACCCGGCCGCCACGCTGTAGCGGCCGAGGTCGAGCACGCCGGTCATGACCATGCCGGCGGCGAAGCCGTCGGGGCCGACCAGGGCGTCGGGGCCCGTCTGCGCGCCGTCGAAGGTGATCTCGGCGAGCATGCTGCCACGGGTGCCGAGCATGCCGTGGATCGGGGTCACGGTCACGCCCGGGGCGTCACGCGGCACCAGGAACGCGCCGATGCCGCCGCCGGTCCGCGCGAACACCAGGAACAGGTCGGCGCGTTGCCCTCCCGTGATCCACTTCTTGACGCCGTCGACGATCCAGCCCCGCGCTCCGCGGGTCGCCCTGGCGGTCAGGTTCGCGGCGTCGCTGCCTGCGCCCGGCTCGGACAGGCAGAACGCGCCCAGCACCGTTCCCTCGGCGAGCCGCGGCAGCCACCGCCGCCGTTGCTCCGTGCTGCCGAAGCGCAGCACGGCCCAGGACACCATCCCGTGCACGGTCAGCAGGCTGCGCACCGACGAGCAGGCACGGCCCACCTCCTCGTGCACGTGGCCCACGGTCAGCATCGAGGCTCCCTGGCCGCCGTACTCGACCGGCAGGAACGGCGCCCACAGCCCCGCCGCGCCGATCCGGTCGAGCGTCTCCTGCGGGACGCGGCCGTTCTGGTCGAACCGGCCGGCCAGCGGCGCCACGTGGGTCTGCGCGAAGCGCCGTGCCGCGGCCCGGTCCACGGCAGGGGCCAGGTCGAGGACGCCGGGCTCCGTCAGCGACGAGGTCATCGTCTTGCCCGCCGTCAGACCGACGCCGTCTGGCGGCCGACCAGACCGGCGATCGAGTCGATGGTGCGGAAGTTGTCGATGCGCAGCTCCTCGTTGGGCACCGTGAAACCGAACGTCTTCTCCACGAACATGACCAGCTCCATCGCGAACAGCGAGTTCACGAAGCCGAGCGAGAAGATGTCCTGGTCGTGGGCGAACTCCACCTGCGGGTAACGCTGGTGGATGAAGGCGGCGATGGTCGTGGTGTCATGGTCGGACATGGTGTCCCTCCCGGTGGTGGTTGCGGCCGGACTGAACCGTGCGGCCGGTCAGGCGGACGTGCCGTAGTCGTAGAAGCCGCGGCCGGACTTGCGTCCGTGCAAGCCGGCGTCGGTCATGGTGCGCAGCAGCGGGCAGGGCCGGTACTTGCTGTCGTTGTAGTGCTCGTACAGCACCTCGACGCTGTAGAGGATGGTGTCGACGCCGATCAGGTCGGCGGTCTCCAACGGCCCCATCGGGTGGCCGAAGCAACTGCGGAAGACCTCGTCCACGGCCTCGGCGGTGGCGACGCCCTCATGCACCAGGAACGCGGCCTCGTTCACGGTCAGCATCAGCACCCGGTTGGAGACGAAGCCGCAGGCGTCCTTGACGTCGACCGCCTTCTTGCCCATCGCGCCCAGCAGCTCGCGGGTGCGCCGCACCGTCTCGGCCGAGGTGTGGTGGCCCGGGATGAGCTCCACCGCCGGCTTCATCGGCACCGGGTTCATGAAGTGCACGCCGATCACCTGGTCAGGCCGGCCCGTCACCGACGCCACCTTTGTGATCGGCAACGCGGAGGTGTTGACCACGAACACGGTCTCCGGTTTGCAGACCTGGTCCATCTCCCGGTAGAGCTCACGCTTGAGCTCCCAGTTCTCCGTGATGTTCTCGATCACGAAGTCGGTTTCGGCCAGGGCCTCGGGACCCATCGCGGTGGTGATCGACGCCAGCACGGCGGCGGCGTCCACGGCCGGGCCGCCGAGCAGCCGGCTCATCCGTGCCTGCGTCTCTATCTTCTGCAACGCCGTGTCGAGCACCTGCCGGTCCTTGTCGATGAGGACCACCTGGTGCCCGGTCTGGGCCAGGTTCTGGGCCACGCCGACGCCCATCACGCCGGCTCCTGCGACACCGATCACGCTCATGGTCAACGTTCTCCTCTCAGGTGGTGGGCCGGTCATCGGCCACGGGGCCGAGCTCGGCCGCGTACTGGCGCAGGGTCGGGTGGTGCAGCACGGTCATCACCGACACCGGGACGCCGAGTTCCCGCTGCACCTGGCCGGTCAACTGGGTGGCGAGCAGGGAATGGCCGCCGAGTTCGAAGAAGACGTCGTCCAGGCCGATGCGCTCGATGCCGAGCACCTCGCTCCACACCCGCTCCAGGCGCCGCTGCAGCGTCGTCGCCGGCGGCACGAACGGGGTGGTCAGATCGGGGCGGGGATGGCGCGGCGCGGGGGCCCGCTCGGGCTCCGGCTCGGCGGGCGCCGGGGCCGTCCACTGAGCCTGCCGGGCCGCGAGCGGGCCGCTCGAGGTGACCAGCCGCCCGAGCCGCGGGAGCAGCGACCAGGCCCGGTCGAAGACCTCCACGCCCTCGGCGACGGTCATCGCGTACGCGGCGATGGTCGTGCCCGGCGCGAGGTGCGCCTCGGCGCGGGTGCGCCACGCCTCCCAGTCCACCGACAACCAGCGGCCCGCCCCGGCTTGCCGCGCCGCGAGGGCGTACGCGTCGAGTGCCGCGTTGGCGCCGGCGTACGCGGCGAAGCCCAGTCCGCCGAGGACCGCCGCCAGCGACGACAGCGTCAGCCGGTACGGCGCCCGGTCGCCGAGCGCCTCCTGCAGCGCGAGGAATCCGTGCACCTTCGGCCGGAAGTGCGCCGCGGCCTGCGCCGCCGTCATGGCGACGGCGGTGCCGAAGTGGTCCTGATGCGACACGCCCGCTCCGTGCACCACCGCGTCCAGTCGCCCGAACCGCTCCTCGGCGGCGGCGACGACCTCCCGCATGCGCGCCGGGTCGGCGGCGTCGGCGCTCAGCGCGAGCACCTCGGCGCCCGCCTGCTCCAGCGCCAGCACGTTGCGCACGCCGCGGCGCACGCGTTCCGCGACGTCCTGGCGTCGCAGGCACGCCTGCCATTCCTCGCGCGGCGGAAGCGCGGAGGCCGCGGTCAGCACCAGCCGGGCGCGGACGGTGCGGGCCAGGTGCTCGGCGATCGCGAACCCGACCTCGCCCAGGCCGCCGGTGATGAGCACGACCGCGCCGTCGGGCAGCCCTGGCCGGACCGCGTCGCGGGCGACGCGCGGCACCGGCAGCGGCTCGTAGTCGCGTACCCAGCGGCCGCCGTCGCGGTGGGCGACCTGCGGGTCGCCGCCCTCGCAGGCCTCGGCGAGCAGGTCGCTCACCGCCTGGCCGGACGGCGGAGCGTCCCAGGGCACGTCGAGGTCCACGTGGCGGCAGCGGATGCCGCTGTGCTCCTGGTTGAGCACCAGCGCGAGGCCGCCCAGGGTGGCGTCCTCGGGGCGGCGCAGGTCGTCGCCGACGACGTGCTGCGCGAGGCGGCTGAGCAGCAGCATCCTCGGCGGCTCGGCGGCGGATCTCCGCAGCAGCGCCGCGGCCAGCGCGCGGGCGCCGTGAAAGCCGTGCCGCTGGGCCTGGTCGAAAGCCGCGGCCCGCTCGTGCGCGCCGGCGCCGGCTGGGACGGGCCCGCCGGGTCCTGGGCCCCACAGCACGGTGCGGGGCGGCGCGCCGAGCGCCTCGACGAGGCGTTCGTGGTCGCCGTGGTCGTCGACGCGCACGGTGAAGCCGTCGGCGACGGATCCGCCGAACGCCGGTCCGGGGCGTACCGTCCACACCTGCGCCCCGGCGGCGCGCAGCCGGGCGGTCACCGCCTCGCCGAGCGGGCCGTCTCCCTGGACCAGCCAGGGCCCGAGCTCGCACAGCCGTTGCGCGGACACCTCGGCGAACAGCGGCCGGCCGCGCCAGACCGGCTGGTAGAACCAGTCGGCGACCTCGCCGTGGCGGGACAGGTCAGGCTCGCCTGTGACGGCCGTGGCCGCGGCCGGGCGTCCCGGCTCGATCCAGTAGCGCCGGCGGTGGAACGGGTAGGTGGGCAGGACCACCCGGCGCCGGTGGCCGTCGGAGAGCGCCGCCCAGTCCCAGTCCACTCCGGACAGCCACAGGTCGCCGAGGCGGTGCAGCAGCCAGGCGGCCGCGCCCCGGTCGGGCGGCGCGAGGCTCAGTGCCGGCCCGGCCGGCGCGTCCGGCTCGGCCAGGTCGGCGAGGTCGGCGAGGTCGGCGCGCAGGTGCGCCGGGCCGGTGATCTCGGCGATCCGCATGCCCGCCGCGGCCAGCAGACGGACCAGGGCCGCCGGGCCGCCGGTGTGCGCCAGGCCAGGGATCGCGTCGGCGAGTTCCTTCCATGCCTGCGCGGAGGCCGGGCCGGGGTCGGGCAGGTCCAGCCGGACCGGCGGATTGCGTCGCTCGGCGGTCCCGGTGGACCAGTGGACCGGGTCGGCGAGCGCGGCCAGCGCGGCGTCACGGTCGGCGCAGACCACGTGGGCACGAACCGCGAATCCGGTCCGCGACTGCTGCAGGGTGTACGCCACATCGCCGAGGTCGAGGTCGGGGTGGGCGGACAGGTGCGCCCGCAGCCGTCGCGCGACCGCCGCCACCGCGTCCTCGTCACGCGCGGACCAGGCCAGCAGGTACGGCCCTGGCCCGGCCGGCCGTGGAGCCGGTTCCGGAGGCTCGCGCAGCACCACGTGCACGTTGGTGCCGCCGAGGCCGAAGGAGCTCACCCCGGCGTGGCGGGAACGTCCGTCGCGCGGCCAGGGCCGCTGCTCGGTCAGCACGGAGAACCGGCCGCCCGCCTCGGCCAGCGCCGCGTTGGGCGTGCGGTAGTGCGGCGTGCCGGGGAGCACGCCGTGGCGCAGCGTGAGGCAGGCACGGATGAGTCCGGCCACGCCGGACGCGCGATCCATGTGCCCGTGGGTCGGTTTGAGCGAGCCGAGAACGGTCACCGGGCGCGGGCCGGCGGGCGGGCGCTCCTGCTCGATCGCGGCGAACGCCTGGCGCATCGCGGACAGCTCGACCGAGTCGCCGAGCATGGTGCCGGTGGCGTGGCACTCGATGTAGCCGATGTCGGCCGGGTCCACTCCGGACAGCCGGATCGCGTCCTCGATGACCGCGGCCTGGCCGGCGGTGCCCGGGGCGGAGTAGCCGGCCTTGCCGCGGCCGTCGTTGTTCATCGCCGAGGCGAGAACCACGGCGTGGATCTGGTCGCCGTCGCGCACGGCGTCGTCGAGCCGCTTGAGCGCGACCACGCCCACCGCGTTGGCCACGACGGTGCCGTTGGCGGCGGCGTCGAAGCTGCGCACCGTCCCGTCCGGGGAGACGATCCCGCCCTCTTCGTACCGGTAGCCCGCCGGCTGGGGCAGGTCGATCGAGGCGCCGCCGGCCAGCGCGACGTCACTCTCGTAGGTCAGCAGGCTCTGCACGGCCAGGTGCACCGCCGACAGCGAGGTGGAGCAGAAGCTCTGCACGCCGAGGCTGGGGCCGCGCAGGCCGAGCTTGTAGGACACCATCGTGGTGAGCGCGTCGCGGTCGTTGCCCGCGGCGAACTGCAGCTTGCGCAGCGAGCCGGTGAGGTCGGGGCGGGTGAGCAGGTTCTGCTGCAGGTAGTGGCTGAAGCCACAGCCGCCGAAGACGCCGGTGGAGCCGGGCATCCGGTCGGGCCGGTAGCCGGCCGTCTCCAGCGCCTCCCAGCAACATTCGAGGAACAGGCGGTACTGCGGGTCGGTGGCCTCGGCCTCGCCCGGGGTCAGCCCGAAGAAGGGGGCGTCGAACAGCGCCACGTCGTCGACGGGGGCGGTCACCCGCACGTACCGCGGATCGGCGAGCTGGTCGTCGCCGGCTCCGGCCGCGCGCAGCTCCTCGTCGGTCACCTGGCGCAGCCCTGGCCGGCCGGCCAGTAGCGCGTCCCAGAGCCCGTGGACGTCGGTGGCGCCCGGGAACCGTCCGGCCATCCCGATGACGGCCACGGCCGTGCCGGTCTCGGCGTCGTCCGGCTGGTTCATCGCTTCCTCCTTCGCTGGGGCGTGCCGTTCTGCAGGGCCACGCGCCGCCGGTCGGCCCGGTCCTGCCGCTGCCCGTCCGCGCCGGGCTGGTCGCCACCGTGCCGGAGCGTGTCGGCGAGCCGGGCCAGCTCCTCGACGGTGGGTGCCTCGTAGAGCACGTGCGGCGGCAGTTCGGTGAGGTCCAAGGCGTCCCGCAGCCGCCCGATCAGATCGATGCCGATCAGAGAGTTGCCGCCGAGCTCGAAGAAGTTGTCGGCGATGCCGACCTGGTCCAGCCGCAGCACCTCGCCCCAGGCCCCGGCGACGATCTGCTCGGTCGCGGTCTGCGGCGCGGCGTACGCGGTGGCCAGCTCCGGCCGCGGGTAGCGGGTGCCGTGCGCGTCGTCGCCCGGCCGGCGCACGGTGTCCACGTCGAAACCGGTGCTCAGCCGCACGATCGAGCCGAAGTCCTGGGTGGACACGATGACGTGCGGCAGGCCGGTCGCCAGGCCGCGGCGCAGCGCTCGCCAGCCCTCGTCGAAGCCGATGCCGAAGCGGGCCCGGTGCCGGGTGAAGAACTCGCGCAGCGCCGGGTCGTAGCCGTCGAGGCCGGCCGACCAGGCGTTCCAGCGCCACTCCCCCCAGCCGACGGCGACGGTGCGCCGCCCTGTGGCCGCGCGGGCTCGCGCGAAGGCGTCGAGGTAGGCGTTGGCGGCGCAGTAGTCGACCTGGCCGGGGCCGCCGCCGGTGACCGAGGTGATCGAGGAGAACAGCGCCAGGAAATCGAGCGCGATCTCGTCGCTCTGCCCGGTACGCAGGGCCGCGGCCAGGGCTTCGGTACCGGCGACCTTCGGCGCCAGCGCCCGGCCGAAGTCGGCCGGGTCCTTCAACTGCATCAGGCCGATGCCGGGCACACCCGCGGCGTGGAAGACGCCGTGCAGCGCGCCGAACCGCTCGAACGCGCGGCCGACCGCCTTCTCCACGTCGGGCAGGCTGCTCACGTCCCCGGCGACGACCTCGACCTCGGCGCCGGCGTCGAGCAGGCCGCGCACCGCGGTCACCCGCAGCCTGGTCCGCTCGTCGACCTCGCCGGCCGTACCGGCGGCGATCGCGTCCCAGTCCTGGCGCGGCGGCAGTCCGGTGCGGCCGAGCAGCACCAGCCGGGCCCGGTGCTCACGCGCCAGTTCCTCCGCCATCGCCAGGCCGATGCCGCCGAGGCCGCCGGTGATCAGGTAGACGCCCTCGTCGCGCAACAGGTCGCCGCCGTCGATCAGGCCGGGCAGCCGGGCGTGGTCGCAGGCCCAGCGCAGGCCGTGGCGCACCGCCACCACCTGCTCGCCGTCACCGGCCAGCACCGCGCCGAGTACGCATGGGTCGTCGGCGTCGGGCGCGTCGATCAGGCGGGTACGCACCCGTGGGTACTCCAGCGGGATCACCCGCACCGGGCCGGTGACCATGGCCCGGACCGGCCGGAGCTCGTCCCCGGGCAGCACCTGCTGGGTGGCCCGGGTCACCACGTCCAGCGCCCAGTCACCCCAGCCGACCTCGCCCGCGGCGCGGGCCAGCGCGGTGAGCGTCTCGAACCCGAGCCGGACGTGCTCCTGCTCGGCCGGCGTGTCGGCCAGCGTCCACAGGTGCAGCACCCGGTCCGGCTGGAACTCGCGCGTGCGCAGCTCCCGCAGCAGCCGCACGGTGTCCTCCAGCGAGCCGGGGCGGACGCGGAACCCGTCGCCGTCCTCGGCGTACTCCGGCCCGGCGTACACCAGGACCGTGTCGCCGCCCGCCACGGCCACCGCGTCCCGCACCGCCGTGGTGAGCCCGGCGGCGTGGCCCGCGCCGGTGAAGACCAGCCACGAGCCGGTGGCCGGCCGTCCGGCGCCGGCCGGAGGGAGTTGCCGCCACGTCGGCGCGTACAGCCAGTCCTGCTCGTCGAGCCTGGGCAGCCGGCCGACCTCCGTCAGCGGGCCGCCGGCCTCCTGACCAGGCACGGACGCCCCGGCCGGTCGCGGGTGGCTGCCGGAGGCGCTGTCGAGCCAGTACCGCTGACGCTGGAACGGATAGGTGGGCAGCGGCACCCGGCGCCGTGCGCCTGCGCCGCCGGCCGGTCCGTGCATGGCCTGCCAGTCGACGCTCACGCCGGTCAGCCACAGCCGGGCGAGGCCGTCGGTCAGGGTCAGGTCGTCGGGGCGCGGGTCCTGGGCGGCGGGCAGGGTGGCGACGATGAGCGGCCACCGCTCACGGGGGCAGCCGGAGGAGCGGATCATCGCGCCGAGCGACTGCCCCGGGCCGATCTCCACGACGGCCAGGTCGGACCGCTCGACGACGGCGCGCATGCCGTCGGCGAAGCGCACCGTCTCGCACATGTGGCGCGCCCAGTACGCCGGGTCGCAGACCAGGTCCGCGCCGGCGAGCTCACCGGTCACGTTGGACAGGTAGGGCGTCGCCGGCGGGTGCGGCGTCACGTTCGCCGCGATCCAGGCGGTCAGCTCGGCGCGCAGCGGCGCGAGCTGCCGGGAGTGGAACGCGTGGGTGGTGTCCAGCTCGCGGCTGGCCACTCCCTGCGCGGTCAGCCGCGCGGCCAGCTCCCGCACGGCGGTCACGGTGCCCGCCACGACGAGACTGTCGGCGCCGTTGACCACGGCCACGTCCAGCCCGGCCGGTTCGAGCGGGCCGAACCTGTCGCGCAACGCCGCCTGCGACAGCGGCACCGCGAGCATCGCCCCGGCGGGCATGGTCGAGATCAGCGCCGCGCGGTGGGTCACCAGCCGCAGCGCGTCCCGCAGCGAGAACACGCCGGCCAGGCAGGCCGCCACGTACTCGCCGAGGCTGTAGCCGATCATGAGCTCCGGCCGCACGCCCCAGGCGATCAGCGTGCGCGCGATGGCGTACTCGGCGGCGAACACCAGCGGCTGCGCGACGTCGGTGCGCCGCAGTGCCGCGGCCCGCTCGTCACCGGAGCCGGTGTCCGATGCGCGGCCCAGCAGCGCGGCGAGGTCGTGTCCGCCCGCACGCGCGCCGGTCAGCAGCCCGACCGTGTCGATACGGGGATCGCACTCCCTGATCACCACCGCGCACTCTTCGAGCGCCGCGCGGAACACCGGTTCGCGCCGGTAGAGCTCGGTGACCATGCCGGGGTACTGCTCGCCGACGCCCGCGAACACGAACGCGGCCAGGCGCTCGCGAGTGGCGTCGGTGCGGGCCATCGGCCCAGGGGCGCCCGGCAGGCCGGCCAGCGACGCGCCCGCCTCCTGGAGTGACGCGGTGACCAGGGCCCGGCGGTGGCTGAACACGGCGCGTCCGGTCTGCAGGGTGAAGGCCGCGTCGGCGAGCCGCGGGGCGTCGTCGGCCAGCAGCCGCTCGCCGAGGCGGCGGCATGCCTGCTCGGCGGCCTCGTCGCCGCGCGCGGACAGCAGCAGCGCGTGGTAGCGGCGCGCGTGCCCGGCGGGCTCGGCCGGGTCGGAGGCCGGCGGCTGCTCGACCACCATGTGGACGTTGGTGCCGCCCATGCCCAGCGAGTTGACCCCGGCGACGCGCGGACGGCCGGGGCCGCCGGGGAAGGGTGTCAGCTCGGCCTGGACGTAGAACGGGCTGCCCGCGAAGTCGATCTCGGGGTTGGGCTCGGTGAAGTGCAACTGCCGGGGCAGCACCCCGGTCCGCACCGCCAGCGCCGCCTTGATCAGCCCGGTGACGCCGGCGGCCCGGTCGAGGTGCCCGACGTTGGTCTTCACCGACCCGAGCGCGCATGAGCCGCGCTCCACGTCCGGGCCGAAGGCCCGGGTCAGCGCCGCGACCTCGATCGGGTCGCCGAGCGGCGTGCCGGTGCCGTGCGCCTCGACGTAGCCGACGTCCCGCGGGCGCACGCCCGCGTCGGCCAGCGCCTCGCGGATCACCGTGGCCTGCCCGGCGACGCTCGGCGCGGTGTAGCCGACCTTCATCGCGCCGTCGTTGTTCATCGCCGAGCCGCGGATGACGGCCCAGACGGTGTCGCCGTCGCGCAGCGCGTCGGCCAGCGGCTTGAGTACCACCACCGCGGCGCCGTCGCCGAACATGCTGCCGCGCGCCTGTGCGTCGAAGGCGCGTACGTGCCCGTCCGGCGACGCCATGCCGCCCTCCTGGTAGAGGTGACCGACCCGGTTCGGCACCCGGATCGACACGCCGCCGGCCAGGGCCAGCTCACACTCCCCCGCCCGGAGACTGCGGCAGGCCAGATGCGCCGCCACCAGCGAGGTGGAGCAGAACGTCTGCACCGCGACGCTGGGCCCGGTGAGGTCGAAGGCGTACGACACGGTGGTGGTGAGGGCGTCCTTGTCGTTGCCCATCACGACTTCGTAGTCGTTGACCTCCCCCGCCGCGAGCAGGTCGTACTGCTGGGAGTGCAGGAAGTATGTGCTGATGTTGGTGCCGCCGAACACCCCGACCCGGCCGCGTCCGCCGGGCGCGCCGTACCCGGCATGCTCCAGGGCCTCCCAGCACACCTCGAGGAACATGCGCTGCTGCGGGTCGGTCAGCGCGGCCGCGCGGGGGCTGAAGCCGAAGAACCCGGCGTCGAAGTCGGCGATGCCGTCGAGCACGGGCCGGGCCGGCACGTAGTCGGGCCGCGCCGACAGCTCGGGGCCGACGCCCGCCTCGGCGAGTTCCTCCGGGCTGAAGAAGCTGATGGACTCGGTGCCGTCGAGCAGGTTCCGCCAGAGCTCGGCGACGTTCGCGGCGCCGGGGAACCGTCCGGACATGCCGACGATGGCGATGCGCTGGTCGCGTGCGGACGCGTCCGCCACCGGCGCGACCGGCTCGGTGACCCGAGGCGCGAGCACAGCAGCAGGCCGCGGCGCCGCGACGGGCGTGGTGTGCGCCGCCGCCGGCACCGGGCGGGGCTCGGCGGGAGTGGTCGCGGCCGGGGTGGTGGGCGGCGGCTGCAGCTGCATGGCCAGGCTCCGCACGGTGGGCGCCTCGAACAGCGCCACGGCCGGCAGCCGCGTGCCGAACTCCCGGGCCACGGTCGTCAGCAACTGCAGTCCCAGCAGCGAATTGCCGCCGAGGTCGAAGAAGTTGTCCTGCGCGCCGACCTCCAGCAGGCCGAGTTGCTCGGCCCAGATCGCGGCGAGCCGACGTTCGACGCCCGGCGCGGGCGGCACGAACGGCTGCGCCAGGTCCGGGCGCGGGAACCGCTGCGCCTCGGACGCCGGGGCGGCGGCCGGCTCGGGCAGCCGGCCCGCGATGCGCCGCGCCGGGTCCGCGGCGGTCGCCGTCATCACCGGGTACGCCGACGCGAGCGCGCCGTCGAGGGCGGCCGTGCTCTGGTCCACCGTCATCGCGTACGCGACGAACGCCGCACCCGGCCCGCCGGCGAGTCGCCGCGCGGTCGGGGCCCAGGTGTCCCACTGCACGGCGAGCCAGCGCGTCCCGCCCGGCACGGCCTCGGCCGCCTCGGCCATCGCCGTCAGCGCGGCGTTGGCGGCCGCGTACGCGGCGAAGCCGAAGCCGCCGAGCACCGCGGCGACCGACGAGAACAGCAGGCAGAAGTCGGGAGCCTGGGTCGCGGGCAGCTCGTCCAGCACCTCGCGCAGAACCCGCGCCCCGCGGAGCTTGGGCGAGAAGTGCCGCGCCGTGCCGGCCGCGCCCAGGTCGCGCAGTGCGACGAAGCCGTCCACCCCGGTCTCGCCTGCCGCGTGCACGACCCCGTCGACGCGGCCGTGCCGCCGCGTGAGCTCGCCGACCAGCTCGCGCATGCGAGCCGCGTCGGTGACGTCGGCGACCGCGATTTCCACCTCGGTACCGGCGGCGGTCAGGCGGCGCAGCGCGGGCGGCGGTGTGCCGGACCGGCCGGTCCTGCTCGTGAGCACGACGCGGGCCGCGCCGCGCTCGGCCAGGTGCGTCGCGACGAGCGGGCCGACGTCGCCGAGCCCGCCGGTGATGAGATAGGTGCCGCCCGCCCGGATCGTCGAGCGCGGCGCCGCCGGTGCCGGGACGGGCGCGTGCCGGGCGACCAGGCGCACGCCGCCGCGGAGCGCGACGGCGACGTCGTGCGCGGGCCGGCGGGCCTCCTCCAGCAGCGCGACGGCCACGCCTGCGGCGTCCGCTTCGGCGGCGCCGAGGTCCACGGCGCCGCAGAGCAGCCCCGGGTACTCCTGGCGCGCGACGAGGCACACCGGCGCGACCGCGGCCTGCTCGGGCACGGGGACGTCGCCGGGCGCCGCCGCGCAGCCGCCGCGGGTGACGGCCAGCAGTCGCGGTCCTTCCAGGACCGACTCGCCGAGCGCGCGGGCCAGCGCGGCGACGCTCGCGAAGCCCAGGGCCGCGCTCCGCGCCGGGTCGCGCGCGTCGAGCGCCCACAGGTGCATGGCCAGCAGCGGCCGGTCGCCGGTCTGTTCCCCGGCCCAGCGGACCAGGTCCGCGTAGTGGTCCTGGCGCTCCGGGTCGATGGCGCAGCCGTCGCCGGCGAGCTGGAGCCCGGCCCCCGGGCGCACCACGGTGACGGGGACGCCCAGCTCCGTGAGGCGGGTGCGCAGGTCCCGTCCCGCCGGGCCGCCGTCGGCCAGGAGCAGGACGTGCGGCGTGGACGGCCACGGCGCGGGCGACGGCCCCGGCACAGGCTCCCACACCGGCGCGGTGAGGAACACCTCGCCGGGCGGCTCCGCGGCCGGCCCTGCGCCGGGTCCTGACGGACCCGCGGCCGTGTCCGTGCCCGCTGCGGGGCGGGCCGCGGCGGCGGAGCCGGGCCCGCCGGGGGTCCGGGCGAGGCCGGCCCCGGTGGATGTCGCGGCGGCCCCGGCGTCGGTGGTGACGTCGGCCACGGCGGGCGGGTCGATCCAGTAGCGCGCGCGGTCGAGCGGGTGGCCGGGCAGGTCGACCTTGCGCAGCGGGCGGCCCTGGTGGAACCGTGCCCAGTCCACCGGCACACCCGCGAGCCAGAGCCGTCCGATCAGGGCGTACGCGGCGTGCTGCGCCGTGCCGGTGTCACCGTCGAGGCGCAGCGTCAGGCCTGTGGGACGCGATGGGTGTCGCGTCGCGCTCGACAGCGGGCCGTCGGCGCCGAGTTCGAGCAGCACCGTGTCCTCGTCGCGGGACAGCGCGTCCGCCGCCGCGAAGTCCGCGGCGGTCAGCAGCCGTGCCCACGTCTCGGGGTCCCGGGCGGCGGCCGCGTCGAGCGGCTCGCCGGTGAGGTTCGACCACACGGCGATCGCGGGTGTGGTGAAGGTGACGTGCCGCCGCAGCCAGTCGGCCAGTGCGGCCGGGTCGGTCAGGCCGGCGGCGGTCATCGCGACCTCGATCGCCTCGCGTAGCGGCAGCGCGCCGGCCAGGCAGGCGGCGACGGCCACACCTGTCCGGTGTCCGAGCACAGCGGCGGCGCCGACCCCGCTGTCTCGCAGCCACCGTCCCAGCCCGTACGCGGCGGCGAACGCGGCGACCCGCGGCGGGCTCGCGGCCAGGCTCGGGATCGGGGCGCCGGTGACCTCGGCGGCCCGCGCCAGGCAGTCCTCGACCGCGTCGCGGAACCGTGGTTCGGCGGCGTGCAACCCCTCGGCCCAGCCGAGGTCGGTGTGCCGGTCAGGGACCAGCAGCCGGACCACCCGGTCGGTGCGCGGCTCCTGGTGCGCGACCACGTCCGATCCCGCCCGCAGGGCCGTCGCGGCCTCGCCCGCGTCGGCGGCGACGAGGAACCGCCGGTGCTCGAACACGGCCCGGCCGCGTCGCAGCGTGTGCGCGACGTCGGCGAGGAAACCGTCGGGGGTGTCACCGGTGAGCCGCCGGGCCAGCCGCACGGTGAGGCGGTCGGCGGCCGACGCGGTGCGGCCCGACCAGACCAGCAGCTCCACGCCCGTGCCGCCGGTCGTCTCCCGGGCGAGGTACGGCGCCTCCTCCAGCACCACGTGCGCGTTGGTGCCGCCGATGCCGAAGGCGCTCACCCCGGCCCGTCGCGGGCGCTCGCCCCGGACCCAGTCGCGGCGCTCGGTGACCACGTCGAGGGTGGCGCCGCCCAGGCGAAGCTGGCGGTTGGGCGTATGGAAGTTGAGGGTGGCGGGCAGTTGCTCGTGGTGCAGGCTGAGCGCGGCCTTGATCAGGCCGGTCGCCCCGGCGGCGCGGTCGAGGTGGCCGACGTTCGTCTTCACCGAGCCGATGAGACAGGTCTGCCCGTCGAAGACCTTCTGCAGGGCGGCGAGTTCGGCCGCGTCGCCGAGCGCCGTACCGGTGCCGTGCGCCTCAACGTAGTCGATGTCGCCGGGTACGAGGCCGGCGCTGGCCAGCGCCTCGGCGACCACGGCGGCCTGGCCGCCGACGCCCGGCGCGGTGAAGCCGACCTTGCGCCCGGCGTCGTTGTTGACCGCCCAGCCGCGGATCACCGCGTACACCCGGTCGCCGTCGCGCAGCGCGTCCTCCAGCCGGCGCAGTGCCACCACCGCGACGCCACTGCCCACCGGGGTGCCTAGCGCCGACTCGTCGAACGCGGCGCACCTGCCGTCCGGCGAGGTCATCCCGCCTTCCTGGTAGAGGTAGCCGACCCGATGCGGCACCTGCACGGAGACGCCTCCGGCCAGGGCGAAGTCACACTCGCCGCCGGCCAGGCCGGTGGCGGCGGTGGCGACGGCGACCAGCGAGGTCGAGCAGTAGCTCTGGATGCCCAGGGACGGCCCGGCCAGGCCGAGGATGTGCGACACCCGGGTGGTGAGCGAGTCCTTCTCGTTGCCCAGGCCGATCGCGAGCTCGCCGGTGGAGGCGACCAGGGGCTTGTTGGGCAGCAGGTTGTTGGTGAGGTACGTGCTCCACGCGGCGCCGCCGAAGATGCCGATGAGGCCGTCGAAGCGCGACGGGTCGCAGCCGGCGTCCTCCAGCGCCGTCCAGGAACACTCCAGGAACAGCCGCTGCTGCGGGTCGAGGAGCTGCGCCTCCTTCGCCGACAGCCCGAAGAATGCCGGGTCGAACAGGTCGATGTCGTCGAGGACCGCGCCGGCCTTCACGTACGCCGGGTTGGCCAGCAGGTGCTCGGGCACCCCGGCGCCGCGCAGTTCGTCGTCGGTGAACCGGGTGACGCCGGTCCTGCCGTCGTGGAGCAGGGCCCACAGTTCGCGGGTGCCGGCCGCGCCGGGGAACCGGCCCGCCATACCGACGATCGCGATGTCGGTGCCCGATAACTCCGTGGTGGTCTCGTCCGTCATGCCGAGCCCCCTCGCCTTCGCTCGCCGCCGTTGCCTGTACGTGCCTGCCGCCGGCGCCGCCCGCGTTCCCTCGCCGCGAGGGGCTCCGCACCGGCCGGCTCACCGCCGATCCGGGTGGCGAGCTCCGCGACCGTGGGATGCTCGAACAGCGCGGCCGGTGGCACGCTCACCCGCAGTTGCTCCTCCAGTGCGCGCACGATGCTCATACCGACCAGGGAGTTGCCCCCGAGGTCGAAGAACGGGTCGTGCACGCCGATCTCGCCGATGCCGAGGAACGCGCTCCACACCCGCGCCACCTGCCGCTCCAGCGGGTCGCGCGGCGCGACGTAAGCCTGGCGGAGCACGGGCCGCGGATAGCGGCCGGCCTCGGCGGTCCTCCCGTCCCCGCCCGCCTCGCCGGCGAAGGGCGCCACGGCCGGGGTGTGCATCTGTGCCCAGCGCCGGGCGAGCAGGTCCAGCGGCTCTCCGACGACCATGACGGTGGACCGGCCCTCGGCGGCGAGGCTCACCGCGCGGGCGCTGCCCTCGGCCTCACCGATGCCATGGCGCTCGCGGTAGTCGCGTACGGCCTGGGCCAGCGCCGGCGAGTGGGCCAGCGCCGCCGTCTGCCAGGCGTCGTGCCGCCACGGTCCCCACAGCACGGAGCAGACACGGGTGCCGGCCGGCTCGTCGACCGCGGCGGCGAAGGCGTCGAGCACGGCGTTGGCCGCGCCGTAGTCGCTCTCCCCCGGGCCGCCGACCTCGCCGACGACCGAGGAGTAGAACAGCAGCAGCTCCAGCCGCTCGCCCCGCGGGACGCCGGGCCCGATCAGCTCCAGCAACGGGCCCAGGGCGGCGACCTTGGGGGCGAGCACGGTCCGCGCCCGCGCCGGGGTCTTGTGCTGGATGAGACCGCCGCCGGGGACACCGGCGGCGTGCACTATCCCGTGAAGCGCGCCGAAGTGCCGCCGTGCCTCGCCCACCGCCCGCCGTAGCTGATCCGGGTCGCCGGCGTCCGCGCCGAGCAGCAGCACCTCCGCCCCGAGTGCGGTCAGCTCGGCGACACCGCGCGCGGTCCGCGCGAGCCGCTCGTCACCCGCCAGGGCCACGGCGGGCAGGTCCGCGACCGGGGGCAGCGGGCCGCGGCCGAGCAGCGCCAGCCGGCGTACGCCGGCGTGGGCGAGTTCACGCGCCAGGGCCAGGCCGAGGCCGCGGGTGCCGCCAGTGATGAGGTAGACCCCGTCCGGCCGCCAGGCGCCGGCGCCCTCGCCGTTGGGCGGGCGGGTGCCGGGCCGCCAGGCCCGGGACCACCGGCGTCCCCGCCGCCAGGCGGCGAGCGCGCCGGGGCCGGTGGGCTGCTCGCCCAGGTGCAGCCGCCGCAGCTCCTCGCGGACCTGAAAGGCACGCTCGGCGACGCCGCCGTGAGCGTCGACGTCCAGTCCCGACCAGCGCGCCCCCCGGTACTCGTGGGTGAGCGAGCGTCCGAACCCGTGCACCACGGCCCGCTCGGGCGCGGAGGCGTCCCCGCCGACGACCTCGGCGCAGCCCGCCGACACGGTCAGCACGCACAGGTCGGGTCCGGACACCTGGCCGCCCAGCGCCTGGGTGAGCAGCAACAGGCTGTCGAAACCGTGACGCAGCGCGGCGTCGAGCGTGGCGTCGGGGTCCCGTGCCGCGTCGCCGAGCAGCGCGCCGGGGACGAGGCTCCACAGGTGGACCACGGTCACCGGGCCGGGGTCGTCGAGCTCCGCGACGAGCCGGCGGTAGTGGCCGGCGTCGGCGGGGTCGATCGTGCACCGGTCGCCCTGCCGGTGGTAACCGTCGCCGGGACTCGCCTCCAGCACCGTGACGCCCTCGGCACGCAGCCGCGCGGCCAGGTGCGCGCCGATCCCGTCCGGGTCCGCCAGGATCAGGTGCCGTCCCGCGGGCACCGGGGCGGTGTCCGGGGCCGGGCGGACGCTGTCGCGTGTCCACTCAGGAACGTAGGTGAGCAGGCCAGGCGGCGCGGCTCGCGTGAACGCAGAGGCGGCGTCCGGGCCCGGCTCCGGCCAGTAGCGCGAGCGCTGGAACGGGTAGGTCGGCAGGCTCACGATCCGGCCGGCGCCGCCGTGGCCGGGCTCGCCCGCGCCGCGTTCCCACAGGTCACCGAGTGCGCGCAGCACGGTGCCGTGCTCGCCGGTGCCGAGCTCGGGCCGCGTGCGGCGCTCCTCGGGCGGGCGCAGGGTGGCGACGACGACGCCATCGGGGCCCGCGAGGCCGTTCTGGCGCAGCAGCGTGCCGAGGGTGGTGCCGGGGCCGACCTCGACGAGGACGTCGGCGAGCCGCCGCAGCTCGGCCACGCCCTGTGCGTAGCGCACCGGCCGGCAGAGGTGGTCGGCCCAGTAGCGCGGGCTGGTCGCGTCCTCGCCGGTCAACCAGGTTCCTGTGGTGTTGGAGACGATGGGCACGGAGGGCTCGGAAAGGGCGACGCTCGCGACCACCGCTTCCAGGTCGGTCCGCACGGGGTCGAGCAGCGGCGAGTGGAAGGCGTGGTCGCTGCGCATGCGTACGGAGGCGACACCGCGGCCGGCCAGCCGGCGGGCGGCGTCGACGACCGCGTCGGCGGTGCCGGACAGCACGGTCATGGCGGGCCCGTTCAGGGCCGCGATGGAGAGCGGTCCGGCGGCGAGGACGTCGTCGAGGTCGTCCGGGGCCGCGGCGACGGCCAGCATGGCGCCGCGCGGGACGGTCTCGATGAGCCGGGCCCGCCGCACCACCACGGCCAGCGCGTCCTCCAGCGTGAACACGCCGGCCAGGCAGGCCGCGGTGTACTCGCCGAGGCTGTAGCCGAGCAGTGCGGCCGGGCGGATGCCGCGGCTGCCGAGCAGCGCGGCCATGGCCATCTCGATGGTGAACACGTACGGGTGGGAGAGGCCGGCGCGGGCGAGCGGGTCGTCGCCCCCGGTGCCCGTCCGCGCGGCCACCAGGGTGGCGAAGGCGTCACCGTCCGCCGGGGCGTGGCCGGTGAACAGCAGCGGAGCGAGGTCGATCCCGTGGTCGCGGGCGAGCACGTCGAGGCACCGGTCCACGACGTCGGCGAAGGCGGGCTCGGTCGCGTACAGCTCCCGGCCCATGCCCTGGTGGTGGTCGCCGACACCGGGCAGCAGGTACGCCACGCGGGGACAGTGGCCCGCGTGCCGCAGCACGTGCCCCGAGACGAAGGGTGTGGCCGACAACTGCGCCACCGCGTCGGCGGTGCCGGCCACCACCAGCGCGCGTCGCGCCGGCAGGCGGGCCCGTCCCTCGTCCAGAGTCCGGGCCACGTCGGCCAGGCCGGGTGCGGGCGCGTCGGCCAGGTGCCGGGCCAGGCCCGCCGCCTGTACCCGCAGCGCCTCGGGACTCGCCGCCGACAGCAGCAGCAGGCTCGCGTCCGGGGCCGAGGCGGGTGTGAGGGCCTCTGGCGGGGGTGCCTGCAGCACGCAGTGCGCGTTGGTGCCGGACCAGCCGAACGAGCTGACGCCGGCGACGGCCGCGGCGGGCGCCGGCGGCAGCTCCAGGTGGCCGGGCACGGGCTGGACGGGACCGTCGGGGTCGACGGCGCCGTTGGGAGTGTCCAGGTGCAGGTTCGGCGGCAGCTCGCCGTGCTCCAGAGCCAGCACCGTCTTGATCAGACCGGCCATGCCCGCGGCCGCGAGCAGGTGGCCGACCTGGGTCTTGACGGCGCCGACCCACAGCGGTGCGGTGCGGGGCGCCTCACCGAAGACCTCTCGCAGGGCGGACAGCTCGATCTCGTCGCCGAGCGCGGTGCCGGAGCCGTGAGCCTCGACGAACGCCACGTCCCGCGGGGCGACGCCGGCGTCGGCCAGCGCGTCACGGATGACGGCGGTCTGCGACGCCATGTTGGGCGCGGTCAGCCCGTTGCTGCGGCCGTCCTGGTTGACGGCGGAGCCGAGCAGGACTGCGCGGACACGGTGCCCGTGGCGTACGGCGTCGGACATCCGCTCGAGGATCACCACCCCACCGCCCTCGCCCATGGCGAAGCCGTCGGCGCCGGCGTCGAAGGTCTTGCAGCGGCCGTCCCGGGCCAGCATCGACATCGCGCATCCCTGCACGAAGACGTCCGGGTGCAGGATGAGCGAGGCCGCCGCGGCGATCACCAGGTCGGTCTCGCCGCGGCGCAGGCTCTGCGCGCCGAGGTGCAGCGCGACCAGCGTCGAGGAGCAGGCCGTGTCGATCGTGACGGCGGGGCCGCGCAGGTCCAGGCGGTGCGCGATGCGCCCGGCGGCGACGCTGGGCGCCGAGCCGAGCCCGAAGTTCGGGTCGGTGAGCAGGCCGGCGCCGTGCAGGTCCCATTGCAGGCGGGTGTACTGGCCGGAGTCCATGAGGCCCGCGAACACACCGGTGCGGTCGCCGGCGAGGCCGTCCGCCCGCAGGCCCGCGTTCTCCAGCGCCTCCCACACCAGCTCCATCAGCAGCCGGTGCTGCGGGTCCGTGCGCAGCGCCTCCTGCGGTGAGAGCCCGAACAGCGCGGCGTCGAATCCGGCCACATCGGCCAGGAACGCCGCCTGGCGGGTGTACGAGTAGCGGCTCGAGGTCGGCCGGTCGGGATCGAAGGCCGGCGGCTCGTGCCACCGCGACGCCGGGATCTCGGTGACCGCGTGGACGCCCTTGACGAGGTTGTCCCAGTACGCCTCCGGGGTGTCGGCGCCGCCGGGAAACCGGCAGGCCACACCGACGATGACGACCGGATCGTGCGGAACGCCGCCGTGCGCGGCGTCCGGACCGTCACGGGCCGGCGCGGGGCCGGCGCCCTCAAGGCCCGCGGCCAGTGCCGCGGGGGTGGGCCAGCGGTAGGCCACCGCCGGGTCGACCGGGGCACCGAGCCGATCCTCGAGCTCGGCGAGCAGGCCGACGAGCTCGACCGAGGCGAGCCCGTGGCCGGCGAAGGTGTCCGTGGGGTCGATGTCGTCGGCGGCGCGTCCGGTGAGGTCGGCCAGCCGGCCGACGATCCACCGTTCGACTTCTCCGGGATCAGACACCTGCTGTCCTTTCATCGAGCATTCTGCCGCGCCGCGCCTGCGCCACGCTTTTCCGCACGCTGAGAACGAGACTAAACAGCCGCACTTACACCTCGTTTACACCGCGTTTTCAACGCCCTTTCACACCGCTGTCCGATCTGTTGCACAAGCCTGACTGGCATGATTGGCGTCGGGAAACGGGCCTGATCATGCACCCGCAGGAGAAGCGCTTCGAAATGTGCTCCATGCGGGTCCGCGACGATTGAAGCCGCGTATCGCACGACTCCCGGAACGCCGGCCCGCCCACCCGCGCGCGAACGAAGCGGCACTTCGATCGGGATGCGCATCGCCATGGCGTTGTGACGTGGTCGCCGGTCACGGAAGATCTCCAGGACACTCGGAGATCGCTGATTTCGCGCCTTTCTTGGCGGCCATGCGACGGCCCGCCGGCGAAATGGAACGTTCCCGTCCGGATCATGCATCCGGGAAGATATGCAGCCGGCCGTATACCGGCGCTCCCCTTTGGATCTACCGCGTCACTTTCGTGATCAGCCGGCTCCGCCGCCCACCACCCTCGCCGCGGCCGAGACTTCGAGCTGGTCGCCTCGACGCAGAACGGCGAGCTGGATCCTCTTGAGGGAACCCGACGGCTCGATGCCGAGCTCCGCCACCAGGCGCCGGCGGATCGCCTCGTAGACGGTGAGAGACTCGGCGGTCCTGCCGGCTCGATAGA
This sequence comes from Sphaerisporangium sp. B11E5, assembly GCF_039871875.1. NCBI lineage: Bacteria > Bacillati > Actinomycetota > Actinomycetes > Streptosporangiales > Streptosporangiaceae > Sphaerisporangium > Sphaerisporangium sp. B11E5. The sequence continues at coordinate 9,990 of NZ_JBDPMD010000033.1, read as the reverse complement.
GCGCGATCATCAGCTGTGCGTGGACCGTCTCCCACGTGGGGAACCTCGAGGTCAGTTCGTACAGCTCGCCGATAATATATTTGTGGCGTCCGAGGTCCAGCTCGAGCTGGATCAGCAGCTCGTAGGCGGCGTTCCGCTCCTCCTCGAACGCCCGTGCCGCGCACGCGAGGACCACCGAGTCCCGCAGATCGCGCAGCGGGTCACCTCGCCACAGCGACAGCGCTTGCCGGAGCTGCCTGGTCGCGGCCTCCAGACGACGTTCCCGGACGCTCTGCCTCGCCTGCACGACCAGATCACGGAAGTCGTGGACATCCAGCTGATGGCATGCCAGATCTATCGCGTACCCATCCGGCGCCGTGACCACGGTGCCGGGATCGACTCCGGCGTTCGCCAGGTACTTCCGTAACCTGGAGATATTCACTTGAAGTGCCGTGAACGACGTGCGAGGCCGCTCGCTGGGCCACAGGGCACTCAGAAGTTGATCAGCCGAGACGACACGCCCCGCGTCGACACACAGGTGAGCGAGGAGCATCCGTTGCCTTAAGGAACTCGGCGTGATCCTGCTGCCGTCAGGATCCAATACCTCCACTGGGCCAAGCAGCGAGATCTTCATGGGCGCGGAGCCGGCTCGCAGAGCCCGCCGTTGTCCGGCAGTGCTTGCTTGCGGTGCCGCAGAGGCTGGGTGGCCGAGCTCGTGATGAGGGTGTTCACCTGTGCTCCTTCGCCGTCGAGCGGCGGATCGATGTCATGGTTCGAATCGAGCGGCTCACAGAGGGCAAGCCGGTACCGGTAAGTCTCGAGCGCATCGGCCCTGACGAGGCTGGTGCCGATCGGCTCGGACATCAGCGTGTGGCGTGCGGCGGTATCGGAGTTTCGAGGCCCTTATCGTGATGAGCGCGTTGTCCGGCAGATCGGAAACCCGGCGCCGAACATCGCCCACCTGGGAACATCACAGCGTCACGAGAAGCCTGGAAGGCATATCCATTTACTCGGGATGAGCACATTCAGGGTGGTTGACGTCAGGGGCCCGCCATTTCAGAAGCGTGTTGTATTCCGAGCACAGCCACAGCGGTCCGCCGGCTGATGCGATGGATGGAGCCACGTTCTAGTATGTCGATCTGTCACATGACCTTCAGGAGTCAGTCAGATGACAGTCAGGAGTCAGCCCATGAGCCATGCTTGTGCGAACATCGCCGCTCGCAATATTCGCACCCCACCCTGGCAACGTCAAGAAAAATTTCTGTTTCGCCGGGGATTGCGCCCGCGCCACTGACGGCACTCGCATGCCGGTGGGGTTACCGTGTGCTGAATTTTTGACCGTACCCCGGCAGACTCGCCTGCCTGAATGTGGGATATCGCTAACAGCACCGGCAAAAAATTAGCAAGGCTCATCACCATGCCGTCCCACTGTGACGGCCCATGTCGCCGGGCACGAACTCCCGCAGTCAGGTCCTGACCGCGACCGGACGTGATCCGGTTCGCCCTGGCGTGATCCCCGGTCCACGGCCCCACCCCGCGTCCTCCCCGCGGCGTCAGACCATGTACTGGTCGTGGCGCCGGTACAGCTCGGTCCACTCCTCGGCGGTGAGGGTGCGGCCCGACTCGGCGATCTCCGCCAGCTCCTCGAAGTACGCCTCGCGCGGCGCGCCCGGCGCGAAGTGCAGCAACATCGAGGCGGGCTCCCCGGACTCGTTGCGGAAGGCGTGCACCCCGCCCGGCGGCACGTGCAGGAAGTCCCCCGGCCGCGCGTCGAGCCACGCCGCCCCGTCGAACAGGCGCACCGTGCCGGTCAGCACGTAGAACGACTCGGCCATGGTGCGGTGGTAGTGCGCCGACGGCCCGCTCGGCCGCGGCCCCATCTCCCACCGGTACAGCCCGAACAGCCCGCCGGTGGTCGCGCCGGTCGCCAGATAGCTCACGTCGGTGCCGCCCTGCCCGATGCGCAGATCGGGCTCCTGCCCCGCGGGCCGGTACGCCGCCGTGGGCAGCCCCCGTTCCCCGAAGTACAGCGCCGCTGGATACGACATCACGCCCCCTGTCCGCTCGTCCCTCCGATATCGATCATGTCATGCCGGGCGCGGGCGGGCCGCCTCAGGGCAGCTTGCGCAGCAGGGCGAGGAACATGGCGTCGGTGCCGTGGCGGTGCGGCCAGAACTGGGCGTAGGGGCCGTCGCCGAGGCCGCCCACCTCGTCCAGGTAGCGGCGGGCGGGCAGGACCTCCGCGGCGCCCGTGCGCCGCACCACGTCGTCCACGACGACGGCGGTCTCGGCCAGGTGCGGGGAACAGGTCACGTACGCCACGACGCCGCCGGGGCGGGCCGAGTCCAGGGCGGAGGTCAGCAGGCGGCGCTGCAGCGCGGTGAACTCGGGCACGCTCTCCGGGTCGCGCCGCCAGCGGGCCTCGGGGCGGCGGCGCAGCGCGCCGAGACCGGTGCACGGCGCGTCCGCCAGCACCCGGTCGAACGCCCCGGAGCGCCACGCGGGCGCGGTGCCGTCCGCGGTGACCACCCCGGCGCGGCGGGTGGCCCGCCAGACCAGACGGGACCGGTGGAAACGCAGGTCCGCGGCGAGGAGGTTGCGGCCCTCCTGCACGGCGAGCGCGTCCAGCAGGCCCGCCTTGCCGCCGGGGCCCGCGCACATGTCCAGCCAGGCGCGGTCCTGGCCGTCCACCGGCACCCGGGTCAGCGCCAGGGCGACGAGCTGGCTCGCCTCGTCCTGCACGGCGGCCCGCCCGTCGGCGACCGCCTGGATCGACGCGGGGTCGCCCTCGGTCAGGTAGGCGGCGTACGGCGAGAAGCGGGACGCGACGGCACCGGCGTCCACCAGCTCGCCCACCGAGCTGCGCCCCGGCCAGGCGACCAGGGTCACCCCGGGCCGCTCGTTGTCGGCGGCCAGCAGCTCGGCCGTCTCGCGCAGGTCGCCGCCGAGCGCGTCGCGGAACGCCGACACGACCCACCGGGGGTGGCTGTGCACCACCGCGAGGTGACCGAGCGGGTCCTCCTCGGCGGCCGGCGCGACGATCGGCATCCACTGCTCGTGGTCCCGGCTCGCGATCTTGCGCAGCACGGCGTTGGCGAACCGCGAGGCCCCGGCGCCGATGCGCAGGCGCACGAGGTCGACGCTGGCGCTGACCGCGGCGTGCGGCGGGATCCGGGTCCTCAGGAGCTGGTGCGCCCCGAGCCGCAGCGCGTCGAGCAGCGGCGGGTCGATCTCGCGCGGCGGGCGGTCGCTGCACGCCGCGATGATCGCGTCGTAGGTGCCGAGCCCGCGCAGCGTGCCGTACGCCAGCTCGGTGGCCAGCGCCGCGTCCCGCCCGGACAGGCCCCGGTCGCGCAGCAGCGTGGGCAGCAGCAGGTTGGCGTAGGCGTCCCGCTCGTCCACGGCGCGCAGCAGGTCGTAGGCGACGTTCCGCGCCTCGTCGCGCACCGGTCCGCGCCCGCCGCCGCGTGCCCGGCCCTGGCCCGCGCCGCGGGACGGGCCGCCCTGGCGTCCGGACGGGACACCGGTGCCGCGGCCTTGCCGGGGTCCCTTGGTCAACGTTCCCCCACAGTCATGGTCGTGCTCATGCCTCGCCGAGCCGGTCTCCGGGGGACAGGCGCACACCGCGGGCCCACTCCCCCGCGGTCATGCGGCGCTTGCCTTCTGGCTGGACGTCGCCGAGCAGCACCGGGTGGGTGGCGGTGCCCACCAGCACGGTGTCCTTGGCGGCGGCGATCTCACCGGGCGCCAGAGCTGCGGCGTCCGGGGCGGGGCGCACGGGGCCGCGGAGCTTGAGGCGGGCGCCGCGGAACTCCGTCCACGCGCCGGGGGCCGGGGTGCAGGCGCGGACCAGCCGGTCCACCCGCATCGCGGGGGCCCGCCAGTCGACCCGGGCGTCGGCCGCGTCGAGCTTGGGCGCGTAGCTGACGCCCTCGGCGGGCTGGGGGCGGGCCTGGAGCGTGCCGTCCTCGATGCCGTCCAGGGTGGCGGCCAGCAGGCCGGCGCCCGACTCGGCGAGGCGGGCGAGCAGCTCGCCGCTGGTGTCGTGCGGGCGGATCTCCTCGGTGACCACGCCGTACACCGGGCCCGCGTCGAGCTCCTTGACGATCTGGAACGTCGCCGCGCCGGTGATGGCGTCGCCGTGCAGCACGGCGTGCTGCACCGGGGCGGCGCCGCGCCAGGCGGGCAGCAGGGAGAAATGCAGGTTGACCCAGCCGAGCTTCGGGACGTCCAGCGCACGCTGCGGCAGCAGCGCGCCGTAGGCGACCACGGGGCAGCAGTCGGGCCCGATGGCCGCGAGGCGGGCCAGGAACTCGGGGTCGCCCGCCTTGGCGGGCTTCAGCACCTCGACGCCGGCGGACCCGGCCAGCTCGGCCACCGGGCTCGGGTGCACCTTGCGGCCCCGGCCCGACTGGGCGTCCGGCCGGGTCACCACGGCCGCCACCTCGTGCCGGGGCGACTGGAGCAGCGCGCGCAGGGACGGCAGCGCGGTCTCGGGGGTTCCGGCGAAGACCAGGCGCACGGGCCTACAGCGCCTTGCCTTGAGTGGCGTGCGGGGAGACCTTCACCACAGGGGCGCCGAGGCCGCTCCACTCGGCCTCGCGGATCGCCTTCATCGCGAGTTTGCGCTGCTTGGGGTCCAGGCGGTCGATGAACAGCACGCCGTCCAGGTGGTCGGTCTCGTGCTGCACGCACCGGGCCAGCAGGTCGGTGCCCTCGATGGTGACGGGCTCGCCGTGCATGTCGAAGCCCTTGGCGACGGCCCGGATGGCCCGCGGCGTCGGGAACACCAGGCCGGGGAACGACAGGCAGCCCTCCTCGCCCTCCTCGTCGACGTCCTCGCCGAGGTCGAGGGTGGGATTGATCAGGTGACCGACGACATCGTCCACGTAGTAGGTGAACACGCGCAGCCCGACGCCGATCTGCGGCGCGGCGAGACCCGCGCCGGGGGCGTCCATCATGGTGTCGGTGAGGTCCTTGACGAGCTTGCGCAGCTCCTTGTCGAACTCCGTGACCGGCTCCGCGGGGGTGCGCAGCACCGGGTCGCCGAACAGGCGGATCGACTGAATGGCCACGGACGACTCCGTTCAGATGTGGACGTGGGGCCCCACCAGTTTATGGCTCATCGCCGCCGTCCCGGTCGCGCCCTGTGGACGGCCCCCGCAGGGGGTCAGCGGGAGCGGGACTTCATGGCGGCCTTGCGTGCGGCCTTGGCGGTGACGGGGTCGGGGTGGCGGGTGCCGAGCAGGTCGAGGACGGCGATGGCGTCGGGGTGGGCGCTGCGGCTGACGTCCTCGATGAGGCGCAGCAGCTCCTCGCCCGGCGCCAGCGCCTCGAACTCGCCCATGGCCTCCTGGACGTCGGGGATGTACAGCAGCGTGGCGAGCGTGTCGACGGCGAGCCACGTGCCGTCCTCCTCGCTGAGCGCGGGGGCCTCCAGGTCCCGCACGCCGAGCCACACGGCCGCGTGCCGCCACATGGCGGGCTCGGCGAGGGCCTCGCGCATGGCGGGCTCGGCCTCCGGGCCCATCTCCTCGAGCACGGTGCCGATGACGCCGCGCTGCCCGGCCGTGCCGGACGCCGCCACCTTGATCAGCTCACGGGCGGCGTCCTCGGGGGCCCGCCGCTCCACCCACAGCGTGGGCGCGCTGGAAGGGGCGCGGCCCGACAACATGGCCTCCACCAGCTCGACCGCGCTGAGCTCGGCGAACTCCGCGATCTCCGACAGCAGCGGCGCGTCGTGGCCCTCACGCAGCAGGTCCTGCCGGACGGCCCACACCCCGAGCGGCGTCAGGCGCACCGCGTCGTCGGCCCGCTCGAACAGGCCGCAGTACCGCAGCAGGTCGAGCGCGGCGTCCAGCTCGCCGGGAAGGATCTCACGCAGCCGCCGCATCTCGCCCGGCCGGGCCTGGCAGGCGATCTCGTGCGCCTGAAGCATGCCCTCGACCAGGGCGCCGTAGGTGATGCCGTCGGTGGTGGCGTAGATGGTGGCGAGCATCTCGGTCAGGTGCTCGTCGACCACAGCGGAACCGGTGAGGCCCTCCTCGGTGCGGTCGAGCACGTCCATGACCACGCCGTCCCAGAAGTCGAGCAGCGCCGGCGGCAGCCCCGGGCCGGGGACCGTGCCGGCCCGGGTAATGCGCAGCAGGCCGGTGTTGACGGCGACGATCCACACCAGCCGCAGCCGGCCGCGGTCGAGACCGAGCTCCGCGACGGCCAGATCGGCGTCCTGCGGCGGCAGCAGGCCCTCGGGGGTCACCTCGCGGGCGCCGGTCCACCCGGCCAGGCGGACGGCGTCGCGCACCAGGGGGACGGCAGGGACCGCGGCGGCGAGCCGCTCGGGGTCGGTGAGCTCCACCGGGGGGAAACTGAGGACGTCCGCCGGGGAGACGGAGCGGTCGGCACGGTCGTCGCCGGCGTCCCCGCCGGACAGCTCCGCGAGCATGAACTCGCGCTCCTCACCAGGAACGTTTCCCAGCTCGTCGATGAGATTGCGCAGCTCACCAAGATCGAAGATGCCGCCGTCCCCGCTGTTCGCCATTCAGGCAACTTACTCCACACCAGCCACACGCGAAGACGCATGCCCGACGTTGACCAAGACCGTTCCGGCAACCCGGGAGCGTGCCGGGAAGGGTCAGTGGATGCCGCGCGAGCGGGCCTTGAACGCGGCCTTGCGTGCGGCCTTGGCGATGTCCTTGTCGGGCAGGTGACGGCCGAGCAGGTCGAGGACCTCGGCGACGTCGGGGTGGTCGACCCGCCACATCTCCTCGATGACGCGGGCGGACGGGTGGGCCGCGGCGACGGTCTTCGCGAAGCCCTCGGGGTCGGCCTCCGCGGTGGGCACGGCCGCCGCGAGGACGTCCACGTCCAGCCAGAGGATCTCCTCCGGCGTCAGGTCCGGGGCGTCCAGACCGTGGCGGTCCAGCCAGCGGGCCGCGTGCGGGCGAAGCTCCGTGTCGTCGAGGAACGGCCGCACCGAGGGGGCGGCCTCCGGGCCGAGCCGGTCGAGCACGCTCGCGGCGACGCCCCGGTGCGGCGCCGCGCCCCCGCGCACGGCCTCCAGGAGGGCGTGGGCGGCCTCGGAAGGGGTGCGGCGCTCCAGCCACCGGGTGACGTCCGACTCGGCCTGAGCGAGCGGCACACCGCCGAGCAGCGCGGCGATCAGGCCGCCGGCGTCGCCGCCCGCGGGGTCGGGGGCGACCGGCGCGGTCATGCCCATGCGGGAGTACACCTCGCGCAGCCCCCACAGGCCCTGCGGGGTCAGGCGGAGCACCTCGCCGGCCCGCTCGACGGTGCCGAGCCTGGCCAGGTCGTCCAGCGCCGCGGCCAGGTCCTGCGGCGCTTCCTCCGGGACCTCGGGGGCGTCCGGCGGGTCGCGTTCGTCGGCGCCCCAGACGCCGGACAGGTGCTCGCCGAAGGACTCCAGGGTGAGAGACTCCGGGGCGCGGTAGAGCAGGTCGTGCAGGACGGGCAGCTCGGCGTCGACCCGGGGCGAGCGGGTGACGGGGGCCAGCGGGCCGCCGGTGAGGAAGGCGACGGTGCCGGCCCACAGCTCCAGCACCTCCTCGTCGTCCCTGGCCGTCAGCGGCCGGAAGCCGGGGGGCACCTCCACGGCCCCCTTGTCGTCCACCTCGGCCAGGCCGACGGAGACGGCGAGCTCCCACGCGAGGCCGGGCACCGGCACGCCGAGCTCGCCGGTGACACGCCGGGCGTCGCGCACCCGCATGGCGCCCCGCGCGGTGGGGGTGCGGCCGCCGTCCCGCATCCAGGTCACCACCTGGTGGGCGTGGCGCAGCAGGCCGTCCGAGCGGACCGCCGCGGCGACGTCCTCCGGCGCCGGGAGCCGGACGGCGGGCAGCGGCGAGCACTCCCAGCAGTCGCACTCCTCGGACCGGGCCGGGCGGGCCGCCGCGGAGAAGCCGGTCGGGAACGGCGCGGGCGTGCCGTCCAGGTCGTCGTCGGCGCCCATCGCGGCGAACAGGCTCTTGGCCATGCCGAACTTGGTGGTGTCGGCCAGCGCGGCCGGCATCTCCGGGGCGATCTCGTTGATCCGCTCACGCATGCGGCCCGCCATCTTGGTGCCGATCTCGCCGCTGTCCAGCAGGAAGTCGACCAGTGTGCGCGCCGCCGCGACGGTCTGCTCCGCGCTCTCCGGCGGGGTGATGACCTTGCGGGGATAGATGTCCAGCAGCAGTTGCTCGAACGTGACGGGCGTGAAGTCGGCGAGCTCGCCGATGCCCAGGTAGTCGCTGGCGTAGTCGCACAGGAGCCGGATCTCCTCGACATCCACCTCGATGTCCTTCAGGCGCCCCCACGCCCGGATCTCCTCGATGGCCCCGTTCACCCATTCGATCGACACAGGGAGAAACTAACGGCTTACTAACAGCGCCGCGAATCGGCGACCGCCGGTCAGATCAGATCCATGGGATCCATACACACCCGGACCAGGTCGGGAGCCTTGCGCGCGGACCGCACGCCCGCCGCCGCCTTCAGCTCCCTCGCCAGCGCCGGGCCCACGCTCCACGGCACGCGGAGCATCGCGCGCTCCTCCTCGCCGCCCGGGCGGCCGGGGGTCTCGACCGGCACCGGGCCGAGCATCTGGGTCTCGCGGGGCAGGCGCAGGGAGACGATCATCTCCCGTACGGCGGCGGGGGTGCCGGTGAGCGTGGCCATGCGGACGGCCGGCGGGAAGCCCAGCACGGTGCGGTCGGTCAGCTCACGCTCGGCGTGGGTCACCGGGTCCCAGCGGATCAGGGCCTGCACCGGGGGAAGCGAGGAGTCGGCGAGCACGACCAGCTCGGCTGCGGGCCTCAGCAGGGCCGCGGCGTTCATCCAGCGGCGCAAGGTCTCCTCGGCGGCGCGCAGGTCGGGACGGCCGAGCAGCGCCCAGCCGTCCAGCAGCACCGCCGCCGCGTAGCCGCCCGCGGCGACCGGCTCGGCGCCGGGCGTGGCGACCACCAGGGCCGGGGACGCCTCGACGGTGGCGAGCACCGCGTCCCGTCCCGACGTCTTCACCGGCACGGCGGGAAACGCCCGCCCGAGCTCCTCCGCCGTACGCCGCGCCCCCACCACGAGAGCACGGAAGCGGTCCCCGCCGCACACCCGGCAGCGCCACCCCCCCGCGATACGCCCGCACCAGCGGCAGTAGGGGGCCGCGTGGCCTCCGCGAAGCGCCAGCGGGCCGCCGCAGAGAGGGGCGGGGACGGTTTCCTCGGGGGTCTCCTCCACGTCCGGCTGCGCGAGCCCCGTCAGCGTGGCCGCCGTGCGGAGCCGCCGCGAGACGGGCGCCCCCGGCGGGACGTGCGGCTCGGGCACGGGGAGGGGCGGCTGGGTGCAGCGGGACGGGGTGCGGCAGTGCAGGCACGCCAGGGCGGGCAGGTAGCCGCGGCGGGGCACCTGGATGAGGACCGGCCCGGTGTCCAGCCCGTGCCGCAGCGCCGTCCACGCCGAGGTGGGCAGGCGGGCGGCACGGGCCGCCGGGTCCCTGGCCAGATCGGCGTCCTCCCCCGCCGGGCGCACCCGCGGGGCGTACCTGCGCAGCGCCTCCCGCGACGGGACGACCGGCCGCGCCCACCCCGCGGCGACCATGCGCGTCGCCTCCGCGGTCCGGGCGTACCCCGCGATGAGCATCGCCGCCCCCGTCTGATGGGACCGCAACGCCAGCACCTCCCGGGCATGCGGATACGGCGCCAGCCGCTCCGCGTGCAGATCGTCCCCGTCGTCCCAGATCACCACCAGCCCGAGCTCACGCACCGGCGCGAACGCCGCCGCCCGCGTCCCCACGACCACCCGCGCCTGCCCCCGGAGCACCCGCAACCACCGCCGATACCGCTCCGCCGGCCCGAGATCCGCCGTCAGCGCCACGTGCTCCCCCCACCCCAGCACCCCCCGCAACGCCGTATCGACCAGCACCACATCCTTCCCGTCCGGCACCACCACCACCGCCCCCCGCCCCCCGCGAACCGCCGCCCCCACCACCTCGGCAACCCCCACCGCCCAAGGCACCTCAGC